>JARLGM010000164.1 GCA_031292755.1 Candidatus Sulfopaludibacter sp.
GGGCCTTTACCAGCATGCTCTCACTGTCCGGATACCCGAGATCGGTATACACATTCCCTGAACCTTCCTCGACAGGAATGCCCCGCACGACTCGCTGTTTCTTCATCGCGATAGCTCCTTGGCGAACTGCTCCGCTACTTTGAGACGCTCGCGGATCAGATCGATATCGGCCTTGGGCGTGGCCGCCCCGCGCTTGGACTTCTTCTGGAATATGTGCAGCACGAACACCACGCCCTCGAACCGTACGGTGTAGACGGCTCGATATGTACTTCGATCCCAATCCTCGACAACCTCCAGGACACCAGCGGAGCCGAAGCCTTTGAGGGGCTTGGCCTGCTCATGCTTCCTGCCATCCTGGGCAAGGTAAAGAGCATATCCAAAGAGGTCTTCCACCGGGCCGGGCAAAGAAAGCAAGTCCCGCTTGGAACTCCCCAACCAGTACAGCGGTTTCAGTGACGGAGGTTTGTCCATCTCGGTTCATTATACCCACATTGGTATAACGTTGGCGGTAGATGCCATTAAGACAAAGCCTGCGATCGGCACGCCATACCCTTCTGCTATGCTCAGTGAAAATGGAACCAGGCGAGTTCACGCAAAGCCAACAAATCCGTTGCGACGGTTGTCGCCAGACCACCCCGGGCTACGAGATCGTCAACTACGGCTCTATTGAAGGAGGATACAGACGCCTCTGCGGCCAATGCCTCAATGATGTGGTGGCCAAGGCAGCGGGTCTGGAGGGATTCGAACATGCGAAGTTCCAACCGGTGGGTCTCGTCGATTGCGCGGGGAATGTCCACGAGTTTCACTTTCGCACCCACCTGTTCGGACCGGGAGTAGCTCTCGACGCCTTCGAACTTCGGGATGGCTCTCCGGCTGGCTACCATTTCCAGATCATCGGTGAGCCGAATGACGATCTGTTGGTGCTGCTCGGGCGATTGATCGCGAAGATGCGCCGCGCCTTGTCCACCAAACATCTCGTGGACGATGAGTTTGGATTGCACATCGCGGATCATCGCGTCGTTCAAGGAATGGTGGAGTCGGATCGCGATCACGATGGTCGCGTGCCGCTTCTCATTATCGACGGCCGTGAGATCACCTGGGACGAACTTGGCCGTATGTTGATGAGTTTTGAGGGATGGCAGTTCAAACTGAATCTCGCTGACAAGAGCGAAGAAGTATGACCTCGCGTAACAGTCGGCGTGCCGAGACTTAGGTCTGATGAATAGCCCTCACCGCCAGCCGTGGCTCGTGTGCGATGATCCTCAACAGCGCAGCTGCCGGCCCGGTTGGACGGCGGCGGTCCTGCTCCCAGTTCTGCAAGGTCTTCACGCTGACGCCAATCAAGCGCGCGAACTCCGATTGCGAGAGGCTGGTTCGTTCGCGAATCGCCCGTATCCCAGAAGGACCGACTTCAAACCGGCGCGAGGGGTTCTTCTGGCCACGGAGAATCGCTCCGCCTTCGCGCACGCTTGCCAGCAGTTCGTCAAACATTTTCGGTTTCATCCCTGAACTCCTCCTTGACTACGTTGGCAAGTTGCGCCACCTGCTTCGGTGTCAGATTGGCCGACACGTTCTTCGGGTACGCATAGAGCAACAGAATCAGGTCTCTTCGGACCGCCCAGTAGTAAATGACACGGGCGCCCCCACGCTTGCCGCGCGAACCAACCGCGACGCGAATCTTGCGTATTCCGCCGCCACCTTTGATGAGAGCGCCGAGACCTGGATTCGCTGCCAGCCGGGACTGAAACACCCCGTAATCTTCATCGCTGAGCAGAGCCATGATCTGCCTCGTAAAGGTGGAAGTTTCGATCAGCTCCACTTGCTTCAATTATCCGCCATTGGCGGATAGCCGTCAAGCCGATATCGGAAAGGAACATCCATGAGGATTCAAGGAAAGCTCCGGCTCGGATTCTTCCCGCTGCCTCTTACCGAGGCCCGGCGAATCAGGGCCTGCCTGCGCTATCCAGATTCGCCGTTCTCCGCGATCGATCCCTGCATCGGGGACGGAGCCGCGTTCTTAACCATTACCGGAGAATCGTGCGCGCGCCGGTACGGAATCGAGTTGGATGCGTATCGCGCGGAACAAGCCGCCGCTGTTGTCGATGAGATAATTCATGGCGACTGCCTCGACGTACACTGCCCCGTCGAATCCTGCGGACTGGCGTTCTTGAATCCGCCTTACGACTGGACCGCTGGCGAAACTCGAAGCGAGCGCACGGAACGTGTGTTCCTCGCGCACACGTACCGCTGGCTGAAGGCCGGGGGTGTTGTGGTCCTTGTGGTCCCGGCGGCGCATGTCCGCGAATGCGGCGAGATCCTCGCCTCGCATTTTAAGGCGACCCGGGTCTTTCGACTGACTGACCCAGAGTCCGTGCGCTACCGGCAGGTGGTGGTCTTGGCGACGCGCCGCAGCCGCCGGGAACGCGAGCAGTTGAGGGACGACGATATTGTCGCGCGACGCGCGCAGTTCGCAAACATCGGAGGAAATTATGAGCAACTTGCTCCCCTGGGCGACGTTAGCACGCCGTTATACGGGGTTCCCGAAAGCGGCCCAGCCAAGCTGGAATATCGCGGCCTTCCACTCGACGAGATTGAGGACTTGCTTCCGCGCTCTTCGGCCTACCGCCAAGCTGCTCGAATCCTCTTTCCCGAGCCGGCCACATTCAAGGGTCGCCCGTTGACGCCTCTGCATGGCGGCCACGTGGCGCTATGCGCCGTAAGCGGCATGTTGAATGGGGTCTTCGGTTCAGGCAAGGACCTGCATGTTGCAACGTGGCAGGCGGTCAAGGTTGTCGACCGCTCCGAGGAAACGGAGGAAGATGGGACTATCATTCGGCGGGAGCGTGAGAGATTCACGAAGGAGCTGACCCTGGTGTACGCTTCGGGAGAAACTGCGATCCTTCGGTAGCAGGCCCGCTGGCAACACCCTGGTGAACTCGACCGGTCCACTGCACCGGCTCGCTGGCGCGCGCGGCCGCCGGTTCTCCGCGCCGAGTCGTTTCGTTGAAGCACTCACGGTAGAGTATAGAAGAAGCGAGGGGGCCCTTAAGCCTTGGCAACAACCAGCAGTACGAAATACGCGCGAGAGCTGTTGGAAGGTCTCCGCCACGCAGTGCATGGCCTGCGCGCACCGTTCACGTGCGGCGGTACGCTCGTGCCCGCGCAGGTGGTCACCCTGTGTTTCCCAGACAATAACCAAATCGCTGTGCATCGCGCGAAAAACACCTTCGAACAGGAGCAGCTTCTCCGGCCGCTGGTCGAACGCTGCACGGCGGCGGCGTTCGGTATGGGGCGTAAGACGCGGTACGATCGCACCGTTCGCGATGCGCTGCAGATCAAGGCTGAAGGTGGCGCCTTTTCTGTCCCTCACTTCGACCCCGCAGCGGCGGGCATACTGGAACAGATCCGCCGCGAGTTGGTGCCTCATGTCCCCGACGCGCTTACCGCGGAGCTATACAACCTCAATGTCTATGGGAGAGGGGGCCACTTTGTGCCGCACAAGGACACCCCGCGCGGCAGCGACATGCTCGGTACCCTTGTCGTGTGCCTTCCGGCCCAGTTTTCGAACGGAGCGTTTGTCGTCAAGCACCATGGCGTCTTTCAGACCTATGACTGGAGCGACGCGATCAGAGAGCAATCCGAGCCGACGCGCATTCACTGGGCTGCCTTCTTCGGCGACGTCGACCATCAGATCGAGCAGGTTTGGGGAGGCCTGCGCGTGACGTTGACCTACTTGATCCGGCGCGGCGCCAACATCGGGCGGAGTGCCGTGCCCGGCCGCGAGGCGCTGAACACCCTCGTGCCGCAAAAGCTTCGTGCCTTGTTAGACGATCGCCGGTTCCTGGCCAGGGGTGGGACGATCGCCTTCCCCTGCTCCCATCTGTACCACCAAGACGCACGCTTCCAGCGCAAGCAGCGACCGATCTCCCGTCAAACCGTGTCCTCTCTGAAGGGTCGTGATCACGTCGTGGCGGCGGCAGCCATGGCGGAGGGGCTGGAGGTCACTCTCTGTCCTTACATGATCGAAACCTGCGCCGACGAAACTTGGCAGCTCGATCATTTCCCAACCCAGCGGGAACGGGCTGCGTTGGATGACCGGATGTCCCCGTGGGATCTCGAAGAAGCGCTGGACGTCCGGGCGAGTTCCGATGATGCGGGAGACTTCGATGTTGTTTGGGTGGATCCGCCGCCGCATTTTAATGGACAGCCCACGATGTACCCCGGGGCAAACGAAGGCCGGCTCCAAGCTGTGGATCCTGACTTGCCCGCGCTCTCGCACCTCCACGCGTGTGAGTACAGCGCTACAGGCTATTTTGGAAACGAGGGCGGTGAAATCGACCTCTACATATATTGCGCGCTGCACGTAGCGATCCCGCCGTATGGCGAAGGGGCTCGTGCCGTGACCGGGACCAAGCTTTCTATCGTGTCCCCATCGGCTCGCCGCGGATCCAAGAGACGCGGCTGACGATCGCGAAGGAAAGGTCAAACAAGAAATAGTGGAGATGAGATTCTAATATGGGGCTTAAGTTTCCGCCGGGTAGCCGGCCGCCTTGGATGAACGAGCGCGGGCAATTCCTGCCTGAGAACCTGCCCCTCGACTCGACCCTGGCGCGCGCGCTCAGCCGCGACAAACGCGAATGCCGGGAGGCGGTGCGCCTTCTAGGGGTGATGCAGCATGCCGGACGCATCGAGGCCGGCATCTTTCTGATGGGGCTGCTGGCGGGCGCTCAGGATGATTGGGCATGGCGGACTGCGATCGCAGAGGCGCTCCATGGCTTCGATAACGACGGTTGCGCGCGGCTGCTGTTCTGCGAGTTGCGCACTGTGAAAGGCTCCAACACGACACGGCGTTATCGCGATGCAGTGCTGGAAAGTCTGGCGACGCTACCGGCCGGATTGACCAGTGCGGGCTTCGAGGCGATGTTGGAAGACCCAACCTGTTCGCAGCGCACGCGCGATAAGGTTCGTTGCATCCTGGACGGTGTCGATGGTCGCTGATATGCACCGACCCAAGTTGTTCGCCCCTCACCTACGCATACGATCTTCCCTATGCATGTGCAGCGAATGCCCGTAAATACGGGACCTGCATCATACACATACGCGCCGTCGCTAATATAACCGCCCTATAACGTGGGCCAGAAAAGCGAGAACGACAACAACCAGAAACGCAAATACAAGGTGGTCGACGGCAGGGTTCACGATACGTACGCGAAGGACTCGAAAGCCAGCAGCAAGAGCAAGCTCGACGATGCGTACGTGAAGTTCTTCCGCTGGGCGACCGACCGTCTCGATGGCCGCGACGGGATCGTATGCTTCGTGTCTAACAACGGCTTCCTGGATCAAACCGCGTTCGACGGCATGCGCAAGCACCTTCTGCTGGATTTTGATCGCATCGACCACATCGACCTGCACGGCAACATTCGGCGCAACCCCAAGCTTTCCGGGACTACCCACAACGTGTTCGGCATACAGGTTGGTGTGGGCATCACCCTTGCGATCCGCAAGAAGGGTTCCGCATCAAGCCTCCGCTATTTCCGAGTGCCTGAGATGTGGCGCAAGAGCCAGAAGTTGGAACTTCTCGAACACGCAGCCGTTGCGTGGCGTAGGTTAGCGCCGAATGCAGAGCAAAATTGGTTCATCCCCGAGCATACCGATGAGTATCGGTCTTTCTGCAACATCGACGAGATTTTTGCGCTTAGGACCCTGGGCCTCAACACGAACCGCGATGAGGTCGTCTACGATTTCGACAGCGCAAAGCTCCGTCGTCGAATTAGGAGATTTATTCAGGCTTATAATGCCGAGGTTGACCGTCACAAACACGACGCAGGCGCTGACTTTGCGGATCAAATAAAATGGAGCAGCCGCCTGAAGGAATGCTTGGCTCGCGGGCAGTATGCTACGTTCGAGGAATCGAAGATCCGTCCCACTCTGTACCGGCCATACAGCACACGTTGGGTGTACTTCGACAGCGTTCTAAATCAGCGGACATTTCAGTGGCCCAGAATCTCAGGCCCGGTGATGTGTATCACCGATGTCGCTTCCGAAAAGCCCTTCATGACCTTGATGGGCGGAGCTATGGCCGACCTTCATCTGGTAGGCGCCGGTTGCGGCACCAAGTGCTTTCCCCTCTCCCACCTCAAAGACACCGCCGTCGCCCAATTCCGCCAGCAATACTCCAACGACGCCATCGCCAAGGAAGACGTCTTCCACTACATCTACGCCATCCTCCATCACCCCGACTATCGCGAGCGCTACGCCGCCAACCTCAAGCGCGAACTGCCCCGCATCCCCTTCGCACCAGACTTCTCACCCTTCGCCACGGCGGGACGCGAACTCGCCCGCCTCCACGTCGAATATGAATCGCTCGATCCCTGGCCGCTCGAATTCATCGAGAACCGCGAGGTCCCCTATTCCGAGCACATCGCCAAAATGAAGCTCACCCCGGACCGCCAGTCCCTCAAGGTAAACGAATCGCTCACCCTGTCGGCCGTTCCGCCCGAGACCTTCGATTACCGTCTCGGCTCCCGCTCCGCCCTGGAGTGGGTCATCGACCAATACCAGGTGAAAGGCGAGTCCGACCCCAACCGCGAAGACGACCCCGGCTACATCGTCCGCCTGGTTGGCCAGGTGGTCCGGGTCAGCATCGAAACCGCGCGCATCGTGAAAGCTCTCCCGGATTACCGCGGCTGACTTCCCCGCCAGTCATTCCAAGCGCAACTGCTTCATTGCCTCGTCGTATCGCCGCTGCGCCTCATCGATCGCGGACAAACAGGTATGGCACGGCCGGAGTTCGTCCCGGTCTATCTCGGAGCAACGCTTGCAACCGGCCCGCTCGCTTACTATCTGTTCGAGCCTGCGGCCGGCAGCCAGCGCTTCCAGGTAAGGCTCACTTTCGGAATCTGACGGCGGGAAACTCAGTAAGTGCCGCCAAGCGGAACTGCTGAAGGGCATTGGTGTACTCCTTGGCGGCCACAGCCACCTCACCATCGTCTTCGATCGAAGCCAGCAGACGGATCCCGCAGCGATGAGCCTTCCGGTGCAGGGACTCGCTGGATGGCCCTGCGGAAGGGGCTTTGGTTTTCGCAACTTAACCTCTAAACGCTAACGGTTTACGCCTCGGTTGCCGGCGTGGAGGGCAGAGCGAAATCACCAGGGGCCCTTCCGGTAAATATCATCTTCGAGAAGCAGCTCAGGATTTCCAAATATCGTCTCTTGGTCTCGGCACACGGACTTGCGTCATACTCACTCCGTGCGTCTGACAGCCGGTTTTTCCATACTTCATGGAGCCGGATCGTATTCTCGTCCTGTATTAGCATCTACAGTGTAGAGTTTAACCTCACATTGTGATTTCTGTATCTAAAATTACGTGGGGGGGCGCAATCTAAAATGGGGGTATTTCCCTATGAAAACCGGAGTCACCGCTGTTTCCCCCGTACGCGACTGTTCTCCGAACGCACGGCGAGTCAGCGACACGAATGGCAGTCAATTGCAGCCGCGACTGTCTTGCAGCGGCAGGTTCCGCGAAATGGTGGTTGCGTACTGGCGAAACCAGCGTTTAACTGGCCTTCAGCAGACACATCCGCCGGGCGGCGCGACGGGCTTTCAGCCGTTCGTTGGCTTTCTTCTGCTTCTCCGCCGACACGACCGACTGGCATGCGTCGCAGCGCTTCCTGATTCTGGAACGAGTGACGAAATCCGCGCCGCACCGGCGGCACTGCTTGGTCATAGTCTCCTCGAGCGGGAGAATGCCGGGCTTCTTTGGCAGCAGATGAGAATAATGGAAATCGCAATGATTCATGTCAGGCACCTCGTGTATGTGGGTAACCAAGCCAGTCCGTGAACGGGAGTGCACCAGGCGTGGGCTGGAATTTGGGGCATATGCCCCATCGGTGTTTTCCCGTGGTTGAAATCACGACACCTCCGGTTCCCTCGCCGGTTCCGGGAAGCCCCTTGGGAAGCCATGCCGATCTGCTTTCCAATTAAAGACTTCGACGGCTTATTTGGGCTCAGTTTGAAACCCCTTGACCACCTGTACCCGACTGGAACTGTCATGGTTCTCACGTTGATACTGCACGCCACCCTCCGAAATCAGGCAGCGCTCGGGGACGCCGGGCGGTACAACTCGGTTGCGCCCAGCAGTTCCCAACGTAAATGATTGATGTAAAAGACGAGAATCGGCTCTGGAAATACTTCCCGGAACTTTTCGTGCGCTCTCGCTTCCCATCCCTCGGTGAAATATGGTTTCGGATCCATATCCTTGGCGAAGAACCCGTTTTCGTGTGGAACGCCAAGAAAATCCAGCACGGCGGTAATCATGTCCAGGTGCGAAACCAGCACCGCTTGGGCGAGGTCTTTCGCAAAATCCTCGTCCGGTTCGGAGATTCGCGCCCAGAACTTCGGAATGGATTTGCGCAGTAACTCCGTGTTCACCTTGGAAAGGTGAGCCCGCACTTTGAATCCCTCGTAAATCTGATAGGTTTTCAGCTTCCCAATAGAAATGCCGCGGATGAGTTGCCCAAACGCTTCCTGGCCCAAGCCCAGGTAGACATCCGTTATTTGCATAAAGTGTCAGCGTATCACGGCCAGACCCTCTGCGGACGAACGAGTCCGGATATCTTCATCGGTTTTTCAGAGAAGTTCATACGCCGGATACGGTAAAATAGATAGGTTTGGACAAAATGGGGAACGTAATTATTCTAGGCTCCCAGTGGGGAGACGAGGGCAAGGGGAAGATCGTCGACCTCTTCTCGGACCGGTTCGATATCGTCGCGCGCTATCAGGGCGGACATAACGCCGGGCACACCGTTTTTATCGGCGAAAAGAAATTCATTTTGAAACTGATTCCGAGCGGCATCCTGCGCCCGGGCAAACAGGCCGTGATCGGCAACGGCCTGGTCCTCGATCCGGCGGCGCTGCTTGCCGAGATCGAAGCGCTGGAATCCGCCGGAGTCGAAGTGACCCGCAGTCTTGCCATCAGCAACCGGGCGCACGTGCTGTTCCCGTCGCACCGCATGATGGAGCGCATGAGCGAAGGGCGGCCCGGCCGGGTCTCCATCGGCACTACATCGCGCGGCATCGGGCCGTGCTACGAGGACAAGATTGCCCGCCGCGGCATCCGCATCGCCGATCTGATGAATCCCGATATTTTCCGGCCGCAGTTCGATTCGGTCATGGAGGAAAAGGCGGTCATCGCGAAGGCGCTGGGCATCTATGAAGAACTCGACCTGCCCGCCATTCGCGACCAGTACGAAGGTTTTGCCGATCGCATCCGCCCCATGGTGCGGGACACCGCATTATTGCTGAACCAGGCCATCGCCGCGGGCAAGACCATCATGTTCGAAGGCGCGCAGGGAACCATGCTGGATATCGATCACGGCACTTATCCCTTCGTCACCTCGTCGAGCGCATCGGCGGGCGGCGCCTGCACCGGCACGGGCGTGCCGCCTACCCGGATACACGGCGTCATCGGCGTCTCCAAGGCTTACATCACGCGCGTGGGAGGCGGCCCGTTTCCCACGGAAGCGCTGGACGGCGCGGGCGACGAAATCCGCGCGCGCGGCAAGGAATTCGGCGCGGTCACCGGCCGTCCCCGCCGCTGCGGCTGGTTCGACGCGCCGCTGTTACGCTACACCGCCGCGATCAACGGCTTCGACAGCATCGTCATCACCAAGTTGGACGTGCTGGATACTTTCGCCACCATTCCGGTGTGCGTGGGCTACCGGATCGCCGGCCGTGAGATCTGCGAGATGCCGCCCACGGTCGCCGAAATCGAAAAGGTGGAACCGGTTTTCGAATGCCTGCCCGGCTGGCAATCCTCCACGTTCGGAATCGATACGTTCGACGCTCTTCCGGCCAAAGCCAAGGACTACCTGGCGTTCCTCGAAAGCCGCACGGGAGTCGAAGCCGGCTGCGTTTCCACAGGTCCGGAGCGGAAGCAGACCATCGTCCGCCCGGGTTCCCGCTTCGAGAAGCTGGTAACGTAGTAGTATCGTGCGCTTGGCTCTGGCCATCTCGCTTTTTGCTTCGCTCCTGCCCGCGCAGGATCTTCGCGAGATCGTCCGCCGGGCTGTCGAACTCGACGCGAAAAACATTGAACTAGGCCGCGGCTACACCTTTCAGGAGCGGCGCGAGCGGCATGAATTCGATGGCTCCGGCAAGGTTCGCCGCGACGATGTCCGCACCTGGGATGTCATTCCGCTGGAAGGCACCGCTTACCGCCGCCTGGTGGCGCGCAACGATGTCCCGCTTTCCGCGGAGGAACAAGCCTCCGAACAGGAACGGCTGCGCTGGAATGCCGACCAGCGCCGCAAGGAAACCCCGCAGGAGCGCCGGCGCCGCATCGCCGAATGGGAACAGCGGCAGCAGCAGCGTACCCACGAGCCGTTGAAGGAGCTGCCCGACGCCTTCAACTTCACTCCCGCCGGGGAAACCATCATCGACGGGCGCACGGTCTACGTGATCGACGCGCGCCCCAAGCCCGGCTACCATCCCAAGTCCCTGTTGGCCTCCTACTTCCCCAAAGTCAAGGCGCGCCTCTGGATCGATAAGGCCGAAGGGCAGTGGGTCAAGGTGGACGCCGAAACCCTGGACACCATCTCCATCGCAGGCTTCGTCCTGCGCGTTGCCAAAGGCACCCGGTACACCGCCGAGCAGATGCGCGTCGCCGAGAACGTCTGGGCGCCCAAGCGCATCTGGTACAAAGCGTCCGCGCGCATTGCCCTGGTGAAGGGCATCCAATTGGAAGTTGAAACCCGGCTGAGCGATTATCGCAAGCCGGCCGACACCGCCGCCCTTACCGCGGCTGACTCCGGTGCTCGCTGAGAGGAACTGGACGCGGCGCAGTGGCGAATCAGTAAGGTTCGGCGTGCACCGTGACGTCGGCCTGAGGCGCGAGTTGCTGAATCGCCTGTTCCACGATCTCGGTCAACCTGTGCGCCTCGGTGAGCGATTGCGCGCCATCCACCAGGACGTGCAGATCGATGAAGAGCACCGGGCCGGAGTAGCGCATTCTCAGGTTATGGCAGTTGCGGACTCCCGGCACAGCCTCTACCGCGGTGAGGATGCGCTCCTCCATACCCTCCGGAGCGCGGTCCATCAGGGCATCGATGGTGCGGCGGCCCAACTGCGCGCTCACCCATACCACCAGGACCGACACGCCCAGGGCGGCAACCGCGTCGGCGCCGCTGAGGAAGGCTAGCCGCGGATACCATTCGCCGGTCTTCACCGCGATCAGCCCCAGCACCACGACGGCGGAACTCCACACGTCCGTCTGGAAGTGCAGGGCATCCGCCTCGAGCGCCTGGCTGTTGTATTTTTTCGCCGTCCGCGCCAGCACCCGCGTTCGTGACACATCGATGGCGATGGAGGTCAACATCACGGCAAAGGACCATGCGGTCACCCGGATCTCCACAGGATGCAGCAGCAGGCGGTGCAAGGCTTCCCACACGATCCAGCAGCAGGTGACCAGCAGCAGCAGAGTCTCGCCCAGGGCCGACAGATTTTCGATCTTGCCGTGGCCATACAGGTGTGAGCTGTCGGCCGGGCGGCCGGAGATGCGCACCGCCACCAGCGTCAAGCCGGCGGCCACCAGGTCCAAGCCGGAGTGCGCGGCTTCCGCGAGAATTCCCAGGCTGCCGGTCAGCACCCCGATTATGATTTTGAATGCCGTGAGCCCGACGGCGGCGAGGAGCGAGGTCAGCGCGGCGGACTGTTTCTCGCGCTCCTCAAACGCGGAAACCGAAGACATCCTTCACCAGCCTAGCACGCCCGTTATTGGAACATTTCGGAGAGCACGCGCCCCACCGACCCGCTGGGCGTTTCGACATGCAGAATATTCGCCAGCGTGGGCGCGATGTCGTTGACCACGATCGATTCGTCGTAGCGCCCCGGCCGGATTCCCGCGCCCAGGAACACCACCGGAACATGCGTATCGTAATCGAACGTGCTGCTGTGAGTGGCCTTGGCAGTTCCGACGATCCAATACGGTTCCAGCAGGAATTCGACATCCGCGCCGCGCGGAGCGTAGTAGCCGTTCAGCACGTCGCGGCCGGAAGTATCCGGTAATACCGTGCCGTTCATCAACTGCTCCCGCGTGAACGCGCGCAGAACGTGCGGAATCCCCGCGACGGCTTGCGCCGCTGTTCGCGTGACCTCCGCCAGATCGAGTTTCTTCGCGGCGATGAGTTCCCAGTTCAGATAGACCGAATGGTCCTGCGTATTGGAGATCCAATCGAAATTGCCGTACCTGGCCCGCAGGGCCTTCTGGACCGTGCCGGCCACGATCCCCGGGGGCATGCGTCCGCCCGGCATGTGGCGCGCCGCATTCACTTCGGGAACCGGCGCGACGCCGTGATCGGCCGTCATCACCACAAGCACACGGTCGAGTCCCACCTGGCGGTCCACGGCTTGCAGGAGTTTCCCCAGCAGGACGTCGGAACGAAGGGAGATGTCGCGCACCTCCGGGGAGTCGGGCCCGTAGCTGTGGCCGATGTAGTCGTTGGAAGAGAAGCTGACGGTCAGGAGGTCGGTCTCCTCATGCGTTCCCAACTGTTCACTTTCCAGGGCCCGCTCCGCGAAGGCCTCGACCATCTCATTGCCGTAGGGGCTGGCGGCCAGCGCGGGGTACAACTTCGATGGGTCCGCGGGCATGGTGTGATCCAGCCACTTCGCCCTGGCGTAACCGTCGGCGGGGTGAGCGTCGTTGAAGCTCTTCACCCACCCAGGGACGTCTTCGAAGTAGTAGGTGCTGCTGACGAAGCGGCCGGTGGAATTGTCCAACCAGAAGGCGCCATCGGCCATGTGGCCCGCCGGCAGAATGGCCGCCCGGTCCTTCAACGAGATTCCGATCACGCGGGATTTGCCGCCGCCGGCCATTTTCAGTTCGTCGCCCACCGTGTCCACCAGAAACCGGCGCGGGGAAGAGCCCGCACCGGCCGGTCCGCCCACCAGCTTCGTCTGGGAATCCGAAACGCTGGTGACCAGTGCGGCAGCGTCGCGGTCATACCACTCGTTGCCGATGATGCCGCTCACCGAAGGCAGAGCGCCGGATAGAAAGGTGCTGTGGCCGATCGCGGTCACCGTGGGAAAGTGCTGGTAATGAGCGCTGGTGAACACCGCGCCTTGCGTCAGCAGCCGGTCAAAACCGCCGTGGTAATCGCCGCGGAAACGTTCCAGGTAATCGTAGCGGAATTGGTCGAACACCACGGCGACAATCAGTTTGGGCTTCTTGGGCGCCGCTGCCAGGATCGTGGCCGCCAGAACACACAACAGGAGTCTTTTCATCGGGGTCACTTTCAGGCTATCATGCTCATCCGCTTCCACAGTTCGAGGATGCATGTCAACATCCTGTACAGCGCCAGCGGAGGAGGCTGTCCACAAAGTAGGCAACCGACTGCAAAGCGTGCTGCAAATTATAGATAACATTAGAGCTGCCGCATGGCGACCAGAATGCCTTCAGGATCGGCGAGATCTTTCGGAGGATCCGGCAATGGTAAGGCCCAGCGAAAAACTCGAACGTAGAACGAAGGCACGATTCCCCATCCATCGCGAATTGCGGTACAAGGTTCTGGACGACGATACCATCGTCGCGGCGGGAGTCGGCAAAACTGTCGATATCAGCAGTTCCGGCCTGGCGTTTGACATCGACCAGACGGTCAAGCCCGGCGCTTTCATCGAACTCTCCATCAGTTGGCCGGTGCTACTGGATGAGAACTGCGGGATGCGCTTGATCGTATTCGGTAGAGTGCTTCGCTCCGGCCCCCGGAAGACAGTCTGCACAATCGACAAATACGAGTTTCGAACCCAGGCGAGAGTCTTTCAGGCCGCCGTGCCGACGCGCACGGATTCCATGCTGCAACGCTGGGCCGACGGCTATCGGAGGGAGACTCTGAAAACCCGGGAAGTCGCGGTGTAAACAGGCGGAGCGGCCGGCTACTTGTCCGCTGCCGGCGCTGCCGGCGCCGGCTTACTCTCGGTCTTCGACTCGGACTTGGCTTCGCCCTTGGATTCGCCCTTGGATTCGGACTGGGAGTCCGATTTCCCGTTGGATCCGTGCTTGGCGGCCGAGTTCCCGCCCTTGCCGTAATCGGTCACATACCAGCCGGTACCTTTGAACTGGAGCGCCGGCACCGAAATCAATCGTTCCAACTCGCCACCGCACTCGTCATGCACTTTCAGCGTTTCGTCGGCAAACCGCTGGCGAACTTCGAAAGTCTTACCGCACCGGTGACACTTGTAATCGTAAAGTGGCATATCCGTTGAAATACCCAGACACTGATCTTATTGTAACTGACTTTGGCGGGCGGTGTTCCGGGTGACGATAGGGAGGCAGGGGGGACGGGCAAACCGCCGCATTAGCCTCAGTTTGCCCGGTCTTATTTCTGGAGCGATTACTTCTTCTTGGGGACCGGCCTTTTGGTGACTGGAGGAGTGCATGGCGTGGTCTTCAGACCCTCCACCTTGTCCTTGGCCGTATCCATGGTCAGCATGAACGGATCCTTGGTGAACGCCGTGGGAACACCTTCCCAGTGAAACTCCTGGTTCAGGTCCGGCTTACCGGTGAGAGCAACTTCCAGTTTCAGGGTGATCTCCGGCGTGGGAGTATTACCGGGCAGGGGGACCGCCACAATCAGCTCTTTCGGACGGCAGGCCGGCTTGGCATCCACCAGCGTGCCCCGGAGTTGCGGCACCTGGGAATCCTTTAACTGCCCGTCGAAATACTGTTCGCCGTTGGTATCGGCCAGCGCGCCCTTGATCTTCATCCACAGCGCAAGCTGCGGGTTGCTCTTTTCAAACTCGGCCTGCTTCTCTTCGGAGATTTCCGTGGCGGTTTTGATCTTGAAGCCGTCCGGAGGTAGCGGGCTGGCCTTTGCCGCTTCCTTTAGTGCCGCCAGACCTTCATCGCTGCCGTGCATCGTGATATAGGAATTGTCGGCATACTTTTTGATCTGGTCGGCATTCGCGCTGCCGCCGAGGGTTGCATCCAGAGTGGCGGCGCGCAGAAATTCGTAGACTGCGGAAGAGCGCTTCTCCGGTTTCTCGGCAACCTGACTGCGCATGCACGCGCCGACACGGAAGGCGATGAACGCGTTTTGCGGGTACTCCGACAGCGCCTTGGTATATGCCGCCTCGCAGCCGGCCCAATCCTTCTTGTCGTACGCCTGGTTCCCTGGCAGCATCGCGATATACAGCTGGGCTGTCTTGGCGATCGGCTGCAGTTGCTCCCGGGCCTGGTTCCAGGCAGCGTCCGGCGTGCCGTCGGGTTTCCGGTTGTATTCCGCTAAAGCGTGGGCAGCCTTGGTGGCGGTGGCCAGTTCATCCGGTGTCGGATTGGGTATTTGCGCGATGGCAAGGGAAGCGAAATACAGAACCTTGATGGCATTCTGCGGTCCGCTTTTCGGATCCGGGAACGCGGTATCGACGCCGCGATTCACCATGTCCGCGGATACGTCAATGGCCTTTGCGGGCTGTTTGGCCCCCACGTATGCCTGCATGTAGAGAACGGCGCCATCGTCCTTATAGTCCGATGTTGGGTACTTGGCTTTCCACGCGTCTAAGTCCGTAATCGCCCCTGCGGGATTCGCGGCCACTTTCTGAGCAGCGGCGTTGAACATGTTGTATTCGTCGGTGTCCTTCCACTTCTTTCCGCCTGCATCCTGGGCGCGGGCGGACTGAACCGTCCCGGTCAGTATGACCGCGCTCAATACGGCGATAGCCGCCGCCCCGCTCATGAATCTTAGAAATTTGTACACGCGCTTCTCCTGCCTGTCTCGGCTTTTTGAATGGTGGGACACTTCGGTAATATACCGGAACCACTTTTCCCTTGCAACCGCCAGCCTCTCCAGTACCGCATTACTACTTCTTTTTAGTGCGCGGAGGAGCCGCCGCACAGGGCGTCGTTTTCACTTCTACCTTAGCCTTTTCCGCATCCATGGTGAGCAGGAAGGGAGCCTTGGTGAACGCCGTGGGAACGCCTTCGAACAATACCTCGCTGCCCGGCTCGGGTTTGCCGGTCAGGGCCGTATCCAGCTTGAGCGCGATCTCGGCCGTGGTGGGCGCTGTCTGCCCCGGTCCCGGGACAGCCACCAGGAGTTCCTTGGACCGGCATTCCGGCTTGCCCTCCACCACCACGCCGCGAAGCTGCGGCACCGCCGAATCCTTCAACGTGCTGGTGAAATATTGATCGCCATCCGCCGCCGCCAGCGCTCCTTTGATTTGCATCCACAGCGCCAGCTTGGGATTGCTCTTGGCAAATTCGGCGTCCTTCTCCGCCTGCACTTCTTCCTTAGTCTTGACTTTGAAATCGGCCGGCGGCAGAGGGTTATTCTTGGCCATCTGCTTCAGTTCGGCCAGACCCTCGTCGCTGCCGTGAATGCGGGTGTACAGATTGTCAGCGTAGGTTTGCAGTTGCTTGGGATCCACCTTCGGATCTCCCAAGGTGGGATCGATGGCCGCCGCCCGCTGGAATTCGTAGATCGCCGAAGAGGCCATCTCGGGCTGTGTCTTTTGCAGGCAGATCATGTTGTTGGCAAGCTGATAGGCGATATACGCGCTGTCCGGCCGATCCTGCAGCGCTTTGATGTACATTGGTTCCGCCGCGGCGCAATCGCCCTTGGCCTTTGCCTGATTGGCCGGCAGCACCTCCAGGTAGAGCAGGGTGTGATCGGCGGCGCTGTCGAGTTGCATCCGCGCCTGCTGCCAGGCGGCGTCGGGCGTGGCGGCCGGCTTGTTCGCGGCCACAAAGAAGGCCTTGGATTCTTCCTTCAACTGCTGCGCGGCTTTCTTGCCCATAGCGATCTGCTCGGGAGTGGGATCGGTCAGCGCAGCCGCGTTCACCGTGATCAGAAACAGGCAGTTGAGAATCTGCCGCGGCGCTTCTTTGGGATCGTCGAAAACGTTCGTCAGCCCCTTGCTCATTACCTGCGCGCCGTAGTCCAGCACTTTTTGCGCATTGGGAGG
Organism: Candidatus Sulfopaludibacter sp.; assembly: GCA_031292755.1. Taxonomy (GTDB): domain Bacteria; phylum Acidobacteriota; class Terriglobia; order Bryobacterales; family Bryobacteraceae; genus Sulfopaludibacter. The sequence goes on from JARLGM010000164.1 coordinate 16,957, forward strand.
ATTCAGCTTGGCATACTCCTGCATGTACATGTAGAGCCGCTGATCCTTCCAGTCCGAATCCGGATACTTCTGGGTCCACGTGTCCAGATCCTGAAGCGCCTTTTGCGGATTGTTGCTGTTCTGATCCTTCAGGACGTTATTGAAAATGTCGTACTCGGCGACATCCTTTACCTTTTTTTCCTTAGGCGCGGGCGCGGCAGTGGCCGGCGCCGGAGCTGCCGGCGTCTGGCACCACGCGGGCTGGGCAGCCCCCGCTACCAACAGGATGCCCAGCAATCCGGGCATCATGGACTTGCTCAAGATGATTGGATATTTATGCACGTGCGCCTCCTGCCA
>JARLGM010000165.1 GCA_031292755.1 Candidatus Sulfopaludibacter sp.
TATCGGGCTGGGTGAGTCCGAGGGAGTAGATGTTGTTGTCGAGCGCGGCGGCGAGCTTCAGACGCCAGCGGTCGTCGGCGATCTCCTGGGCGAGTTCGATTTCCATGCCGCCGATGGGGGCGAGGGTTTGGTGGATGGTTTGGCAGTGGGCCTTGTAGGCTGCCTCGTCCTCGGGAGTGAGGATGAGGACCTGGCCGGTGAGGTTGTGCCGGTAAGCGTTCAAGGCGCGCGGGTCGCGCGGTTTTGGTTCCGTAGGTTGATCTTGCATGGATCTATCTCCAGTTTCATTGCATCATGCGGAGTTATCGATTCCAGGCGCAGACTTGGGTAAGTGATTGATTGGAAGTGAAAAAGAAATATCGAAACGGAGTCACCCGGTTGGGGGTTGCGGGTTTGGCGGCTGGCCTGCCGCCGCTGCGGTCACGGCGAGGGGCCAGCCACCGTACGCGAGGATGCAAAGCGCTACCGGCCGGCGCCGCCGCGGGCGCCACGGCCGCCTTCGGTGAGGGTATAGCCGGTGGGGACCTGGAAGAGCGTGGGGTCCGGCGCGTTCTGCGATAGGTTGGTGAGCTCGAAGGTGGTTACGCCGAAGCGCGGGTCGGAGTTGACACTCTTGACGATCATCTGGAGGTCTTTCGAATACCAGCGCTCATTGACCACGTGGATATCGCGGCTGTTGCCGATCTGGCCCTGCGGAATGGTCAGGGTGGAGCGGGTGCCCTGGGCCATGACGCCATTCTGCATCTGAAATCCGAGGTCTTCGATGGCTTGGTTTTTGGACTGAGTAGACGTGCGGGTCTGAGATACCACCTTCTGTTGATCTAACATCGCCGCCTCGGCTTGCAGCTTAAGCTGCGTCGCCATCATTTCACCGTCGGCCGTTATCGTGAGGGCACCCGCACGGCCGCCCGCCAGCATCGGCGCCTGCGTCCGCGTCGCCGTTTTGGCGGATGGATTGAGAGTAATCCGTACGCCGGCTACCGGATCCATAATGAGGATCTGGCCTTTCTCCGGTTCGGTGCGGGTGCGGCCCAAGCTGTCGCGGTAGAAGACGGTGGTATGCACGTTCTGGATCTCTGTGCCGTCGCTGAGCGACTGCACGGTTTTGTTGACCTCCGTGGCGGACATGGGACTGCCTGTGACGAGTGCGCCGCCGCGGCCGCCGATCGGATTCACGATGATGGGTCCACCCATGGTGGTGGCGGCCTGGAAGTCGAGCGTAGGGAGTTGTAAGTCTAAGCCTTGCCCCATCAGCGCCGTGGCTGCGAGGGAAAGACCTGTTGCGATGGCGAATAGGTTCATACGAGGGATCCTCCTTAATTGGAACTAAGAATCGAAATGGGACGAATGGCGCGAGCGCGCCCGTCCTGGCTCACGAGCACGTCGGCTTGTACGGTGGCGCCGGGGTCCGTGGCCGAGATCTGGAATCCGGCGGCGATCAGGGCGGAGACCGGAATATCCATGCGCACGACGGTGGCGCGCTCTTCCGGCGCCAACGGGATGGTGTACGGAATGGGAATAAATGGCGAGACTTCCGGTGGAGCCGGCCGGTGAGGCGTAACCAGCAACGCCAGGCAGGCCGCCGCCGCCACCGCTCCGGCGGCGAACCAGCCCAACACACGAAGCCTTGAGGTGCGAACGCCGCGGTCAAACTCCGCCATCACGCGCTCGCCGATCTCTCCGGCTGAAGGGATCTCCTCTGCCGCCAGACGCTGGAGCACGGCACTCAAGGCGCGCTGCTCTTCCAGGAATCGCGCGCACCCGGCGCACTCCGCGACGTGGACCTGCAACGCGCGGACCGGTTCATAGCCGCGCGTCCATTCCACCAAATCCTCGCGATATTCTCGACACGTCATACGCACTTCTGGCCTTCTCTCCGTCTTTGAAATTTGCATGCCAGCAATGCCCGCGCGCGATGCAGGCGGCTCTTCACCGTCCCGTTGGCGCAGCCCAGGGCCGCGGCTGCTGCTTCATAGCTCTTGCCTTGCAGGTCGCACAGCACCAATGCCTCGCGATACCGCTCCGGCAGGGTGGCGATGGCCCGCCGCAATTCGGCGGCATCCTGGTCGCGCTCGAGGCGGGCGGCGAAATCGGTACCGTCACCGGCGGATTCGTCGAGGGGGAGCCAGCGCCGGTCGATGCGTTCCTGGCGGTGAAGCATCTTACGGGCTACACCGCCCAGAAACGCTCCGAGGTCACCCCGCGCCGGGTCATACTCGCGGGGATGGCGGACCAGCCATACAAAAGCGTCCTGGGTAATTTCACCGGCGCGCACAGGATCTCCCGTCATATAGAGAGCGAAGCGGAACACGGCCGGAAAATGCTGCCGGTAAAGCGCTGCAAACGCTTCACGGTCGCCTTCGCGGAACCGTTCCACCAGGTCGCTCATGTGCAGTTCGACGCTATTGCCCGCGAAACCGCTCAAAGTTCCGGAATAATTTATGGAATCATGCCGCAGATGTGGGCGCCGATGGCCAGCGACGCGGTCGCGGCGGGACTCGGGGCATTGAGCACGTGCAGGGCATTGGGGCGCGCGATGAAGCGGAAGTCCTGGATGATGTCGCCTTCCGGGGAGATGGCTTGGGCGCGCACGCCGGAGCCTCCGGTATCCAGGTCGGCGGGCTGAATTTCGGGCACCAGGCGCTGCAGGCTGCGGCAGAACAGTTGGCGGCTGAAGCTGCGGCGCAGCTCATACCAGGCCATGGAAGGATAGCGGCGGAGGAAGCGCCAGAAGCCGCCGTAGGTCAGGGCGTCCCAGAGGTCCGGCGCGCTGAAATCGGTCTTTTTATATCCCTCGCGCTTGAAGGCCAGGACGGCGTTCGGACCGGCTTCGATGCCGCCGTGGATCAGCCGCGTGAAGTGGACGCCGAGAAACGGAAAGCTGGGATCGGGCACGGGGTAAATCAGGTGCCGCACCAACTGCCGGCGTTCGGGGCGGATCTTGTAATATTCTCCGCGGAAGGGGAGAATGCGCACTTCGCGCTTTTCACCGGCGTGTTCGGCTACGCGGTCGCAGTGGAGACCGGCGCAGTTGATGAGGAAGTCCGCGGTGAATTCTCCGGCTGTAGTTTCGATGGTCCAGCCGCTGCCGCGCGGCACCATGCGGTCGGCGCGCGCGCTGGTGACTACGCGCACACCGCGGGCCGCGAGTTTGGAGACGAGCGTTTCGCACACGCGGGCGTAATCCACAATGCCTTCCTGCGGCACGCGGAGCGCGGCCACGCCGCCCACGTGCGGTTCGATCTCGCGCATCTCCTCGCGCTGGAGCCAGCGCAGGCCTTCCAGTCCGTTGGCAGTGCCGCGCTCCTGGAGGGCGCGCAGACGTTCGACTTCGATTTCGCCGGTAGCGACCACAAGTTTGCCGCAGATCTCGTGCGGGATGGCGTTTTCCTGGCAGAAGGCGACCATCTGGCGGATACCGGAAACGGCCAGTTTCGCTTTCACCGAGCCGGGCTTGTAATAAAGGCCGCAGTGGAGCACGCCGCTGTTGTGGCCGGTCTGGTGGCGGCCCACGCCGCTCTCTTTTTCCAATAACGCGATACGCGCGCCGGGGAATCGTTCCGACAATTTGTAGGCAGTGGCCAGGCCCACGATGCCTCCGCCCACAATGGCGAAGCTCCGAGATTCGGTTTTTTCCATCCGTTTTCAGTGTAGCGGGTGAGGGAGGGTTCTTCATCACGGAGGCACGAAGAACGCGGAGAAAGCACGGAGCCCTGGGCCACGAACGACGTTCGTGGTGGAATGGGGTGGGAAACCTGGCGGTCGAATGGGGGTTAGGGATGGGGGTTGGGGGTGGGGAATGGTGCGGCCCTTCGGGCCGACCTTTTTCCCGAACCAATCACGCTGACGAGGAATCAACAGTGCGAGTTCTTGGGCCGTCTCAGCCAAAAGAGTGCGGCGGCTCCTGTTAGCACAAGCAGTATCGCCGACGGTTCAGGAACGGAGGCAAACACAACATTGTCCAGAGCGAAAGCGGGCGCGTCGACTGAGTCGAACGTCAATTGGACGCTGTCAAACGGTACCGTGCTTTGAATTCCCGCGAAACCACCGGCAAAGCTCGGGTCCGGCGAGCCATTATAGGAGAGCGTGCCGACGTTGGTGGCGCCATTGAAGAGAGTAATTGTTGTCGCGTCTGTAACCGTGTTGGTATCGAGGATGGCATAGCCATATCCAAACATGGTCTCCAGGCTGGGGAGAGCGAGTGTCAGGATTCCACTATTGTCCCCGGCCGACACCACGTTGGGAGGATTGAGGTTGTTGGTGACTCCGGGACCGCCGTCAATGACCACATTTCCGTTTCCCAAGCTGTAGCTGAACAGGACACCGCCGGCCGATAGGCCGTTCACCTCTACGCCGCTGGCCAAGCCGGTAAACGTAATCGGCGCGGCACTTGCCGGAAAGGCGCCCGGCGCGACAGCCATGACGCTTGCCCGGGTAGTTGACACGGAGAGCGCGGCACCCAGAAATAAGAAAAGCGAAAGTTCCGTCTTCGTTCGTCTCGTGTGCGTCAACAGCCCCTCCTCCAAAAAAGTATACGCCGAGCACTTCGGGGGGAAATTGCTTTTGGGAGTCCATCGCACCAATTTGTAAGTTTGATAACACAGCTCAGATGTCGCGGCAGGCAGGCTCGGCTACCGGCGGAGTCTCACTGCACTTCGAATGAAATGTAGAGCAGCTTGGCGTCGCGTTCGACAAACAGAGCCACGGCATCCCCTGGCTTCATCTTATCGATCGCCGCGCGCAAGCCCTCGACTCCTTCGACCACACTACCGTTGATCTCGTGAATCACGTCGCCGACTTCCAGGCTCGTCGGAATCGTCGTGGCTCCCGGCGATTTGGCCGCGACTACCACGCCATAGGCGCCGCGCAGGTCGGGGAACATCGCCGCCGTGTCTTTATCGATCCCAAGGCCGATGATGCCCAGACGCGGAATGCGATTCTTTTCCGGATCGATCAGGCCGGCCATCCCGTCGGAACCGTGCGATTCCTGTTCTCCCTGAACGTCCACCGTCACCGTATCGCCGCCGCGCAGCAGTTCCAGTTTGACCGGCGTGCCGCCCGGGTGCATCAGCAGCGCCGTCGTAAACATGGGCAGATTCGCCACCGGCCGCCCGTCGATCGTCACGGCGATGTCATTCAGCTTGACTCCCGCCGCTTCCGCCGGACCCTTAGGCTTCACATCCGAAATGATGACGCCATTGGTTCGCCCCGGTAGATTCAGGGCCGCCGCCAGAGTGGGGGTCAGAGTCTGCACGCCCACACCGATCAGTTGCCGGTGAACATGGCCGTACTTGCGCAACTGCCCGGCCACGAATTCAATCATGGGGCTGGGGATGGCGAAGCCGATTCCCTCGCTGCCGCCGGATTGCGTCAGGATGAAGGTATCCAGCCCCACCACCTCGCCGGCCGTGTTGACCAGGGGCCCGCCGCTGTCACCGGGATTGATGGAGGCATCGGTCTGAATGTAGATGAACGGACTGTCCGCCTCGGGCTGCCGCGCCACCGAACTGACTACTCCCATGCTGACCGAGTTGCTCAAGCCCTCGCGGGATCCGAACGCGAAGACCACCTGCCCTTGCCGCAGTTTCTGATAATCGGCGAACGGCAGGGCCGGCAAGCCCTTCCCGGGTATCTTGATCAGGGCCACGTCCATTTCCTTGAACACACCCACCAGCATGGCGTCCACGGCCGGCGCGAAGGGTTGGGCCAAGGCCCGGTTGATGGTTTCGTCCGGCTTGCTTTTGCCGGCGTCACGCTGTCCGAGCAGGGTGACGCGAATGCGCTGCGCGTCGGCGACCACGTGGGCGTTGGTGACAATGTAGCCCGCCGGGTCTATGATGACACCCGAGCCCAAGCTCAGTTGCCGGCCGAACACCACACCCGTCCGGCCATCTCCGCTGTCGGTCTGCGGGCTGAATCGCGTCACCGAGATCTGCACCACGCTTGGCGCCACGCGGGCCGACAGCGCCTGCACGGACTCGCTGAACCGATCCAACGGATCCCTGACCATCGCCGTCTGAGCGTGCGCGGACAACGCGCACCCCACTACGCCGAGCCAGACTGCTCCGATTGACTGCGCCGCGTTCATATATGTTAGATGCACTAGGAGTCCCGCCTGGTACCAGGCCCTTAATGGCTATTTTAAGGCCGCGGGCGGCGGGCGGCTACTACCCCACAGCCGCGCGGCCCACGGCGGTGGCCGCGCCGCCCCGATCCGCCATCGCCAGATAGCTCCGGTAGGCGTCCTCCGCAATAGCGTCCCAACTGAAACGGGCCTCGGCCGTCTGGCGGGCGTGCTCGCCTATCCGCGCGCGCTCTTCCGGGCAGACCAGCAGTCCGCACAGCGCCGCCGCGAACTCGTCCCAATCCGTGCGGATCAGCCCATCCACTCCATCGCGCAAACCCAGCCCGGCGCATCCCGCCGGTGTCGAAACTACCGCCTTGCCACAAGCCATAGCTTCCAAGACCTTGATATTGGTGCCGGCCGAAGAACCCAGCGGAGCCACCGCCACCAGAGCTCTGGCATAGAGCGGCCGCAAATTTTCCACGAACCCGTGCAACTCAATCCGAGGATCGGAGGTTCCGCTCCAGTAGCGCTCGAAATCCTTGCCCGCCACCACTCGCAGGCGCGCCGCGGGGAGCCTGCTCCAAACGCGCGGCATCACTTCGCGGCAGAGGTTGTCGAAACCGAGCACGTTGGGCAGATGGCGGAAACTTCCGACATACAGAATCTCCGGTGCGGCGGCCGGCTCCGCGCACGGCACATAGCGCCGCACATCCACTCCGTTGGGCACGAGGAAGGTGGTAGCCCGCGACCGGCAGCCTTCGGTCATGGCGTCGCGGCAATCGGCGGGAGAGACTGTCCAGACGCCGTCGTAATCGGCCAGCCAGCGGCGCTCGAACTTCAGCCAGCGGTGGAATTCGCGATGCGCCTGCTGGCTGGGCCGCTCTTGCGCCAACTGGCGATACAGGCTGAAAGTCAGGTCATGTTCCACCAGGATGGCCGGCACCTCCGGAGCACTCTCGCGGAAGTGCGCCATGTGGGTATATTCGATCTGGAGCACGTCCGGATTCCAGCGGCGGGACACCCCGGCGATCAAGGCGCGCAGGGGCTGCGACTGGGTGCGCCGCACCTGCTCCGGCAAGTCCGCGTCGCCGGAAGCGCGCTCGTCGATATCCACCACGTAGACTTCGCGGAAGATTTCCCGCAAACGAGGATAGTCCACCACTTCGCCCTTCTCGCGGAGCGTAATGAGCACGAAGTCTACGCGGCCGGCCAGCGCGCGGCAAAGATTGTAGATGCGCACGGCGCCGCCATGCGAAAGCGGAAACGGCAGAAACGGAGTAACCAACAGCACCTTGAGCCGGCCGGCCTCTCCCAGGGGCGCCGGCCGTAAAGAGGGCGCGAACGCCACGCTGCCGCGCGCCAGTTCCGGTTCCGCGGGCCCCAGGCTGCGCAGCGTGCGGTCGGCCAGGAGGCGAAACAGGAATTCGGTCTCCTGCACGGGAAAGTCCGGCTCTTCGGCCAGCGGTTGTTCCTGGCCAACGCTGAACGACCGCCAACCGGCGGAGGCCGCCTTCCAGAAACAGAGCATCCACGCGGTCTCCGCCAGGCGGCATCGCGGAATCCCGAGGGCCAGCAGTTTCCGGCGGTCCACCAGAATCGACGGCGCAATCGGCGCTAGCACCTGCGACGCCTCTCCGGGTTGCAGGGTGCGGAACGGCGCGGTAACCAGCAGGGCCGGCTTCCAGGCGCGGAAACCGGGCTGGCGGGAGACGGCGAACGCCTTCGGGTCGAGGAAGGGCGCGATCAAATCTCCCGGCGATCCGGCTGTGCGGTCTCGCCGCTGCCAGAGGATCCAGCGTGCGCCGGTGGAGCGCGCGAACCGCTCCAGGGCAGCACCGTCCCAATGCTCGCCGGTCTGCGCGAACACCGCGACCCCCGTGGCGGACGAGTGTTCCGGCGATAGATGCAAAACTCCTTCGCCGTGCATACGGGGGAACCAGCGCCGGTGCGGATAGCCGGCGGCGCGCAACACGCCGGCCACGGCCAGCAGGGCGAGGTGAATGGCTCTGCCCCAGATGCCGCGCGCACCATCGGCCGCCGAATGCGCCGATTCGCGCACGCCGTGCCACAGCGAGCAAACACGGTCGTGCAGCATCCTGCGGCCATGCACCAGGACGGGCCGCGGCGTACCCGGCAGAAAATCGCCGTTGCCATTCAGCAGCAGCACCCGGAAGGGAGGAATCAGAAACGGCGCCCACTTCAGGAGCCGTTGCCGGCGCGCCCCGCTCCACACGCCAACGCCGATGGTCACCCAGCGACGCCACAGCGTTCGCTCCGCATCCAGCAGCAGCGCCAGCGAACTGGAGCGGACGCAAACCCGCTCGCACAGGGCCGCGGTATCGGGGTGCGGCGGGGCCGTCGAAAATAAAAATATGGGTACTTCCGGCGCACCGTTTCGCAGGTGAACAACCGCCTGTTCACAGGACTCCGGCGTAGGGCCGAAGACCACGGCCACGTCGGTTCCGCGCTTGCCCAGATAACGCAACAACCTGCGCACGCCCGCGGCCCTGGCACCTTCCAACCAAAGCCTCGATCGCGCCTGGAGCGAGCAAACACGGTCGTGCAGCAACCTGCGGCCATGGGCCAGCACGTGCCGCGGCGTGCCCGGCAGAAAATCGCCGTTGCCATTGAGCAGGAGCACGCGGAAGGGAGGAATCAGAAACGGCGCCCACTTCAGAAGCCGCTGCCGGCGCGCCCCGCCCCACACGCCGACGCTGATCGCCACCCAGCGATGCCGCAGCGTTCGCTCCGCGTGCAGCAGCAGCGCGAGCGGACTGGAGCGCACGCAGACCTGCTCGCACAGGGCCACTATGCCGGGCGGCGGCTGGGCGGTCGATAATAGCAATACCGGTACTTCCGGCGCTACGTTCCGGAGGTAAGCGACCGCCTGTTCACAGGACTCCGGCGTGGATCCGAAAACAACGGCCACCTTGGTTTGCCTGATACCAACACAGCGCAAGAGCTTGCGCAGACGTGCCCTTGTACCTTCCACCGAAAACCTCGATCGCACCCGTTACAGTGAGACCCGGGAGACTCCCCCAAACGCGATCTCCCAGGGACCAAACAGTATATACGATATTCTAGGCACCGGCGCTCCCGGCTGGTACGTTTTGGATTAATTTAACGCGTGACGATGTCGGTGGCCGCCTGGGCTAACCCATCGCCGGTGGCCACGATATGAATCCTGCCCTTCTGCCCCTTATGGCCGTTGACGATGACGAGCGCCATCCCGGAGAACGCCTTGCGATGGTCCGCCTGGAAAGATTCCTCAGTGGCCGCATTGCCGTTGTCCACGGCGCGGAGCGCGCCGGCGCCGGTGACCGCGAAATGCACCAGGTTATCGGCTCCGGGCACGAGGTTGCCGTCCTTATCCTCCACTCTCACGGTGATGAACGAAAGGTCCTCGCCATCGGCCTGAATGGTGGCGCGATCGGGCACCATGGTAAGACGCGCGGGCGCACCGGCGGTCCGCACTTCGTCCACCGCTACCTGCTTGCCGGCGGACCAGGCCACCGCCTTCAGGGTTCCCGGGGCGTAGGGCACCTGCCATTCCAGCCGGTACTTGCTGGAGAATTTCTCGTCCCGGCTGGCATTGCGGCCCACGGGGATCACCACCGATTCGGAGAAGCGCTTCTTACGTCCGAGCGATTTCCCGTTCAGGAATAACTCCACTTCGTCCGCATTGGTATATGCCATGACCGGGATCGCCTGCCCTTCCCTGCCCGCCCAGTTCCAATGGGGCAGCACATGCACCATGGGCTTGGTGGTCCACTGGCTCTGGTAGAGATAGAAACGATCCTTGGGGAAGCCCGCCAGATCGATAAAGCCAAAGTAGGAACTGCGCGACGGCCAGTCCTTGCTGCTGTCGGCGCCGCGGCCGCCGCCGCCGAAATAGGGGGTGGGCTCGCCGATGTAGTCGAAGCCGGTCCAGACGAATTCACCCAGCACGTTGGGCAACTTGTCCTGGTAGAAGAACTCCACGTCCGGGCAGTAAGCCCATGACGGCGCAATGATGTCGTAACCCGAGAGTTGCAGCGACTCGTGCTTTTGATACTTCTCGACGGGCAGATGATACACGCCGCGGGAACTGACGCACGACGAGGTCTCCGAACCGTAGACGATCCACGTGGGATGCTCTTTCTGGAACTGCTCGTACTGCCACGGGCGATAGTTGACGCCGAAGAGGTCCACGTTGTCGCCCAGGTGATTGCGGATGGCGCCCTCGGGGCTGTTGAAGGCGGAGGTGGTGGGACGGGTGGGGTCCTCCTGATGGAAGAACCCGGTCAGGCGCTTGGCCATTTCACCGCCGTCGGGGCTGTTCTGTTCGGGAATCTCGTTGCCGATGCTCCACATGATCACGCTCGGATGATTGCGGTCGCGCCTCACGAAGTCGCGCACGTCGCGCTCGCTCCACTCGTCGAAATACTTGGCGTATCCGTTCGGCACCTTGGGCCGCTTCCACATGTCGAAGGATTCATCCATCACCACGATGCCCATGCGGTCGCAAAGATCGAGCAGTTCCGGCGACGGCGGATTGTGGCTGGTGCGGATGGCGTTCACTCCCGCCTTCTTCAGAATCTCGATCTGGCGCTCGGTGGCTCGCCGGTTCACCGCGGCGCCGAGCGCGCCCAGGTCGTGGTGATCGCAGACGCCTTGAATCTTCACGTGCCGCCCGTTCAACAGGAAGCCCTGTTCGCGGTCGAACTTGATGGAGCGGATGCCGAACGGCGTGGTGTAGCGGTCCACTACTTTCTTGTTCGCGTCCAGCACTTCAGACACCAGCGTATACATGGCGGGATGTTCCATATCCCACCGCTGGGGACGATTCACCGTCAGGTTGGCCGTCACGGTTTGCGTGCTTCTGGCAGGCACATCGGCGGGGGTGGCGACTCGGGTCACCGGCTTTCCGGCGGGATCCAGAATGGCGGTTTGCACGGTCATCCGGGCCTGACTCTGCGTGCGGTTGCGGATATCCACCTTGGCGGTCACAGTGGCTTTTTCCTCGCTCACTTCCGGGGTTGTGATGTAAGTGCCCCACTGGCCGACGTGCACCGGTCCGGTGACATCCAGCCACACGTTGCGGTAAATGCCCGCGCCGGGATACCAGCGCGAGGAGCGATCTTCGGGCGTCAAGCGCACCGCGAGCACGTTGGTCTGGCCGCCGAATTTGAGGTGTCCGGTGAGGTCTACCGAGAAGCTGATGTAGCCATAGGGCCGGCTGCCGATCTCTTCGCCATTCAGAAATACGTGGGCGTTATTCTGCGCGCCATCGAACATGATGCTCAGGAAGCGGTCCTTCGCGGCATCGGGCACGGTAAAGGACTTGCGATACCAGCCAGTGCCGGAAATGGGCAGGGCTCCGGTGTGCGGATTGGCTTTGGAATCGAAAGGACCTTCGATGGCCCAGTCGTGCGGCAGCTGCAATTGGCGCCACTGGGAATCGTCAAAGCCGGGCTGTTCGGCGCCGGGAGCATCGCCCTTGAAAAATCGCCAGCCTTCATCGAAGCTCTGGCGGCGTTCGCCCGAAAATCGCACCGGGGTAACTGCGGCGGAGGCTGACGAGACGAGCGTCAGGAAAAGCGCGACGGCAACGGTGGGCCGGCAAAGCGGATTACGCATTCCTCCAGTTTAAGACACTTACATCGGATTCGCTCTTTCTTCCGGAAATACCCCCAAACTGGGGTTGGATACATACCCTCTTTATTTTTCAGATATGTTTGTCTGATTCGAGCTACAAACAGATAGTAATCTCTGCAAATCTGGAGTAACGATGCACGCGATGAGCTGTTCCCACACGACCAAGGAAACGATACGAATGAAAAGAAGAACGAAAGAACCGCCCGCCAAAGAGCCGGCTGAAGCGCTGGACGAACTGATCGAAGAGACTCGCCGGTTGCACGCGTCGCTCGCGCGCTGCCGCACCATCATCGACCGTCTCGCTTCCGGACATGCGCAATAGCCTGAAGATATTCGGAGCGGGGAGAAGCCGGCTACCGCAGGGACTGGCTGACGCGCAGACGGTACTCCGCCGCCTTGGCCAGAATCGCCTTCTCATCCAGCGTGAGAATCCTGCCGTCGCGCACCACAGGCTTGCCGTTCACCATGACGTCGCGGACATCTTCGGCTTTCAAGGCGTACACCATTTGCGAGACGGCATCGTAGAGCGGTACGGCATTGGGCCGGTCGAGGCGCACCAGAATCAGGTCGGCGCGCTTGCCGTCCTCGAGCGAGCCGATCAGTTTTTCCATACCGAGGACGCGGGCGCCGCCGATGGTGGCCATCTCGAGCGCCTGTCCGGCAGGTAGTGCCTGCGGATCCAAGGTGGTGACTTTCTGGAGTTTGGCGGCCAGATCCATCTCTTCGAACATGTTGAAATCGTTGTTGCTGCCCGCCGGGCCGTCGGGGCCGAGTCCTACGTCGATGCCCATGGCGAGCATCTTAACTACCGGCGCTACGCCGCTCGCGAGTTTCATATTGCTGGAAGGGCAATGAGCCACGCCGGTGCCGCGCGCTTTGAGAATCGCCATATCCGCATCGTCCACCCAGACGCAGTGCGCGGCCACGGTGCGGCCGGTGAGCACGCCTAGCGAATCCAGCACGCGGGTGGGGCTCATGTGACGCTGCGCCATAGCGTCGTCATTCTCTTTCTTTGTCTCGGACAGATGAATGATCAGCGGCGCGCCGTACTGATTGGCCAGTGCGCGGGCGGCCTGGAGCGTCTGGTCGGAGTTGGTATACAGCGCATGCGGAGCCACCGCGGGCACTACCAGGGGGTCGTGCCGGAAGCGCGCCAGAAAGCCTTCGGTGAATTTCAGGGCGTCAGCCGGGGTCTTGGCGTCGGCGACGGGAAACCCGATGATGGTCTCGCCCAGGACGCCGCGCATGCCGGCTTCCCGGGCCGTTTCGGCCACCACGTCTTCGAAGTAATACATGTCGGTAAACGTGGTGGTGCCGCCGAGGAGCATCTCCAGGCAGCCCAGGCGCGTGCCCCAGCGGACGAAATCGGCGTTGACGTTTTTGGCTTCGGCCGGGAAGATGTAGTGCTCCAGCCAATCCTGCAACTTCTTGTCGTCGGCGATGCCACGGAACAGCGACATGGCGGCGTGGGTGTGGGTGTCGATGAGGCCCGGCGCGAGGATGGCATCCGGACGATCCAGGCGTTGCTTCGCCTGAAACCGGCCATCGATCTCCGCCTTAGTGCCGACCCCGACGATCCGATCGCCCAGAATGGCTACGGCGCCATTCTCGATCACGCGATGCCGGGCATCCTCGGTAATCACCCAGCGGGCGCTCCAGATCCAATCCGCCGGCGCGGCCGGGAGGGAGAGCGCGAAAACGAAACACAACGCGGAGGCGCAGAGGCGCAGAGAAAAACGCCGAGGAGAGCCGGGTGTTCTCCGCGTCTTCCTCCGTGTCTCCGCGTCTCCGCGATCGAGAAACATGCTAAAGATACCTGACATCGAAAGGCTTCGGGAATAGTTCCCTCAAACGACAAGTTTCCGTTTTACCTCGCGGATTCACCAGGAGGATCTCTAGGTCCCCGCAGAATTCCCAGAGGATCTGGCGGCAGGCTCCGCACGGCGGAGTGAGGTCTTCGGTGTCGGCAGCTACGGCGATCCGGCGGAATTGGCGCACGCCTTCGCTGATGGCCTTAAAGACGGCCACGCGCTCGGCGCAGAGGGTGAGCCCGTAGGTGGCATTTTCCACGTTGCAGCCCGTATGGATGCGGCCGTCGCTATCCTGCAGCGCGGCGCCTACCTGGAATTTGGAAAACGGTGCGAAGGCATGGCGGCGCGCGGCCAGGGCAGCGGAGAGAAGCGGATCGTCCATGCTACACCACCAGCCGGGGCACCAGGGCCTTGAGGAATCGCACGAGGGTGTCGCGCACCATGGCTCCGGTCTCCAGCACCTCTTCGTGATTGATTTTCTGCTGCAGAATGCCCGCCGCCATATTGGTAACGCAGGAAATGCCCAGGACCTGGATGCCCATGTGATTGGCTACGATCACTTCCGGCACGGTGGACATGCCCACCACGTCCGCCCCTATGGTGCGCAGGAAGCGGATCTCGGCCGGAGTTTCATAGTTCGGTCCCAGCATGGCCGCGTACACGCCTTCGCTGACAGGCACGCACAGTTCCGCCGCCACCTGTTTCGCCACGCCGCGAAAGCGATGGGAATACGCTTCCGACATATCGGGAAAACGCGGCCCCAGCGCATCGTCATTGGGACCGGCCAGGGGACTGCATCCCTGCAGGTTGATGTGGTCGGAGATCAGCACCAGACCGCCGCGCTGGAGATCCAGGTTGATGCCGCCCGCGGCGTTGGTGAACACCATGGCCTTGACGCCCAGCAAACCGAGCACACGCACGCCATAGGTGACCTGGGCGGGCGAATAGCCTTCATAAAGGTGCGCGCGCCCCGCCATGACCGCGACGCCGGCGTCGCCGAGGTTGCCGAGGATCAGCTTGCCCGCGTGGCCAACCGCGGTCGATGGCGGCCAGCCGGGAATCTCGTGATAGGGGATGTCCACCCGTTCCGCCAACACATCGCCGAACGCGCCCAAGCCGCTGCCGAGCACAACTCCCACCGCCGGGCGAAGCGCGGTATGGCCCTCGATAAAGCGTATGGCTTCGTGGATCACAGGATCATTCCGGCAATACAGGCGGACATGAAGTTGGCCATGGATCCCGCCGCTACGGCCCGCATCCCGAATCTGGCGAGGTCGCTCTTGCGATTCGGCGCGAGCGCGCCGATGCCGCCAATCTGAATGGCGATGGAGCTGAAATTGGCAAAGCCGCACAGCGCATAGGTCGCGATGGTGAACGAGCGCGGATCCAGCGTCGCTTTCATCGGCCCTAACTTCAGGAACGCCACGAATTCATTCAGCACCAGGCGAGTGCCCAAAAGATCGCCGATGGCCGAAGCATCCTTCCACGGCACGCCCATCACCCATGCCACCGGGGCAAACACCACGCCGAAAATCTGCTCCAGCGAAGGCGGCAGCCAGCCCAGCAGCGGCAGCGTATGCACCCAGCCCAGGATCCCGTTCACCATGGCGATCAGGGCCAGGAAGGCGATCAACATGCCGCCGATGTTGAGCGCCAGGTGGAGCCCATCGCCCGCTCCCTGCGCCGCGGCGTCGATCACATTGACCGCGGTCTTTTCCACTTTGATATCCACGCGTCCGGCGGTAGCGGGCTTTTCGGTTTCCGGAACGAAAATCTTGGCCAGCATGATAGTGGCCGGCGCGGTCATGATCACCGCCGTCAGCAGGTGCGTGATCGACACGCCCGCAATCTTCACATACGCCGCCATCACCGAACCGGATACGTGGGCCATCCCGCTGGTCATGATGGTGAACAGTTCCGATTCCGTCAACCCCGCCAGAAACGGCCGGATGGTCAGCGGAGCTTCGGTCTGACCCATAAAGATGCTGGCCGCCACGTTCAGCGATTCGGCGCCGCTGACTCCCATCACCTTCTGCATGCCGATGGCCATCAATTTCACCAGGAACTGCATCACGCCCAGGTAATACATGACGGCGAAAAAGGACGCGATGAAGATCACGATGGGCAGCACCTGGAAGGCGAACAGCACGCCATACGGACCGGTGCCCTTGCCCAGCGGCCCGAAGAGGAATTCACTGCCGGCTTCGGTGTAAGCCAGCATGTTGTTCACGCCGGCGCCGATGGCCTGAAACACTTTGCCGAAATCGGTCTTCAGCACCAGGAACGCAAACGCGATCTGCAGGCCCATGCCCCACGCGATAATCCGCAGCTTGATATCGCGCTTGTGGTTGGAACAGAGCCAGGCGAATGCCAGGATGACGGCTAATCCCAGCAGACCGGTGAAACGGCCCATTACCCGACTACTTCCAGGATGAGTTCCCGTTCGTCCGGCTTCTGCGCGGAAATGCGGAAGGCATCTTCCACCATGTCGGCGGCTTCTTCCACTTTGTCTTCCTTGGTGTAGTAGAGGCGGCACAACACCGAACCGGCGTCCACCTTCTCGCCGACCTTCACTTCCAGGATGATTCCCACGGCGGGGTCGATGGTGTCTTCCTTCTTATCGCGGCCGGCGCCGATCATGTTGGAAGCTACCCCGATATCCTCCGCGTCGATCACACTGACGTAGCCGGCGCGCGGCGAAGTGATTTCGCGCATGCCCGTGGCGTTGGGCAGCAGTTCGAACTTGTCCAGCGCCTGCGGATTCCCGCCCTGCGCGGCCACGACCTGTTTGAATTTCTTGTACGCCGATCCGTCCACCAGGTGCTTTTCGGCGATCAACCGCGCATCCTCTAAAGAAGCAGCCTTTTTGCCCAGGAAAATCATGCGGGCCGCCAGTTCGAGCGAGAGCTTGGTGAGATCGGACGGGCCGGCATTTTGCAGGGTCTGCGATGCTTCCATGATCTCGAGCGCGTTGCCCACGGCATAACCCAGAGGCTGGTTCATGTCGGTGATCAGCGCCTGGACCTTCTTATCCATGCGGCGGCCGATGCCGACCATGGTTTGCGCCAGGCGGCGCGCATCCACCTGCTTCTTCATGAAGGCACCGTTGCCTACCTTGACATCGAGCACCAGCGAATCGATACCCTCCGCGAGTTTCTTCGACATGATCGACGAAGAGATCAGCGGAATGGATTCGACGGTCGCGGTGACATCGCGCAAGGCATAGAGCTTGCGGTCCGCGGGCGCCAGTTGATCGCTCTGTCCGATGAAGGCCAGGCCCAGTTCTCCCAACTGCTTCCGGAACTCTTCGGTGGAGAGATTGGTGTGGAAGCCCGGAATCGATTCCAGTTTGTCCAGAGTGCCGCCGGTATGGCCCAGTGCGCGGCCGGACATCATGGGCACCACCACTCCCGCGGCAGCCGCGAGCGGGGCCACGATGAAGCTG
>JARLGM010000166.1 GCA_031292755.1 Candidatus Sulfopaludibacter sp.
GAAAAGCACGACGCCATCATGATGGTGGACGACGCGCACTCGTCCGGCGTGCTGGGCCGCAACGGGCGCGGCACCATCGATCACTTCCATCTCCATGGCCGCGTGCACGTGCAGGTGGGCACGCTGTCGAAAGCCATCGGCGTGCTCGGCGGGTATGTCTGCGGCAGCCGCGACCTGATCGAGTTTCTGTACCACCGGGCACGGCCGTTTCTGTTTTCCACGTCGCATCCGCCGGCCGTGGCCGCCGCCTGTCTGGCTGCCTTCGATGTGCTCGAAGAAGAGCCCGAGCGCATCGCCAGCCTCTGGGAGAACACGAAATATTTCAAGGCGGGGCTGCAATCCGCCGGATTCAACACCGGCATCAGCGAGACTCCCATCACACCCGTGATTACCGGCGATGCGGCACTGGCCCACCAGCTTTCCCGTGAGTTGTTCAGCGAGGGAGTGCTGGCTACGGGAATCGGCTTCCCCACCGTCCCGAAAGGCAAGGCGCGGGTCCGCACCATCGTCGCCGCGACCCACACCAAAGCGGAACTGGATCGCGCCCTGGAGGCATTTCAAAAGGCGGGAAAGAAGCTGGGGATTATTGCGTGACCTTTTCGTACAATTCACGAAGCTGAAGCGTGCAGCCGATCGACGCCAGTTCCATGGATGCGTCCAGACCCGCGGCATTGAGTAAGTTCCAGGTGCCATCCTCCTGGCGCCGGTACAAATCCACGTCGCAGCGATCCTGGGAGATCAGGAGCAGTTCCCTCAGCGAAGGGATTTCCCGATAGAACTTGGCCTTGTTGCCGCGATCGTAGTTCTCCGTACTAGGTGAGAGAATTTCGGCCACCAGGGTTGGATTGGTGAGCGTATCGACGTGCGCGTCGGCTAATTGCGGATCTTCGCAGGTGGCGGACAGGTCCGGGTACGTGTACAGCCCGTTCGGGACGAGCAGGCGCATGTCGGACGGGTACCAGCGGCACTTTTTGCCCTGGAGGTGCCGGGCGATCAGGAAATACAATTGTGCGGCGATCGAGTTATGCTTCAGGCTCGCGCCGGACATAGCGAAAATCTCGCCCTTGTAGTATTCGCTCTTGTACTCAGCCTTCCGCTCGAGTTCGAGATACTCTTCCGGCGTGACGAAATGCTTAGGCTGCGTGGACATGGGTCAAATCACTCCTCGGGAATGTTCTCATAGAGCTCGCCAAGCTGGAGCGTGCAGCCGATCGACATCAGTTCGATAGAGGCTTCCAAACCCACGGCATTGAGCAACATCCAGGTTCCATCCTCCCGGCGGCGGTGCAATTCTACTTCATACTGATCCTGCGCGATCAGGAGCAACTCCTTGAGAGACGGCATGGACCGGTACAGCCGTGCCTTCCTGCCGCGATCGTACGCTTTGGTGCTGGGCGAGAGAACCTCCACGATCAGGGCCGGGTTGACCAGGGTATCCAGTCGGGTATCGGCGTACCGCGGTTCGTCGCAAGTCGCCGAAAAGTCAGGGTAGGTATACAGCCCATCGGGAGCGAGGATCCGCATGTCCGACGGATACCCGTGACATTTCCGGGCGCGCAGGTGCCGGTCCATGATGCCGTACAAATGCATGGCAACGGTGTTGTGCCTCCGGCTCGCGCCGAACCTGGCGAAAATCTCACCGTTATAGTATTCGCTCTTGTACTCGACCTTGCGCTCGAGTTCGAGGTACTCTTCCGGAGTCACGAAGCTCTTGGGCAGCGTCGACATGCGTCTTACACCCAATATCCCACAACAGCCCTTATTGCAATTCTACAAGAGTATGTCATTCTAATCATAGGATGTCAGGCCCGCTCGACAAGAATTCGCCGGTGCCGCTGTACCATCAGCTCCAGGGCGTGCTGAAAGCCGAGATTGAATCCGGCAAATGGCGGCCGGGGGAACAACTTCCCAACGAAACCAAACTGACTGAGTTGTACCACGTCAGCAAAATCACCGTGCGCCAGGCGCTCCAGGCATTGGCCGCGCTCGGCTACATCCGCCGGGAGCACGGGCGCGGCACTTTCGTGGAACGCCGCAAGTTCGGCGAAGGCCCGCGGGAATTAACCAGTTTCACCGAAGAAATGCGCCGGCACGACCTGGTGGCCACCTCGCGCCTGCTCTCGCAGCGGCGCGTGGAGGCCGATGCCAAAGTTGCCGGCGCCTTGCGGTTGCCCGTCAAGACCAGCGTCCTGGAACTGAAGCGGGTGCGCCTGGCATCCTGCGAACCGATGAGCATCCAGACCGCGCACATCCCGGCGGCATTCGTCCCCGGTCTGCACGTCACCGAAGGCATATCGCTCTACGAGGTGCTGCAAAGCCGGTATCACCTCTATGCCGCACGCGCGAGAGAAACCTACTTCGCGGCCTTAGCCGACGCCGCATCGGCCGAATTGCTGGCCATTCCGGTGGGGGCGCCGGTATTTACCGTGGAGCGCGTCACCATGCTGCCGAATGAAAAGCCATTCGAGTTTGTGCAGTCGATCGTCCGCGGCGATCGTTACTCCATCGTGCTGGACCTAGTGAAGGACGAAGGCGGAGAGCGCGTTCTCAGGCTGAGGTCGTCCGGCCGCACCCGCAACGGGCAGCCGTTAGGGGTGTAGTCTGGGGATCACTGTACAACTCGAGCTTGAGGCCGCGATCATATGCTTCCGTCGAAGGTGACAAGACTCAATAATGAGCGTGGGATTCAACAAAGCGTCGCGACGGCCCTCCATGAACTGCGCTGCGCCGCAGACCACGACATTATCCGGATAAGTGTACAAGGTATCTTCGACTTTGACGCGCATATCGGCAGAATATCCTTTGCACGGCCTCGAGCGAATATGTTGGCCAATCTCCAGTGTTTGAAATGGGGGGATCGGTTCTGTTTAAAGGGTATGGAAGGACTGGCGGACGAGCCCCGTCCGGGCGCACCGCGGCAGCGACCCACTGGAGTACCCGGTCACTATCCCAGCAAGTAGCGTGCTAGCTTTTCTACTTCTCCCCCGTCCCCAGCAACGTCTCGAAGTATGGCGGATCCGACTCCTTATACACCACCGCCGTCTCCGCATTTTTGAATCCCGCGCCCTTTAGAAATCGCTCCATCTCCAACTCCGTGAAGCCGAGCCACAGATCGGCGTACATTTCGCGAGCTTCCTCGAAGTGGTGCCGGTTCAGGTCCAGAATCGTCACTCGCCCGCCCGGTTTGAGGATGCGCCACGCTTCCGCCAGCGCTCGCTCCGGGTGCGACGCGTGGTGCAGCGCCTGGCTCAAAAATGCCAGATCCACCGTGCCGGTACGAATCGGCACATCTTCGATATCGCCCAACCGGTATTCCAGGTTCCCAATGCCGTGCGTGCGCGCCAGTTCGCTCCCGAACTCCACCATCTTCTCGGAATTGTCCACGGCTATCACTTTTTTCGCCCGCTGCGCCATCAATTGCGAGATGGTGCCTTCTCCCGCGCCCAGGTCCGCAATCACCAGCGGCGGCATCAGCTTGAGCAGTGCTTCCGCGATCCCTTTCCACGACCGGCCGGGCACGTACTGGCGTCCGAATTTTCCGGCCAGCTCATCGAAGTAACGGCGCATCTTGTCCTGCCGCTTGCGCAGCACCAGCCGGAGTGCCCGCCGGTCGTCTTCCGCCTCGGGAATTTCGGACTCCGCCTGTTTCAGCAGATCCATCAGCGCCGGCCGCGCGGTCAGCCGGTAGAACGCGTTCTTCCCGGTGCGCCGGTCGTCCACCAGCCCGGCCTGCTTCAGTTGCGCCAGGTGCGTCGAAATCTGGCTCTGCCCCTTCGCCAGAATCTCCTGGATCTCCGCCACGCTCAGTTCTTCCCGCTCCAGCAAAAGTAACAGGCGCAGCCGGTTGGGATCGGCCGCCAGGCGCAGCGATTTCAGGATTGACGCCATCTTCTGAATATTATAATATCAACACATCAAGATTTATTGATACGATATTATCTAGAGGAGACGAACGCATGGGCACTGCCACTCTGAATCAGACCGACTTCAAGGTAGCCGACCTCTCTTTGGCCGATTGGGGCCGCAAGGAAATCTCCATCGCCGAATTCGAGATGCCGGGCCTCATGGCCATACGCCGTAAGTACGCCCGGAGCAAACCGCTGGCCGGCGTGCGCATCACCGGTTCGCTGCACATGACCATTCAGACGGCGGTGCTGATCGAGACCCTGGCCGATCTTGGCGCCAGCGTCCGCTGGGCCAGTTGCAACATTTTCTCCACGCAGGATCACGCCGCCGCGGCCATTGCCGCCGCCGGCATCCCGGTCTTTGCCTGGAAGGGCGAAACGCTGGAAGACTACTGGTGGTGCACCAGTCAGGCGCTCAGCCATCCGGGCGGCGCCGGACCGCAACTCATCGTCGACGATGGCGGCGACGCCACCCTGCTCATCCATAAAGGTTACGAACTGGAAAACGGCAGCGACTGGGTGAACAGCCCGTCCGGCAGCCACGAAGAAAAGGTCATCAAAGATCTGCTGAAGCGGATCCACACCGAAAATCCGGCCCACTGGCACGGCGTGGTCAAGGAGTGGCGCGGCGTTTCCGAAGAGACCACCACCGGCGTCCACCGCCTGTATAAGATGCACGAAGCCGGCGCCCTGCTGGTGCCCGCCATTAACGTCAACGACTCGGTGACGAAATCGAAATTCGACAACCTGTACGGCTGCCGCGAATCTCTCGCCGATGGCATCAAGCGCGCCACCGATGTCATGGTCGCCGGTAAAATCGCCGTGGTCTGCGGATACGGCGATGTGGGCAAGGGCTCGGCGCACTCCCTGCGTGGCATGGGTGCGCGCGTCATCGTCACCGAAATCGACCCCATCAACGCCCTCCAGGCCGCCATGGAAGGCTTCGAAGTCACCACCATCGAAGACACTTTGGGCCGCGGCGATATCTACGTCACCTGCACCGGAAACACCGACATCATTACCCTGGAACACATGCAGCGGATGAAGGATCAGGCCATTGTGTGCAACATCGGGCACTTCGATAACGAGATCCAGATGGACCGTCTCAACGCGTCCGGCGCCAGGCGCACCAATATCAAGCCGCAGGTGGACATGTACACCATCGAGGAAGGCCGCAGCATCTTCGTGCTGGCCGAAGGCCGCCTGGTGAACCTCGGTTGCGCTACGGGCCATCCCAGCTTCGTGATGAGCAATAGCTTCAGCAACCAGACCCTGGCTCAACTGGACCTTTGGGCCAATCGCGACGCCTACAAGCCCGGTGTTTACACCCTTCCCAAGAAACTGGATGAGGAAGTCGCGCGCCTGCACCTGGAGAAAATCGGCGTGAAGCTGACCACGCTTTCCCCGAAGCAGGCCGACTACCTGGGCGTTCCGGTGGAAGGTCCGTACAAGCCCGATCATTACCGTTATTAGAGTGTTACATTGAATTGAAAGAGCCGCAGGAGGCAACGCTTGGCAGAGAATCAGAGACATCTTTTTACTTCGGAATCCGTCACCGAGGGTCATCCCGACAAGATTGCTGACCAGATTTCGGACGCTGTTTTGGACGCCGTTCTGGCCGCCGATCCCACGGGCCGTGTGGCCTGCGAAGTTCTGGTCACCACCGGCACCTGCATCGTGGCCGGAGAGATTACTACCACCACCTATGTGGACGTGCCGCGCATCGCGCGGGGAACCATTGAATACGTCGGATACAACGATGCCACCTACGGCTTCGATGCCAATACCTGCGGCGTTCACAATCTGATTCAGTCGCAATCGCCCGACATTTCGATGGGCGTCGATACCGGCGGCGCCGGCGACCAGGGCCTCATGTTCGGCTACGCTTGCAATG
Organism: Candidatus Sulfopaludibacter sp.; assembly: GCA_031292755.1. Lineage (GTDB taxonomy): Bacteria > Acidobacteriota > Terriglobia > Bryobacterales > Bryobacteraceae > Sulfopaludibacter. The sequence continues at coordinate 5,800 of JARLGM010000166.1, forward strand.
AAACGCCCGAACTGATGCCGCTGCCCATCATGATGGCGCACAAATTGTGCCAGCAACTTTCCACCATTCGCCGCGAAGGCGTGCTCGATTTCCTGCGTCCCGATGGCAAGAGCCAGGTCAGCGTCGAATACGCCGGCACTACCCCTGTCCGCATTGAAGCCGTTGTCATCTCCACCCAGCACGGCCCCGAGGTCTCCACCGAAGAGCTGCGCCGCGAAGTGAAGAAGCACATCATCGACCCGGTGATCCCGGGCAATATGGTCGATTCGGCCACCAAGTTCCACATCAACCCGACCGGCCGTTTCGTGGTGGGCGGACCCCACGGCGATACCGGCCTGACGGGTCGCAAGATCATCGTCGATACCTACGGCGGCATGGGCCGGCATGGCGGCGGCGCGTTTTCTGGCAAGGACCCGACGAAGGTGGACCGCTCAGCCTGCTACATGGCCCGCTACATCGCCAAGAACATCGTGGCGTCGAAGCTGGCCAGCCGCTGCGAAGTGCAACTCGCCTACGCCATCGGCGTGGCCGAACCGGTTTCGGTCACGGTCAATACCTTCGGTACCGGTCTGATTGCCGACGAGCGCTTTACCGAACTGGTCCGCGAGAACTTCTCGCTCACGCCGCGCGGCATTATCGAGACCCTGAATCTGCGCCGCCCGATTTACCGCAAGACCGCCGCCTTCGGCCACTTCGGCCGCACGGAGGATACCTTCACCTGGGAAGCCACCAATAAGGCTGAAGCCCTGAAGTCCCAGGCCGGCGCCGCCGCCGTAGCGTAGGCCCCAGGGCCATCTATTCCGGAACGTTTTCCGAGCAGGCCGGCACTCCACGCGCGCAGAACCGAATCGACCGGGCGCGCGGACGGTCTGCTACACCGCGAGCCTTCGCTACGCGCACGTGCCCGGCACCAGAGTATCGAATAGGGAACCGAGAATCGCCGTGGCCTGCTGTCTGGAAATGCGGACGGGGTCGTAGGCGTGCTCCAGGGAAAGGCCGCTGAGGATGGCTTCCAGGGCGGCTTTTTTCGGCTCGTCGCAGGTCTGATCGACGCTTTCCAGGCGCAGGGAAGCGCGCAGCCGCCGGTGGGTGGCCGCCAGTTTCGGCCTGAGGCGCGGATGGCGCAGGGCGAAGAGTTTGAATTCCAGGAGCAGCATGGCCCACTGGCGATCGCTGATCCGATCCACATAAAATTCCCGCAAGGCGGCCAGCCGGTCTTGGCTGGTTGTGCGGCTTTCCAGAACTGTCCGGATTTTCTCGACGCGGCGCCGGGCCTCCTGCTCGAAGATGGCGAAGAACAGGTCCTCTTTGTTGGGGAAATGAGCGTAAAAGGCGCCGCGGGTGTGGCCGGTCGAGGCGGCGATGTCCTCAATCCGGCAGGCCTCGAAGCCATCGCGAGCGATGATGCGGCGGGCGGACTGAAGGAGGGCGCGGCGGGTGGCGGCTGTTCGTTGCTGGTGCTTGTTGCCGGGCGAAGCTGCCGCGGGGCGGCGCGCGGTGGCGGACCGGCGCCCTGCCGGGGGTGTATCCCTCATCACCCGCAATTATATACATTCGTGCATGTATATGCTAGCTTGTGAGTGTGCACACGTATCGCGGCGTGGCGGCGCGCCTGGTATGGTTCCTCACAGCCGCGGCATCGGCATCGTTCGGCCAGGCTCCCGCGCCGGCGCCCGGGGCGGGTCCCCACCCGCTCTCGCTGCCGCAATCCGGGCGCACGAACGGGGCGGGCTCGGTGGCCGTCCAGCAGAACGCCACTCCCGCCGGCGTGGATACCATCGGCAGTTCCGTGCAAGTGGGCGGCAACCTCAGCGGCAGCGTTCCCGGAGCGGCGCCGCCCGCGGGACCATTTACGCTATCGCTGGCGGACGCCGTGAAGCGGGGCCTGCAAACCAATCTGGGAACCATCACGGCCGCCAATGCGAGTAACGGAATGGCGGCGCAACGCATTCAGGCATTGAGCGCTCTGTTGCCGAACATCTCGGCAAACGCCTCGGAGACAGTGGCGCAGGTGAACCTGGCGGCCTATGGATTCAAATTCAATCTTCCGCCTGGGCTGAACTTTTCGATTCCTTCGGTGGTAGGGCCGTTCAGTTATTCGCAGGCCCAGGGCGCGGTGAGCCAGCAGGTTTACGATCCCGTGGGCCGCCGCAATTATGAGGCAACGCGTGAAATGTCGCGCGCGGCGGCGTTGTCTACCAAAGACGCGCGCGAACTGGTTGTGCTGGCGGTCGCCGGCAGCTACCTGCAGGCCATTGCCACGGCGGCGCGAATCGAGTCGCAGCGGGCGCAGGTCGCCAACGCACAAGCGGTGGCGGACCAGGCGCAGATTCGGAAAACGGCCGGCACCAATTCGCGCATCGACGTGATGCGCACCATGGTGGAACTGGAAACGCAGAAGCAGCGGCTCAATGCGCTGGAATCGGACTTTCGCAAGCAAAAGCTCGCCCTGGCGCGTGTGACCGGCCTGCCGCTCGACAGGGACTTCACGCTCGGCGAGCCGCTCTCCTCCACCGTCGTGCCGGTGCCGGAACCCGGGGCATCGCTCCAGCACGCGTTTCAGAATCGCTCGGACCTGCGGGCCGCGGAGGCCCAGGTGCGCGCCGCCGAGCGGGAGGTGGCGGCCGCACATGCCGAGCGGCTGCCCTCGGTTTCCTTCGACGCGGATTACGGCGTGCTGGGTCCGAACCCGATCCACGCGCACGGCGTCTTTTCGATTACCGGCTCGGTGAATGTGCCCATCTGGCTGGGCGGCCGCGTGAAAGGGGATATCCAGCAGGCGGAGGCCACGCTGCGCCAGCGCCAGGCGGAACTATCCGACCAGCGGGGAGAGGTGGAACAGGAAGTCCGCACTTCGCTGATTGAACTGGAAACCGCCTTGGGACAGATTCAACTGGCGCGGAACAATCGCGACTACGCCGCCGAAACGCTGCGAGAGGCCCGCGACCGCTTCAACCTGGGCGTGGCGACAACCGTGGAGGTGGTGCAGGCCCAGGAGCAGGTGGCCTCCGCGGAGAGCGATTTTGTTTCCAGCACGTTCGCCCTGGACCTGGCCCGTTTGACTCTCTCGCGCGCCATGGGCGAAGCCGAATCCACGCTGCCGGACCTGCTGAAAGGGAGCCATCCATGAACCCTGCGCAGAACCTGGAAAAATCCGGCGCACCCCCGGCGGCCCGCGAGCAACCGGCGGCGCCACCACCCGCGGCCCGTCCGCGAGGCCGGGGCCGCGCTTTCCTCATTTTCTTCCTGGTGCTACTGGTAGCGGGGACCGCGGGTCTGCTGTACTGGCTGCACACGCACGATTTCGAATCCACCGACGATGCCCAGGTGGAGATGCACCTGGACCCGATCAGCTCGCGCGTCGAGGGCACCATCCAGAAGGTGTACGTCGAGAACAACCAGTTTGTCCATGCAGGCGACCCGCTGGTGGATTTCGATCCGCGCGATTTCCAGGTGGCGCTGGACCAGGTGCAGGCGGCGCTTGGCCAGGCGCACAGCCAGGTGACGGCGCAGCAGCCCAACGTGCCGATCACGCAGGTAGAGAACACGGCCAACATTTCGAACTCCGAGGCCAGTGTAGCCACTGCCCGGGCCGTGCTGGCGTCGGCCGAACACGATCGCGATGCGGCCTCGGCGCGACTGGCCGAAGCCGAAGCCAATAACGCCAAAGCGCAGGCGGACCTGGCGCGCTACAAGATCCTGATCGCCAATGAAGAGGTGTCGCGGCAGGAATATGACCAGGTGGAAGCCACGTCCAAGGCGCAGGCCGCGAACGTGGCCGCCAACCGGTCAGCCGTGGAATCGGCCGGACGCGTGGTGGATGAACGGCGGGCGCAGGTGGATGAGGCGCGAACCCGCCTGACGCAGTACCAGCAGAACGCCCCGCAGCAGGTGGCCATCCGGCAGGCCTCGGTGCGCTCTTTGCAGGCCAGCGAGCAAAGCGCCCAAGCGCAGTTGGAACAGGCCCGGCTCAAGCTCAGCTACGCGCGGATCGCGGCGCCGGTGGACGGCATTGTGATGAAGCGTTCGGCGGAGGTGGGGGCCCATGCGGCCGCGGGACAGCAGTTGCTGATGATCGCCGAGACGGGCAACCTGTGGATCACCGCCAATTTCAAGGAAACGCAGCTTGCCAGAATCCAGCCGGGTCAGCCGGCGGCCATCCACGTGGACGCGACCGGGCAGGATTTCCAGGCAACGGTGGAAAACATCGGGGCGGGCACGGGCGCGGTGAGCAGCGTGCTGCCGCCGGAGAACGCTACCGGCAATTTCGTAAAAGTGGTGCAGCGCATTCCGGTGCGATTGCGCTTCCAGGCCAACCAGCGGGGGCTGGAGCGCCTGCGCGCCGGAATGAGCGTGGAAGCCGACGTCCGCATCGCAAGGTAAAGCATGGCCGAACAGACCCAGCGTGAGGTGTGGAAGCCGGCGCATAATCCCTACCTGATTGCCCTGACGGTGACACTGGCGACCTTTATGGAAGTGCTGGATTCTTCCATCGCCAACGTTTCCCTGCCGCACATCGCCGGCTCGCTGGGCGCGACCTATGATGAGGCCACGTGGGTCCTCACCAGCTACCTGGTCTCCGCCGCCATCGTCCTGCCGGTTTCCGGATGGCTCTCCACGGTCATTGGGCGCAAGCGTTTTTACATGATGTGCGTGACCCTGTTCACGGTGTGCTCGTTTCTGTGCGGCATTGCGCCGAGCCTGCCGTTCCTGATTGTGGCGCGCATCCTGCAGGGCGCCGGCGGCGGCGGACTGCAACCGTCCGAGCAGGCCATTCTGGCGGACTCGTTTACCGTGGAAAAGCGCGGCATCGCTTTCGCGGTTTATGGAATGGCCGTTGTGGTCGCGCCGGCCATCGGTCCTACGCTCGGCGGCTGGATCACCGACAACTTCAACTGGCACTGGATCTTCTTCATCAACTTGCCGATAGGCGCGCTCTCGCTGTTCCTCACCTCGCGCATGGTGGAAGATCCGCCCTGGCTGAAGGGCGAGCGGCGGGCGGGAATCCGCGTCGATTACATCGGCCTCGCCCTGATCGTCCTCGGCGTAGCCTGTTTCCAAATCGTGCTCGATAAAGGCCAGGAAGACGATTGGTTCTCGTCGCCGCTCATCCGCACCATGCTGAGCGTGGGGCTGCCGGCACTGTTCGCGTTTTTCCTGTGGGAATGGTTCCACCCCGATCCGATTGTGGACGTGCGCCTGCTGCAGAACCGGAACTTCGGCACGGCGGTGTTTTTTTCGTTCGTATTGGGGATGGTGCTGTTCGGGTCCACCGTGCTGATTCCGGAGTTCCTGCAAACCAGCCTGGGCTACACAGCGGAACGCGCCGGGATGGCGCTATCGCCCGCGGGCTTCGTGCTCATGCTGATGATGCCCATTGCCGGCCGCATCACCGCGACCAAAATCGATCCGCGCCTGCTGATTTCCATTGGCTTTCTGGGAACGGCGATCACGCTGCACCGCCTCACCATCGTGAATCTGCAAATCGACTTTCGCACCATTGTGATTCTCCGTATGACCCAGGTGCTTTTTATGCCGTTCATCTTCATCCCCATCAGCACCTTGAATTACGTGGGAGTGCCGCGCGAGAAGAACAACCAGGTCTCGGGCCTGTCGAACTTCGCGCGGAATCTGGGAGGAAGTATCGGAACGTCGCTGTTGAGCACGTTTCTGGCGCGTCAGAATCAGATTCACCAGATGAATTTCGCCGCGCACACCAGCCACGGCGATCCGAACTTCGAAAACTGGATCGCCGGGCTGAAGGGCGTGTTTGTTTCCCAGGGTTACGATGCGGTGACGGCCGGGCAAAAAGCGCTGGCGTTGGCGTACCAGACGGTGCTGGCGCAGGCGAACACGCTCAGCTTCGAAAACAGCTTCTGGATCATGTCGCTGATCGTCGCCTGTCTTTCCCCACTGCCGTTCCTGATGCGGCGCCCCAAGCCCGGGGAACAGCAGCCGTCCGCGATGCATTGACCCCTACACGGCCGGCAGGCGCTGGAAGAAGGTGCGGTACTTCTTCCAAGCGAACCGGAGATCCCCGGTAGGGACCTTGTCGCCGCGGTCCCATTGTTCCTCCAGCCCGCTGCGCGCGGTTGCAAAGTGCCCGCTGGTTCGCCGCAGTGCGCCGGCATCTGCGAGGTGCTCTGCGTGGCAAGAGAATGCTCCACCGTCGGAGGCGCCATGCACCCCAATGTGCTGGGTGCTATACCAAGCGTGGCGGCTTGGGTTGTGAGGCAATGTGATACGTGATCCGAGAACATTCTGGTTGACCGTAACCAACATCGCGCTGGGACTCGCGCTCCTTGTCCTCATCGTCAGCCTCGTCACCGGAACGCTGTGCGACTTCGTCGCGAAACTGAGAAAGCGCCGCGCTGTCCGGCACGAAATCGAAGAGGACTTCCGTCGCGTGTTCCGCCACCCCCATCGCCGTTGACAGAGCCGCCCCATCAGGTTGGGTTCTGTACCAACACGACGCGCCCTGACGATACGTCCGTGGGAGCTGCACTCGCTGGCGGCGATGAACGGGATTCTTGAGTTATTCCGTTAATATTCAAGAACATGCTCATGGAAGGGGCGGGCACGCTAAAGGCTTCAGAACGTCGCCCTGCAACTTTCCAGCCGCCGGCCGATAAGAATAGAGAGCGACTCTAGAGAGCGCCATCCGGTGCCGGGTCGCCCGGGCACCGCCCTGGAGGTATTGATGGATATCACCGCAGCAAGTAATAGCAGGAGTGCGCCGAGCGCTTCCATACCCGAAATTCACGCGGAGCAGGGGCCTCAGAATCGATCCATCGTTCGAGCAATCAAAGCCTTGAATGAAACCGAATCGGTCGGGCCGGGAAACTATCTGACTTTCCAGCGCGATCCGTCCTCGAAACGCATGGTGATCCAGCTCGTTAATCGAGAGACCCACGACATAGTCGCGCAGATCCCACCAGAGTACGTAATGCGTCTCGCGGAGGATTTGAAGCAGCCACAGGCTGAATCAACTCCGAATGGCACCGGATAAATCTGATAGAGCGCGCAGGACATACAGGCGCCGCGGCGCGGGCCTCAAGTGGAACGACCGGTCCCCGCCCACCTCTCAGCCGCCTGTTCCACTATAGTTTTCAGAGAATCCCACCGATAGACGCAACAACAGTATGTGTGCGCTACGAGAAACGTCATGGTCAGACAGCGTCGCCGGTTTCCGACATCTTCTGAGCGAGCAAGAATCTCCGTCGCCCGATGGAGATACGCTTGACCCTTCGGATTGGCACGATTTCCGGGCTCAGGCACATCGTATGCTCGATGATATTCTCGACTACACCAAACATATCCGCGAGCGGCCGGTTTGGCAGCCCATTCCGCGATCGGTGCGCGACTCATTCCGTCAACCCCTTCCGCAAGAACCGGCTAAATTGACGTCTCTCCATAACACGTTTATGCGGGATATCCTTCCGTATTCGGTGGGCAACGTGCACCCTGGCTTTATGGGATGGGCCCATGGCGGTGGGACGCCGGTCGGCATGCTGGCAGAAATGTTGGCAGGCGGGTTGAACGCCAACATGGGGGGGCGCAATCAGATTCCCATCGAGGTGGAGCAGCAAGTCGTACGGTGGGTGCGCGAACTGTTTCGTTTTCCCGATACTGCCACCGGCCTGTTCGTAACCGGGACCTCGATGGCGAACCTGATCGCTGTCCTAGTCGCGCGCATGGCCGCGATCGGTACCAGCGTACGCCGTCAGGGTATCGGTGCCACGCGCAAGCGCCTGATCGCCTATACATCCGCGAGCGCGCACAGTTGCATCGCGCAAGCCATGGATCTGGCTGGATTGGGAAGCGATGTACTCCGCATCATCCGAGTAGACGAGCAATACCAGATGGATATCCAGGCACTCGAAGAAGCCATAGCCAAAGATAAGAGCGCGGGGCTGACACCCTTCTTCATCGCCGCAACTGCCGGAACTGTCGATGTCGGCGCTATCGATAACCTGAGCGCCATCGCCGGTATCGCTCAACGAGAAAAGGTGTGGTTCCACGTCGATGGCGCTTACGGCGCTCTCGCCATGCTCGCGCCGGATATTGCGCCTCGTCTCGCTGGCATTGAGCGGGCGGACTCCATCGCTTTTGATTTCCACAAATGGGGTCAGGTGCCCTACGACGCGGGGTTTGTCCTCGTCAGGGATGGCAAACTGCATCACAGCACGTTCGCCGAGCCCGCCGCTTATTTAAGACGGGAAACCCGCGGGATGGCGGCCGGCTCGCCGTGGCCTTGTGATTATGGACCAGACCTGTCACGCGGCTTTCGAGCCCTGAAGACATGGTTCACCATCAAAGCCTATGGCGCCGAGAAGTTGGGCGCCATGATTTCAAAAACCTGCACCTTGGCACAGTATTTGAAGCACTGCATCGAGCAGGAACCGGCACTGGAATTGCTGGCGCCGGTCGCGCTGAATATTGTTTGTTTCCGCTACCGTGGCGATCACGCGGATGCGGTCAATCGTAATATCGCTGCCGATCTGCAGGAGTCTGGCATCGCCGCGCCGTCAACCACCACGGTCAATGGTTGTCTCGCGATTCGCGCCGCGATCGTGAATCACCGTACCAACGGAAGCGATATTGACGCCTTAATCCAAGCGGCGGTTGCCTTTGGTTCAACCTATATCGACTGCCGCTCGAAACTCGGCCAATCGTGAATCCACTCGCATCCACGGCAGATTTTATCAAAGATGATGATAAGGACCTCCTCGGCCTCGCTCCACTGGCAAGGATGGCCTTCGACGGGGCCGATCTAGGACCTGTGAAAGCGCGTTTGCTGGAGCGTCTGGCCCAAGATGAGAACGACGCCAACGCATTAATGGATCTGTCAATTGTCTTACAACTCATGGGGCAGCGCGACCTCGGGCTATCGATGCAGGCTTTGGCCCTCGAAATTCGACAACTGTATCGTCTTCGGTGTTCCGCGGATTCTGTTGGAATCCGCTTGCTTGCGATCGTCAGTCCGGGCGATTTGGCGGTGAACAACGCTGTGGAATTCCTGACCGAAGGATCGGACATCACCCTCGACTTGCTGTATGTAGCGCCGGATATACCGGTCCCGGCGGTGGTGCCCGATCATGATCTGGCGATGGTCGCGGTCTGCGAAACCGATCAGAATCGTCCGCTGCTAAAGCACATTGAAATACTTGCGAAATCGTGGCCCCGGCCAGTGCTTTGTGCTCCGGATCGCATTGCCCGCTTGTCGCGCGATGGGGCCTGCGCATTATTGCAATCGGCGCCTGGCTTGGTAATGCCGGTCACCACACGAGTCGATCGCTCGGCCCTGCTGAGTGTCGGCCGTTCTGAGTTGGCGCTTACGGCAATCGTAAGGGAGGGCTCACTCCCCATCATCGTGCGGCCGGTTGACTCCCAAAAAGGTCACGGACTGAGGAAGCTGAATAGCCGGGAGGCCATTGTTGAGTATCTGGAAGCGCGGCCGGAGAACGCATTCTATGTGGCGCCCTATGTTGAATATCGTAGTTCGGATGGCCAATTCCGGAAGTACCGGATCGTCCTTATCGACGAGCGCCCCTATGCCTGCCATATGGCCATTTCCGATCATTGGGTCGTCCACTATGTCCGTGCGGGCATGACGGAAAGCGTGCCCAAGCGCGCCGAGGAGGCACGGTTCTTTGCCGGCTTTGACGAGGACTTCGCCCGTCGCCATCACGATGCCCTACGCGCCATCGCAAAGCGCGTGGAATTGGAGTATGTCGGCATAGATTGCGGTGAGACTCCGGATGGAGAGCTATTGATTTTCGAACTCGACAGCGGAATGACCGTTCACTCGATGGATCCCGTCGACATCTTTCCATACAAGCAACCCCAGATGCAGAGAGTGTTTCGAGCGTTTCGCCAAATGTTGATTGACGCCTGTATTAAATAGTAAGTACAGCAGGCTCCATGGTCCTACTGGGCAGTCTCCCGTGAATTCATTGAGCCCCCCCCCGGCCCCGGAGCAACCGTCCAGTTTCCAGCAGTGTAATCGTTGCCGTGGGTTCCTAAGTTAGAAACGAGTTCCCGTGGTCACCGAAGACGGGAGGCTTCCGAGGAAGGTCTGGCGTCCGATCTCCAGATTGTTTTGCCAACAGCCTTCCGTCCAACACCACGAAGATATCGGGGCCAGTACAATTGCAACTGCGGCAAAAAGCGCGAGTGGGGTCGAAGAGTCTCGGTTTGAGTGGACCGGCAGGAAACCGTGATCGTTCGGCGGCGGGGAGCGCGCGACGTCGCCCTCCTTCCTGCCACCGAACTCGCCGGTCTCATGGAGACTGCGCACCTGTTACGGTCGCCACGCAACGCACGGCGTCTCCAATCGGCGTTACGGCGAGCGGAGCGAGGCCGGATCAAGCCTGGAACGGCAGCGGGACTGCGTCGCGAGATTTTCGGTGAAGCGAGATCCTAAGCGGGTCGCGGTGTTTCAACCCGAGTTCCGGAGGATCTCCGTTTTTGGGTCAAAACCGAACTCATCGCAATCAGAGTGCTGGAGGGTGTGGCTCTCATACTGGACATTGACAGTCAGGCCACGCGGACAGACTTACTCAGCGGGCGAAGTGTTAGTTCGATTGCAGGCCCCCATCGATCACTGAGGGCGAGAGATCGGAGCTGTACGATGTGCTGACCGGTTTCCT
>JARLGM010000167.1 GCA_031292755.1 Candidatus Sulfopaludibacter sp.
TGGTCAAAGATGCGTTCGGCCGGCCCTACGTGCCCGGCAGTTCGCTGCGCGGAAAGATCCGCTCGTTGCTGGAGCAGACCTCCGGTCTGGCGGTCCCCACCGAGTTGGTCTACCTCTCGCGCCGCAAGGGTCAGGAAGTGCGCATCCACCAGAGCGACCGTCCCGACGATGAGATCTGCCTCCTGTTCGGCCGCAACCCCGGCCGCATGGAGCGCGTGCAGGGCGAAACGCTGGAGACCACTCAGGCCACGCCGGCGCGCCTTTCGGTATTCGATGCTCCGCTGGATCCGGAGAGCATCACCGCCGCCATGCGCGAGAACCTGGACGACGAGCTCACCGAAGTGAAGAGCGAAAACGCCATCGACCGAATCACCGGACAGGCCAATCCGCGCACACTGGAACGTGTTCCCGCGGGCGCCCGGTTCAAGACGCGCCTGGTGATGGATGTTCTTTGCGAAGAGGATGCTCCGCTGTTCCTGCGCGTGCTGGAAGGTCTGCGCCTGCTGGAAGACGATGCGCTTGGCGGCGGCGGCTCGCGGGGCAGCGGGCGAGTGAGCTTCTCCAAGCTCCGGCTGGTCTGGCGCGGCAGGAATTACTATGCCACCGGCGCAGCCGAAAAAGAGATCGGCGCCGGCGCCACGCTGGCCGCCATTCAGAGCGCCGTAACCGAAAACGCATTCGCCTTCCTGCGCGAGGAGTAATGAATCCGGGACTGGTCATCAAACTCCGTCCCGCCGGACCCTGGCGCATCGGACCCGGTTCGGGCGCCCGCAACCGCGTGGACTTCATCTATCACAGCGATTCGCTGTACTCGGCGATTACCAGCGCCATGGGGCGCCTGGGCTCGCTGGAGGAGTGGCTGGATGCCACCGCGCGCCAGGGCACTTCGGCAGTCTGTTTCAGCTCCTGCTTTCCGTTCCTCGACGAGATCGGTTTCGTGGTGCCTCCGCGGACCATCTGGCCGCCTACCTCGCCCGCATCCATGTCGGCGCGCGTGCGCTGGAAGAGCGCGCGTTTCGTGCCGCTGGGAGTCGTGCAGGCCATTCTGGCGGGTCAGAAACTGGATGGGAATCACTGGGCCGTGGATGGCGCCAGCGAGTGTCTGGTGCCGGTTGGGCGTTTGGGTCCGTTCCGTACCGGCGTTCGCTGGAATGCTGCCGTGGACCGGCTCACCGGAGCGGTAGAGCGGCACTCCACCGCGTGCATCGAATTTCGACCGGGCTCGGGTTTGTGGACCGTGGTCTCGTTCCGCGACGAAGCCGCCCGGGAGCAGTGGGCCGATCGCGTGAAAGCCGCTTTCCGGCTGCTGGCCGATACCGGCTTCGGCGGCGAGCGCTCGCGCGGATGGGGCCGTGCCGAAGCTCCCGAATTCATCGAGGGTGAGCTGCCCGGCATGATTCTGCCGGAATCGGTGAACGAACTACCGGTGGAACCGCCGGTGCAGGAACCACCGGTGGAGAATCCACCCATGCAAGAACCCCCGCCGGAAACACCTCCCTCCGAGGAGGAAAACGCCGAGAATCGAATGACCGCGGAAGGCGATCCGCAACTGCCGCCGCCGGACCCGGACCCCGTGTTGCCGCCCCTGCCGGAACCGGAGCCTCCCGCTGCGGACCCGGCGCCCGGACCGCCGTTAGCGCCCGATCCCGAGATGTCTGCGACGGCGTCCGCTCCCGATCTTTCTGCCGCGTTGCCGGCTCCCGACATGTTGGCCGCGACGCCCCATCCCCAACCCCCATCCCCAACCCCCGTTTTCTGGCTGCTGTCGCTGTTCACCCCCGCGGCGGACGATACCGTGGATTGGGCGCGCGGCGATTACACCGTGCTGGCCCGCGGCGGCCGCGTGGAGAGCCCCTCCGGTTCCGGGGAATTGAAGAAACAGGTGCAGATGATCGCCGAGGGATCCGTGCTCTATTCGGAGGGCGTGCCTCACGGAGCCGCCGCCGATGTCGCTCCGGAAGGCTTCGCCCATCCCGTATTCCGCGCCGGCTTCGCGCTCTCCATCCCGCTGCCCAACGGAGAGAGGACCCAGACCTGATGCGTTACCGTCTCACATGCCTGACGCCGCTGCTGGTCGGCGATGGACGCAAGCTGAGTCCCATCGATTACATGGTCTGGAAGGACCACGTCAACGTGCTCGACCAGTGGCGGATCTTTCGCCTGCTGGCTAAAGGACCGCGCCTGGAGGGCTATCTCAATCAGCTCAAGACCGCCGAAAAGCTGGATTTTGCCAGTTGGGGCGGATTTGCGCAGAACTTCGCCGGCCGCCGGATTCCCTTTGAGAGCGCGGCGTATTCGGCCTATTGGAACCGCGCCGCGGGTGAGAGTCTGCACATCCCCACCTTTGCCGCCGGCGCATCCGGCCCGTATCTACCCGCCGCCGCCATCAAAGGCGCGCTGCGCACCGGCATGGTCTTTGCCAACTGGCGCGACGGCATGTTGCAGAACACCCTGGCCCGCGTGAAAGGCGAGCGCATGCCGCGCCGCCCGGCCGAAAGCGTGGAGGAGAGCGCGCTGGGTCCCGCGGGTTCCAACAAAATGCGGCTTATCGGCGCGGGCGATTCGGCGCCCATCGCCACGGGACAGTTCAAAATCTATCTGCTGCGCACATCCACCTTACAACCGCGCGGCCCGAATTTCGCCTTGGGCTGGAAGCAAAGTCCGCGCGGCGCCGTGGATGGCGCGCGCCCGGACGACAGCACTCCGGCATTCGCCGAAATGGCAACGCCCGGCACCTCCTTCGAAGGCGCATGGGACGAGCGGACGTTCTTCCTGCAGCCCGAAGTGCGCCGCAGCATGCGCTGGCCGGAATCGTTCGACCGTGCCAGGATCTTCGAATCGGTCAACATCTACGCGCAGGGACTGCTCTCGTTGCAGCGCCAGTACGCTTCGTGGGCGGGGCTCGGTCTGCTGGATCGCAGCCTGGACGAACTCGAACAGAAGCTGGCCTCCGCCCGCGAAAAAGGCTCGTGCCTGCTCTCGCTGGGCTGGGGTGGCGGCCTGCCCGCCAAAAGCGCGTGGCTCGACACGACCAACGCCGACTATCGCCAGATCCTGGAACAGTTCCAGATCTACAACCGCGCCCTCTCGACCAACTTGCCGTTCCCCAAAACGCGCCGCATCGTGTTCCTCAACAACAAGCCCGCAACTCTGCCCGGCTGGGCCGAGTTGGAGGTTGCGTAGTTGGTGGGAATGAGATTCTAGTATTCCGTCTTATTTGCGTGGTTAACCCAATCCTCGAACGGGCGCGTGGATTTTTCGTCCGGCACTCGAATCATGGGGATGCTCCGCGCCGAGTGGGGCACGGCAATCTGCCGGTAGATGAAACTGTCGTCGAATCCGGCTGCCGCGGCATCGTCGTGGGTTGCCGCGAAAAAGACGCGCGCCGGGCGGGCCCAGTATATCGCCCCCAGGCACATGGGGCAGGGCTCGCAGGATGTATACAGGTCGCATCCGGTGAGTTGAAAGCCGCCTAGCACGCGGCACGCCTCGCGAATGGCCACTACCTCGGCGTGCGCGGTGGGATCGTTCAGGCGGGTCACCTGATTCGTCCCGGTTGCGACCACCACGCCGTCCTTCACCACCAGTGCGCCGAACGGACCACCGCCGCGGCGCACGTTGTCCACTGCCAGTTCGATGGCCTGCCGCATCAGCGATTCGTCCATGGCATCCCGCGGCAGCCCAACGGCTCCTTACGCTTCGATCAGGCCCGCACGAATGGCATATCGCACCATGCTGGCCGTCTCGTGCACTCCCAATTTCTCCAGAATCCGGCTGCGATGCGAATCGGCAGTCTTGTAGCTGATCCCTAACTGGGCCGCCGCTTCCTTCGTCGATTTGCCGTCGGCGATCAGCACCAGCACCTGCCGCTCCCGTTCGGTGAGAGCAAACACCATCCTGACGCTCTGTTCGTCCGGCGTGAAGAATCCCCGCTTGCGGTCAGTGACGTCGGTGGCCGATCCCATGAACCCGATCAGCTCGCCATCGGCTTCGAAACGCGGTACTCCGGTATGTTCCACCCACGCGTACTGTCCGTCAGCCCGCTCCATCCGGTACTGCATCCGGAAGGGCTGGCGTGCCGTGAATGCCTTGATGTATGTTTCCATACACAAGTCGCGATCATCCGGGTGTAACCCTGTCGTCCACCCGCTTCCCAATTCCTCCTCCAGGCCGCGGCCGCGAAACTCCAGCCATGCCCGGTTAAAGTAGGTACACCTGGCGTCCGGACCTGACATCCAGATCATCACCGGTGCTGCATCCGCCAGACGGCGGAACCTTTCCTCGGTTACGATTTTGTGCCGCTGCACGTCGGCTTCCAGCTCACTCACCCGCCTCCGTAGCGCACTCGTTTCATCAGTCTGATTGCTTGGCGCCATCTCAAATCCAGCCATATATCTCCCGATCATAGACTGGGGAGATACCTGGCGTACAGTACCAAATTATGAGCTGTTATGCTTGACAAGGCGAAAACCTTGAGGTATAGACCTGATAACCTGTGGGAAATGGAACCATTTGGCCCACCAGGGGAATCAAAAGTAGGAAAGAGATGACGCCCAAGCAGCCGGACGCGGACCATCAATTGTTTGTGCGTCTGCGCGCCGGCGACGAGCAGGCTTTCGTCGCGCTATACCGGCGCAGGCAGGGCGCCATCTATCGTTTCGCGCTGCAGATGAGCGGGTCTTCGACGGTAGCCGAGGACATCGCTCAGGAAGTCTTCATGGCCCTGTTGCGCGCGGAATGCGGGTTCGATCCGGATCGCGGGACAGTTTCCGGCTATCTTTTCGGCATTGCGCGCAAGTTGGTGTTGCGCAACTTGGAACGGAACCGGTCGGATGTGGCGCTGGATACCGATTCGGACGAAAGCGTGGCGTCGGAACTGGCCGTGACGGACGATCCGCTGGCCGAGTTGACGCATCGCGAAGGCATCGAAGCGCTGCGGCGTGCGGTAGTCACTTTACCGCGGCGGTACCGCGAGGTGGTGGTGCTGTGCGATCTGGAAGAGATCGATTACGCCGAAGCCGCGGTGGCGCTCGGATGTCCCATTGGCACTGTGCGTTCGCGCCTGCACCGCGCGCGCGCGCTACTGCTCGAGAAGTTGCATCAGGATCGCGGCCCGGGCATGCCGCTATCCCGGTTGAAGCCCGTCAGGTGTGAAATATGAATTGCCAGGAATTTTGGGGCCGCATGCCGGAGCTGTCGAATCAGCTTCTGGGAGACGAATCCGAGCACCTCGAAACGTGCCGCGAATGTGCCGCGGCCTGGGAGCGGCACCGCTCCCTGGGAGTTGGCATGCGCGGCCTGTCGCAGGACTGGAAGCGCGTGGAAGCGCCGTCTCGCGTAGAGGCCGGCCTGCGGGCCGCCTTCCGCACGCATCGGGCGATGCGCCCGGCCGAAATGCCGCCGCGCATGGTTTGGATGCCGCTGTTTGCCGGTCTTGCGGCCGCCCTTCTGATGGCTCTGGGCCTGCTCCTGATGCGCGACCGGCCGGCGGGAACGCCGCGCCACGCTTCCACCGCGACAGTGCAACTGGCCGCATCCACGCCGGCCGGCTTCATGGATGACACTGCGCCGGACAGCGACGGGTTCATTCCCCTGCCCAATGCCGAAAGCCTCGCGCCGGATGAGAACGTCAACGTGGTGCGCGTGGAAGTGCCCCGTTCCGCCATGCTGGCGGTGGGATTGCCGGTAAGTGCCGATCAGTCCATGGAACTGGTGGAAGCCGATATTAAAATGGGCTCTGACGGTCTGGCGCGGGCCGTCCGCTTCGTGAACGAGTAGCAGTAAGGAGTAGAGATGTCGATTCGCGTTATCGTGGTTGGCCTGCTCGCCGTGGCAATCGGCCTGTCCGCGCAGGACCCTCCGCCCGCCGGCCGGGGACGGTTTGGAGGTGGTCCCAACGCGCGCTTTCTGGGCGCGGAAGCCGGTCCCCCCGGCCGCGTGGTCAGGAATGCGCCTTATTCGGCGGAAATGATCACCGAGAGCACCCAGACCCTGGCGGACGGCAATCACATCCGGCAAAGCGCCACCGCCCGCGTTTTTCGCGATAGCGAAGGCCGCACGCGCACCGAGCAATCGCTGAAGGGTCTGGGCGCCCTGGCCGGAAACACCAATCTGCCGAATGTGATTTTTATCAGCGACCCGGTGGCGGGTAGCACTTACGCGCTGAATCCCAGCGCCAAGACCGCAACAAAAGGCGGGTGGATGCGGCCGGGACGTTCCGGTCCGCCGCCCGCGAATCGCGCCGAACAGAAGGGACGCCGCCGGAGCGGCGACAACGCCAACGTGAAAACGGAATCGCTGGGCCGCCAGACAATCGATGGCGTGGCCGCCGACGGCACCCGCACGACCACCACGATTCCGGCCGGCGAGTTGGGCAATGAACAGCCCATCCAGATTGTCACCGAGCGCTGGTACTCGCCGGACCTGCAAACCTTTGTGCTCAGCAAACGCACCGACCCGCGCAGCGGAGAAACCATCACCCGGCTCTCTGGCATCGCACGCGGCGAGCCCGCCCACTCGCTGTTTGAAGTGCCCGCGGATTACAAGGTGAGCCAGTAGCGCGGGGCAGCGTTCAGAACTGCATCAGATCTTTTTTCGCTTCCAGGTTCTTCTGGTCCAGCCCGGGCACCTTCAACAGATCGCTCCACTCTTTGAAGTTGCCGTTGGCTTTTCGGTAGGCCACCACGGCATCCACTTCCGCCACCTTGAAGCCCAGCAGCGCCTTCATCTCGATGCCGGGGGCGGTGTTCATCCAGACTTTGGAGTCCTTGCCGAAATTGGCGGCCAGGTAATTCAGCACGGCTTCGATCTCGGCGTCGGTGCCAGTGGCTCCGCGATCCACCATGTCCGCGACCTTGTCCGACCAGTCGTCCTTGCTGATCCGCAGCGTCCGCATGCGGTCCACCGAATGGCACTCGACGCACATTTTGGCAACCACCTCTTTGCCGGGACCATCGGGTAGCAGTCCGGCATTCCCATCGTCGCCGGCGGCTAATGCGAGTGCGGCAAAAGCTACAGGCAGAATCAAGACAGCACGCTCCATGAAATTTATTCTACGTGAGGAATGGCGCAGCCGATCGACTTGGTGAACGCGTGCGGTACCGGCTTTCCAGCCACTAGGGCATCCAACGCTTCGCGCAGATCCTGTTCGGTGGCGCGCGGCCGCTGCACTCCGAAATCCACCGCCCGGTTGTCGATTCGGCCCAGGTACAGGAGCTTGCCTTCCGGCGATACGATGGCAGCCTGCGGAGTAATAGTGGCCCCGGTGAGTTTCACCAGCACCTGATGCGGGTCCAGCAGCAGCGGAAAGCTGTAGCGATACTCGTGGGCATAGCGCGCCACATCTCCGTCCGGCGTTCGCGGTTCGGCCTGGACGGCGTAAAACAGCACACCCTGCGGCGCGTATGCCTCGCGAATGCGATTCATCTCCGGCACGTAGCTGTTGGCGATGGGACAATCCGTGGTCACGAAGAACAACACTATGGCTTTGTGCCCGCCCCATTCCGCCGGCGCGTGGACCGCGCCCTGGGTATCGCGCAAATGGAATGCGAGGGGTGCGCCGGCCAGGTACATCAGCGCCAGGGGCAGCAACTTCGAGGTCACCATTTCATCATAGCGAGGTGCGAAACCGCGCGGCGGCACGGTGCGTCCAAGGCAGTGTTAGCGTCCTCACGGTTACCTATGACTATCCTGTCCCTTCGCTTGAGGATTGGTGTGCTTGTGGCCTGCCTGTCTTGCGCAGGCCTCTCCGCGCAGACCGATCGCATCTCCGGCGCCATCGATGTCCGCCGTTCCGTAGTTCTGCGTGGCAACCGGCATCCCCAGGCGCTCCCGGCGAATGACCGCGGCGCGGTGGAAGGCTCCTTCCCCGTGGCGGGCATGACGGTCCTGCTGAAGCCTTCCGCGGATCAGCAAACCGCGCTGCAGCAACTGCTGGCCGGTCAGCAGAACCCCGGTTCGCCCAACTACCGCCAGTGGCTCACTCCGGAACAGTACGCGGACTCCTTCGGCGTGACCGCGGCGGATATGGCGAAGATTACCGGGTGGCTGACCTCGCAAGGCTTCACCATCGATAACGTTTCGCGCAGCCGCACCTTCGTTACCTTCAGCGGCGCGGCCTCGCAGACCGGTTCGGCATTCCATACCGAAATTCACCGCTATCTGGTGAATGGGCGGATGCATTACGCCAACGCGACCGATCCCTCCATCCCCGCCGCGCTCGCCGGCGTGATCTCCTCCATTCGCGGCCTCAACGATTTCCGTCTCAAACCGCGATTCAAGCTGCCCACCAATCCGCAGATGAACTCCGGCGGTGGCCACTACCTGGCGCCCGACGATTTCGCCGCCATTTACGACATCGCGCCGCTTTACCAGGCCGGCATCAACGGCGCCGGTCAGAAAATCGCAGTCGCGGGCCAGACCGATATCCATCTGTCGGACATCCAGCAGTTCCGCACTAAATTTGGCCTCTCCGCCCCTAACCTCACCCAGATGCTGGTGCGCGGCAGCGCCGACCCCGGCATCAGCAGCACCGACCTGCCGGAGGCCGACCTCGACATCGAATGGTCCGGAGCCATCGCCCGCAACGCGCAAATCATCTACGTCTACTCGACCGACGTCTTCCAATCCGCCCTGTACGCCATCGATCAGAATCTTGCCCCGGTGTTGAGCATAAGCTACGGCGGCTGCGAGGGCGGCGACCTGGTGGATTTGCCCGCCTACCAGACCATGGCCCAGCAGGCCAACGCGCAGGGCATCACCTGGCTGGCCGCCGCCGGCGATTTCGGCGCGGCCGATTGCGAAGACCAGGGAGCTGCCATCGCGCAGGACGGACTGGCGGTGGATGCCCCCGGCTCCATTCCAGAGGTCACGGCCATGGGCGGCACTACATTCAATGAACAGGGCGGCTCTTACTGGGCCTCCTCGAATAGTGCGAGCAACGCCTCCGCATTGGGCTACATCCCCGAGAAGGTTTGGAACGACACCTCTCTGGCGTACGGCCTGGCATCCGGCGGCGGAGGCGGCAGCATTTTCTTTCCCCAGCCCATCTGGCAGAATGGCCCGGGAGTCCCCACCGATGGCGTCCGCCACGTGCCCGACATATCGTTCAGCGCTTCCCCGGAGCACGACGCGTACTACTTTTACACCCAGGGTAGCGCCGGGGGTGTAGGCGGCACCTCGGCCGCCGCGCCCTCCATGGCAGGCGTAGTCGCACTGCTCAATCAATACCTCACCTCCACCGGCAAGCAAACCGCCGCCGGGCTCGGCAACATCAACCCCATGCTTTACCGCCTGGCGCAAGCCGGCACCGGCATCTTTCACGATGTGGCCGCCGGAAACAACAGCGTGCCGTGCGTGACCGGTTCGCCGGACTGCCCGGGCGGGATGATGGGCTTCAGTGCCGCCGCGGGCTACGATCAGGCTAGCGGCCTGGGGTCGGTGGATGTCGCCAACCTGGTGCACGGCTGGAGCAGCCAGTCCCCCGGCAATTCTGCCGTGGTGTTGTCGCTGGACCAGAACCCCGTGTTTCAACAGAGCCCCGATGCCGCGGGCAACCCCTGGCGCTTCACGCTGACGCTCACCGAAGAGGCCGGCGTTCCCACCACGCTCACCACCCTGACCGTCAATGGCGTGAGTTTCCTCTCGGATTTCAGAACTTCGCTGCCGGCTCACGGCTCCCAATCGGCGACTATCGGGCTCAAAAACCTGGCCGTCCCCGCCAGCATGGCTTTCGTCGCCGGTGGCGTGGATTCCGGCGGCACGCCGTGGACGCAGCAGTTGTCCATTCCCTTTACCGGCCCGCAGGTCCCACTCACTGTCGCGGGAATCACCAATGGCGCATCCTTCCAGCAGGTGTACGCGCCCGGCATGATCCTCAGCGTCTTCGGAACCCAACTCGGCAATTTCGCGCAATCCTTCGGCACCGTTCCTTTGCCGCAATACCTGGCCGGATTTGAGGCTGCCGTCAACGGCGTGCCCGCGCCGCTCTACTACGTCTCTCCCACCCAGGTGAACCTGCAGATTCCTTACGAAACGCAGCCCGGCCCCGCCACCCTGACCGTGGGCAACCCGTATGTGAACGTCAACTACAACCTCCAGGTGGCGGCCACCGCGCCGGGCATATTCACCAACTCCGATGGCACCCTGGTGCCGTTCCCCACCGCCAGCCAGAACCAGACCATCACGATTTACATAACCGGCGATGGACAGGTGAGCCCGTCGCTGACCACCGGCGCCGCGCCGGCCGCGGGCACCCCGGTCAGCCGCCTGCCCAAACCCAGGGTCGCCGTTTCGGTGACCGTGGGCGGCGTTCCCGCCACCACCACCTTCGTCGGTATCCCCGCCGGCTATGTGGGCGTGACGCAGATCAATTTCACCGTTCCTTCCGGCGTCCCGTCCGGTGTGCAGCCGGTAGTGGTGACGGTGGGCAACGCATCCAGCGCTCCGGCGAAACTCAGCATCCAGTAATATCGGTTTCCGGCCTCTGCTGTCTGATATGTTAAGAAGCGTGATCACCAGACGTGGTTTCCTTGCCACCCTGCCGGCGGCCCTGGCCGCCACATCCGCCCGTGCCGTCGCGCCGCCCAAGTCGTACGGAGCCCTTCCCTCCAACCGCCAAATCCGCTGGCACGAGATGGAAACCACCGCATTTCTGCACTTCACCGTCAACACCTTCACCGATAAGGAATGGGGCTACGGCGATGAGGATCCCAATATCTTCAACCCCACCGCCTTCGATCCCGACGCCATCGCCAAAGCCCTGGCCGATGCGGGAATGCGCGGCGTCATTCTCACCTGCAAACACCACGACGGCTTTTGCCTCTGGCCCACCAAGACCACCGAGCACAATATCAGCAAGAGCTCGTGGAAATCGGGAGATGGGGACGTGGTGGGCGATATCGCCAACGCCGCGCGCAACCATGGACTGACCTTCGGCGTCTACCTTTCGCCCTGGGACCGCAACAACGCCGCGTACGGTACCCCGTCGTACGTCAAGATTTATCGCCAGCAGCTTACCGAACTGCTCACCACGTACCCGCCGATTTTCGAAATCTGGCACGATGGCGCCAACGGCGGCGACGGCTACTACGGCGGCGCCCGCCAGAAGCGGTCCATCGACCGCAACACCTATTACGATTGGCCGGGCACTTGGGACCTGGCCCGTTCGCTTCAGCCCGAAGCCTGCATCTTCAGCGACGTCGGACCCGACATTCGCTGGGTGGGCAATGAGCGCGGCATCGCCGGCGACCCCTGCTGGGATACGTACGATCCGGTGGGCGCCAACGGCGGGCAGGCGTCGCCGGGCAACGTGCGCGAACGCGAATCCGCCACCGGTACGCGGCACGGCTCTCATTGGATGCCGGCCGAGTGCGATGTCTCCATCCGCCCGGGCTGGTTCTGGCACGAAGCCGAAAACGCCCGCGTCAAAACGCCCAGGCAGTTGATCGATCTCTATTACCAGTCCGTGGGACGCGGCGCCAACCTGCTGCTCAACGTGCCGCCCAACCGGGAAGGTATCTTGCAGGCGGAAGATGTTGCCTCGCTCAAGGCGTTCGGCGAATACCGCAAAGCCACCTTCGCCGCGAACCTGGCCGCCAAAGCCCACGTGACTGCTTCCAACGTGCGCGCCCGGCAGAGTGACTACGAGGCGAAGCACATGCTAGACGGCCGGACCGATACCTATTGGGCCACCGACGACGAAGTGCTGACGCCCGACGCCACCTTCCGGTTCAACCATCCCGTGGAGTTCAACATCATCCGCCTGCGCGAAGCCATCCGCCTCGGGCAGCGCGTCGATGCCGCCGCCATCGACAATTGGAACGGCCATTCATGGGACCAGGTCGCCGCCTGCACCAGCATTGGCGCCCGGCGGCTCATCCGGCTGGAGAAGCCGGTGAGCGCCACGCGCCTTCGCCTGCGGATCACCCAGGCTGCCGCTCCACCGGTTCTCACCGAGTTCGCGCTCTTCCGCGAGAGGTAGGGTGCGCCCCTTCACTGACCTTTTTTGCCCGGATCCTGGCTATTTCGCGCGGGTCACGTCGATTTTGGCTTTCGCGGTTTCACCGTCATGGGACATGTTCGCTTCGCCGGTGATGCGATCGGCGGCCAGGACGAGATCGAACTTTATTGTTTGTCCGTCGCGGTCGGCCTCCAGAGTGATCTTGGCGCCCTCGATCTTGCCCATCCGGATTTCGAACTGCTGATCCTCGTTTGGGCCAACCGTTCCAGTGATCGTCGCGCCGCTTTGCTTGAGCAGCAAGACGGCCGTCGATTCGTTGGTTTCCCCATTCTGGTTGGTGATGTTGAAGCTCCCGGACCACTTTCCCGTTACGTCAACGTCAGCCATGGCGAGCCCTGCAAGAGCAGCCACAATAAACAGACAAAGGAGTGTTCTCATTGTTTCCCCTCGCCAAGCAGAGACGGAAACGGAACGTAAAAGTTCCCGCCTTCACTGCCTATTCAGCGGGCGCGGCGGAGACGGCGGCCGTTACCGGCTTCCTGGTTGCCGGCTTCCTGGTTGCCGGCTTCCGGGCCTTCTTCTTGGCGGCCGGTCTAGTCTTCTTCGCCGCCGCCTTCTTTGCCGCCCATCTTCTTTTCAAGGCCGCAACGATGTTTGCCCTGCCCTCGTCACTCAGCCGGCGCTTGGCCTTCGGCGGTTGCGGCGCGGCGGGCGCCGGCTTCGACTCCGACTCGCCCCGGATTCTGGCCCATCTCGCCTGCTGCCCAAGAGCCATCCGCCGCCTGGCGGCAGCAGACACCTTGCGTTTGCGCGCGGGTTCCCCTGGCGCGGAACTTGTTTCAGCGGGTCCACCGGACAGGGTGGCTCGAAGCTCCGCAATCTGTGCATCAATGTGGCGTTTCTGTTCCTCGAATCCACGAATGGCGGCTGTGATGATTTCGTCAGTGAGTCTCGTCGGCATGCGAATGAACGCTCCTCTCGGACACAGTACTTCACTTGAGTTATGTAATCGTGACGCTGCGCCGAACTTCCCCTTCGGTGCAACACCATCCTAACACGTTGATTCACATGCCTGTAACTTGGGTCCCAACATTTATTCGAGGCGAATCACGGCGGCATCCCGGTCGCCCACCGCCGTTGTAACTACATTCCCGCTCACCGCCGGATGCCCCGATGACTGCCAAAGATCCACCGCCCGCTGAAACGCCGACGGCAGCGAAATCTTCACCGTCCGTAATACCCGTGTCGGATTCACCACCCAAAGATACGTCCCCGCGGCTCCCTGATGCAGCCTCGCTTTCACCTGCGGATCGCTCGATTGGACTCGTTGCGAAACGCCCGCCCACGCCAGAAGCCCCGCGAAAAACTCCCGCGTCGCCGGCGCGTGATTCCGAAAATACGCCCCGCCCGGAAAACTTCCGATCAGCAATGCCTTGCCCGCCCCGAACGCGTTCTCCACGGCCGCCGTGTGCCCATTGGCGTACTGCCCCACCACCCGTCCGCCCGCCGCGTTGTACTCCTGCAAAAAGTACTGGCCGCCGATCTCCTTGCCCCTGACAGTCAGACTCAGCGTAGTCAGAAGGTCTGGCGTGAACTGCACGTACGTCTCGCGCGCCCCGAACAGCCGGTCGAGTCCCAGATTCGGCTGCACCGTGCCCACCGTGCCGCCATCCCCGAAGTATCCCGGGCACCCTTCGCTCACCAAGTGTCCGCCCTTCGCCACATACTCGCGCAGTTTATCCGCGGTCGATTTTTTCAGCATCTCCGGGTACGGCAGATAGATCATGGGATACTGCCCGATATCGTCGATGCTCACAAAATCCGCTTGAATATTGGAGTCGAAGAACGCCTGATAGGCCCCCTGCACCGATTCCGTGTAAGCGCCCGCCGCCGAGCCTCCGCGATTGCCCCGCGCACTCCCGCCGGCCGCTCCCCCGCTCTGCACCTGGTTGAAATCGTCCGACTCCTGCACGAACACAATCCCCACGTCGCCTTTCACCGGCCGCGACTTCCACACATCCGCGTGCGCGTTCGTCCAACGCGCCAGGCTGCCGGCCATCTCGGCTCGCGGCGTTACCGAGCCATCCATCCCCATCGGCCCAAACGCGCCGAACAATGGCCCGTCCAACAGGGGACGCCACCGCGTGAACAGGATTCCGCTCGCGCCCGCCGCCATATCGATCAGGCTCCACACGCGGATGTCTTTATCGTCCGAACTGCGCCCATCTTCCAGCGGCCGGTTCAGCACCTGAGGCTGCATCCACAGGGGCCCGCCAGTCGCTTCGGCGTGCCAGAACGCTTTGCCGCGGGCCGCGCCGCGCACCAGGTCGGCGGCCTGAAACTGCATCCACGGGTCATTCGAATGGCGTGACGCCACCCACGTGTACCCGTACGAATCCACATCGTCCGCGGTGCGCCACTCGATTTCGGTCAGGGCGCCGACACCGTGGGCCGTAACCTTGTTCCTCTTATCGAGCCGGCGAATCAGCTCCGTGCGCCAGTGCAGCAAACGGATGGCATCGTCCCGCCGAAACGCCAGCCAGTCGAGCGAATCCGGGTAGCCACCCGTGCCATGCGGCGGATGTACCGATTCCCAATCGCCCAGGCTGTAGCGGTGCCATGCGCGCCCCAGGGCCTCCACCTTCCCGTATTTGGCCTTCAACCACTCTCGGAACCTGGCCTGCGTGGCCGGACAGTAGCACTCCTGCACGCTGCCCTCGTTCCAGACGTCGTAGCCCAGCGTCGCGGCCCGGTCGCGATAACGCTCCACCAGCGCGGCAAGAAACTTCCCGGCCTGCGTGCGGACGTCCTCGTCATCCAGACAAAGCGGGGCGCCGCCGGTGGCACTGCTGCCGCCCACGGTGGGAAAACTCTGCTGTCCATCCACACCCACATGCCGTGCTTGCGGGTACTTGTCCCACATCCACTCCGGTGCGCTGTTGACCAGTTCCGCAATCACTACCTTGATATGATTCTGCCCTTCCAGTTCCACCATGCGGTCATAGTCGCGCCAGTCATATTGGCCCGGCGAATTCTCAATCGAAGCCCACATGAACCAGTGGCGAAAGATGTTGACGCCCAGTTGTGCCGCGGTCTTGTGATCGCGTTCCCAGTCCTGCTCCGGCGGATTGGATTTGCGAAAATACACCGCGCCAAACGGAAACACCGGGTCGGGCAGCGCCTTTTCCTGTGCCTCCGCGGGCAGCGTCATCAGAACGACGCCGAACAGCATGGCCGCACCGGGCGAGGTGATTCGCGTCATTCGTCCGCACCCCCAATGTATGGATCGAAAGCTTCATTCTATACCCGGGCATGTGGCTGGCCGGCCATGTAGTAATCTGGCGAAGTGATGCGTTTTCATCCCCCAGCGAGTTTGTCCCGGAATGGCGTTCGCACATGAACGTGCGCGCCAGGCGCCGGACCAGGCGGCCGGCCAAATCGCCATTCCCCACGGCTTCGTTCGGTCTTGTCCTCCTGCTGGCAGTGGCCACGATCTTTTCTTCGCTGTACCTGCGGGACCGGTACACATTCAGCCTTCAATCGCCGGTGAAAGTCCACCTCCAGTGGCCCCTGGTGATTGCTGCCAAGACTGCCGGCGAGGATGCCGTCGAAGCCCAGGCCGATCAGTTCGGGCATCGCCTGACAGCCTACCAGCAATACGCCTGCAACAAATTCGGCTCCGCATGCCGGGTAGCCCTGGCCATTCAACGCGCCGAGAATCCGAGGGGCGCGTGCGAGATCTACCACTACAATTCCGACGGAACGCTGGATTGGGGCTATTTTCAGATCAATACCGTGCACCTGAAGCGGGTTGGAGTGAATCTGCGAGACCTGCTGGATTGCCGGGCCAACATCGACTTCGCGTACCAACTCTATCAGGAGAGAGGTTTCGAGCCGTGGAGCACATATAAGAACGGAGCCTACCGGAGCTTCCTGCGGAATCCGTAACTACGGCAACTCCCCTTCGCAAGCCGCGATCGCCGCATCGATATCGCACGCTCTGCCGGCTGCAACGATTTAACCTTCGGGCACACCACTACTCAGACATCGAGGGCGTTCGTTGACGTTGGCATCGCACGTGCTTCCGTGGTGTCGTGCACGCCTTCTCGTAAGCTCACTGGGAGAATAGGATTGAACAGCATGCAACAAAATGACGACCCGAAGAAGCGCCCGCTCTTGACCGCCAAACAACTGCGCGCGATGCATCGCGCTCCCGAGAGGACCAAAAAAGGAACACCGCGCGAGGAGTTCGAAAAGCTCTTCCGCCGCCAGGCCGCGACAGCCAACTGACCTCCCCGAAACAGGCGTCTCGCAACGCTATCTCCGCAGAAGGCGCTAGGTCGCTGAGAAGACACG
>JARLGM010000168.1 GCA_031292755.1 Candidatus Sulfopaludibacter sp.
TCCGCAACGTGCTGCTGGAAAATGTGGCGGTGACGATGGGGCGCTGGACGAAGTACCAGGGCGGGCTGTGGGACAATCGCCCGACCGCGACCCAGGCGGATATCGAGGTCCACGGAAATCCCGGCTACAGCATCCGTCACGCGGACGGGGTGAAGCTGGTGAACTGCGGCGTCAAGTGGGAGAGCGCACCGCCGGAATATGTCACCAGCGCGCTGGAGGCGGAGCATGTCACTGGCCTCGAAATGACGGGCTTCCGTGGAACGGCAGCGCACGGCGCGGACATCGTCGTGAGATAGCTACGGGCGCCCTTTCCGGCGACGGGCCGCACCATTTTCCAGCCCCGCTTCGGCCGCCGGGTTTCCCGCTGCATTCCACCACGCGCTTCGTTCGTGGCACAGAGTTCCGTGCTTCTTCGTGTTCTCCATGACTGCTACCCACCGTAAGCCCGCTCCACTTGCACGTGCAAGTGATAGAATTTAGGGCACCAGGAGGGAATGGGGATGTTTCGTCTGGATGCGGATCGCCCGGTTGAGTTTTGCGACGGGCTGAAACGCCGCGACTTCCTGCATGCCGGGTCACTGGCCACGCTGGGATTGACGCTGACGGATTGGTTTGGGCTTCGGGCGCTCGGCGCTACCACGAATTCCGACGTGAACTGCATCCTTCTGATGCTGATTGGCGGGCCTTCGCAGCTCGACACGTTCGACATGAAGCCGAACGCTCCGGCTGAGATTCGCGGGCCGTACAAGCCCATCAAGACCAACGTGCCGGGGATTGAAATCTCCGAAAATTTCCCGCTGACCGCGAAGCACGCCGATAAGTTTTCGATTATCCGCAGCGCGTACCATACGGCGGCCGCGGTGCACGATACCGGCCACCAGATGATGCAGACGGGCCGCCTGTTTCAGGGCGGCGTGGAGCATCCGCACATGGGATGCGTGCTCAGCAAGCTGAAGGGACCCAAGGGCGACGTGCCGGCGCACGTGCTGCTTCCGCGCCCCATCGGCAATACTGGCGGCAACATGCCGCACGGCCAGAACGCGGGCTACCTTGGCAAAGCGTACGACCCGTTCGTGCTCAACGCCGACCCCTCCGACCCCAACTTCCGCGTGCCGGATATGCTGCCGCCCGACTATCTCAGCGCGCTGCGCGTGGACCGTCGGCGCAACTGGCGCGAGATGGTGGATAAGTCGGTGAGCGAATTCGAGACCTCGGCGGACGCGCGGCTGCTGGATTCCACCTTCCAGCAGGCGTACACGCTGATGTCGTCGCAGAAGGCGCGGGCGGCGTTCGAACTCCATCGCGAACCGGAGGCCACGCGCGAAAAGTATGGCATGAATCGGTTCGGACAAAGCTGCCTGCTGGCCCGCCGCCTGATTGAGGCCGGGGTGCGATTCGTAACCGTCAACATGTTCGAAACGGTCTTCGACGAAATCACGTGGGACATTCACGGGTCGAAACCGTTCAGCCCCATCAGTTGCTACCGCGACCTGGTGGGACCGATGTTCGATATGGCGTACTCGTCGCTGCTTTCGGAACTGGCCGAGCGCGGACTGTTGAGCAACACCATGGTGATGGCGACGGGCGAGTTCGGCCGCACGCCGAAGATCAATCCCGCGGGCGGCCGGGATCACTGGCCGCAATGCTGGAGCCTGCTGATGGGCGGCGGTCCGCTCAAGGGCGGGATCGTGGTGGGTTCGTCGGATGAAATCGCCGGGGCGCCGAAAGACCGCCCCGTGTCGCCCATGCAGATAGCCGCCACGGTGTATCGCGGGCTGGGAATGGATTTGCAGACAGAGTTGCCCGGAGGGCAGGGCAGGCCGATTCCACTGGTGGATCGCGGGACGGAACCGATCCGGGAGTTATTCTAGTGCACAGTAAAAAAGCCACTCCCTGTTCGGAGCCGCGCGCGTTAGCAAGCGGTTGCGCGGTTCTGATTATGCTGCTCGTCGGCTCCGCAAAGGCGCAAACTCTCGCCGTGCTGCCTCCGAGCGTGGAACTGACGGGGCCCGAGGCGCGGCAGCAGTTATTGGTGGAAGGCGCCGCGGGCGAGCATCAGGAGGACTGGACGCGCGGCGCGGAGTGGGTATCGTCCGATCCGAAAATTGCCACGGTGGATGCGCACGGCGTGGTGCAGCCCGCCGGCGACGGCGAGGCGCGCATCACCGCGCGAGCCAAGGGCCAGTCGGCCACCGTTACGGTTCGCGTCCGCGATTCCCATGCTCCGTTTCAGTGGAGTTTCCGCAATCACGTGATTCCGGTGATGACCAAGATGGGATGCAACCAGGGCGCGTGCCACGGCGCCCTCGCCGGGAAGAACGGCTTCAAGCTGACGCTCCGCGGGTACGATCCGCAGGCAGACTACGATACGCTCACGCGGCAATCCGTAGGGCGTCGCGTCGCGCTGGCAGAGCCGGAAGCGAGTCTCATTCTGATGAAGCCGAGCTTCGCCATTCCCCACGGCGGAGGCAAGCGTTTCGCCAAGGACTCACTGGAATACCGGATCATCAGGGAATGGATCGCCGCGGGCGCGCCTCCGCCTACCGATAAAGATGCCGCGATTACGGGGCTGGAAGCGTTTCCCGCATCCGCCGTGCTGGCGCCTGAAGCCGAACAGCAGATCGTGGTGCGGGCGCGCTATTCCGATGGCCACACCGAGGACGTCACCCGCTGGGTGAAATTCAGCTCCACCAACGAAGGCGTGGCCACGGTGGATGACAACGGCCACGTGAAAATGACCGGCGCGGGCGAAGCCGCCATCACCCTGTATTACTCCAGCCGCGTGCTCTATTCCCGGCTGACTGTACCGTTCCCCAACTCGGTCAGCACCGCCGCCTACGAGCAGTTCCCGCGCCGCAACTTCATCGACGGCCTGGCAGTCGCGAAATGGAAGAGCCTGCACCTGGCGCCATCGAAGGTCGCGGGCGATGCCGAGTTTCTACGCCGCGCCTACCTGGATGCCGCCGGCATTCTGCCTACCTCCGAAGAGGTGGAGAGTTTCCTGGCGGACCAATCGGCTGACAAACGCGCAAAAGTAGTAGATCGCCTGCTCCAGCGCGACGAATTCGTGGACTACTGGGCCTACAAGTGGAGCGACCTGCTGCTGGTTTCGACGCGCCGCTTGAACTCCACGGCCATGTGGGCGTTCTACGACTGGATCCGCGATTCGGTCAAGCAGAACAAGCCCTGGGACCAGTTCGCCAAAGAGATCTTCAACGGTAGCGGGAGTACGCGGCAGAACGGCGCGCTGAATTATTTCGTCCTGCACAAAGATCCCATCGACCTCACCGAGAACGCCACCCTGGCGTTCACCGGCCAGCGCATCATGTGCGCGCGCTGCCACAATCATCCGCTGGAAAAGTGGACGCAGCTTCAGTATTACGAGATGGCCAACCTGTTCGCGCGCGTGGGTGTGAAGAATGGGACCATGGGCGACAACATTGTGTTCGCCAGGGCCACGGGCGACGTGCTGTACCCCAAACTGTCGCGGCCGCTGCCGCCCACACCGCTGGACGGCAAGAGCATGGCAATCGATTCCACGGCCGACCGTCGCGCGCTGTTCACCGAGTGGCTCACCAGCCCCACGAACACGCTATTCTCGCGGACCGTGGTGAATCGCGTGTGGGCCAACTTCATGGGCCGCGGGCTGGTGGACCCAGTGGACGATGTGCGCTCCGCGAATCCCTCCTCGAACGAGGAGCTGTTTTCCGCACTGACCAAGGATTTCGTGGACCATGGCTACGACGTGCAGAGGCTCATCCGCCTGATCATGAATTCCAGCGTGTATCAGCTTTCGAGCGAGGCCAACGGCACCAACCAGGCCGACAACATGTTCTACTCGAAGCACATCATCCGGCGGCTTCCGGCGGAGGTGATTCTGGATGCCATGTCGCAGGTGACGGGGTCGCCTACGGTATTCTCCGGCTATCCGGCGGGCACGCGCGCGCTGCAATTGCCGGATACACAGGTGAAGTCGGAGTTCCTGGCATCGTTCGGGCGGCCGCAGCGCATCACCTGCGACGCCGCCGAGCGCGCCAGCGATTCCACCGTCGCGCAGGCCCTGGCGGTGATCAACGGCGACACACTCAACAAGAAGCTAAGCGCGCCGGATGGCACCATCGCGCTGTTCCTGAAGCTGGGGCTCTCCGACCGGCGCATTCTGGAGTTCATGTATCTTTCGGCCTTCAGCCGGTATCCCAGTGAGGTGGAGCGCGCCGCGCTCACCGGCGCGATGGAGAAGGCCAAACCGGAGAAGGGCACCGAAGAGGCGCGGCGCGACGCGCACCGGCAGGCACTGGAAGACATGGTGTGGGCCCTGCTGACCAGCAAAGAGTTTCTCTTCGACCACTGATGGCACTGGCAATCCATTTCCTGATTTATTCCCTGGCCTTGCAGCCCGGCGACGGTACCATTGCCTTGGGCGGGTACAAAGAAGTACGGCTGGTGGACGCCGCTTCGAGCCAGGTATTGGCAACTCTTCCGGACCACGCTGACGCCGTGCGCGCAATGGCATTCTCGCGCGATGGCAAGTTGCTCGCGGCGGCGGGCGGACTGCCGGCGCGGCGCGGTGAAGTGAAGATCTGGGATGTAGCCGCGCGCACGGTTACCGTCACCCTCTCCGGGCACTCCGATTGCATTTACGCCGCTGCTTTCTCGCCCGATGGAGCGAGCCTGGCCACCGCCAGTTACGACAAACTGATCAAGCTGTGGGACGTCCACACCGGCAAGGAAATTCGGACCCTGCGCGACCATATCGACGCGGTGTATGCGCTGGCCTTCACGCCGGATGGCGCGCGGCTGGTCTCCGGCTCCGCGGATCGTTCGGTGAAAGTGTGGAACGTGGCCACGGGCGACCGGCTCTATACGCTCTCCGGCCCGACCGACGGCATCAATACGATCGTGCTGTCCCCCGATGGCACGCGCGTGGCGGCGGGCGGGTTCGATAAGACCATCCGGGTCTGGCGGCTGGGCGAAAAGGAAGGCACGCTGGAAAACTCGCTGATCGCCCATGAGGACACGATTCTCAAACTGGCCTGGTCGCCGGATGGAACGCTGTTGGCCTCCTCCGCGGCCGACCGGACCATCAAACTGTTTCGCGCGGCGGACCTGACCGAGGTGCAGACGATTCCGAAGCTGTCAGACTGGGCCTTCGGCCTGGAGTTCACGCCCAACGGGAAGCAGGTGGTGGCTGGCCTCTTCAACGGCATGCTGGAAATTCACGAGGTGGATCATGCGAAATCGCCGGCTTCGAAATAGCGCGCTGTGCGTCGCGGTATCGCTCTGCGCGGCGCTGGCGGATTCGAACGAGCGTCCCACGGGAAATCGCACCACGCCGCCCACGCTGGATACCGTCGCCCCGGCCGGCATCGCGCGAGGCACCACGGCGGAACTCACGCTGGAAGGGCTGAACCTGGCAAAGGCCAGCGCTATCTACTTCAGCGACCCGGCCGTTAGCGGGCGCATTCTGCGCGTGAAGGAGTTGCCGGATCTGCCGGATGTCCGGCTGGGCTCGAACGGCACGCCGTCGTCGATTGACCTGGGTCCTCTGCCGCCCCGCAATCAGGTGACCGTGGAAGTGGAAGTCTCGCCGGATGCGGAGATCGGGCCGGTGCGTTTTCGCCTGCTCACGCCGCTGGGCACGAGCCCGGAGGGGCGTTTCCTGGTGGAGCCCTATTACGGCGAAGCGCCCGACCGCGAACCCAACGATACGCCGGAGCAGGCCTTCGAGACGTTCCTGCCCGCGATTCTCACCGGCGCCATTTCCAAACCGGGCGACCTGGATTATTACAAGATCCAGGTGAAGGCCGGGCAGGAGATCTCGTTCTATAACGGCGCCATGCTGCTGGGCTCTTCCTTGCAGCCCGTAGTGACAATTCTGGATGCCGACCTCAACGCGATTCGCGAATTCGGCACCCGTGGCGGCACTGAACAGGTGATGTTCGCCCATCGCTTCGCCACGGCCGGCACTTACTACGTGCGGGTGGCGGATTACCAGCACAGCGGCCGCGCGAGCCACACCTATCGCATCATCGCCGGAGAATTTCCGCTGGTCCTCTCGGCCTATCCGTTGGGCTTGCAGAAGGGTACAACCAACAACGTCACGCTGACGGGCTTCCACATTGCGCCCAAGCTGAAGGTGGAGGGCAAACCGGCGCCCGAATCCGAAGACACGCTGACCATTCGCCCGGAGCACGCGTTCAACCAGGTGAAAGTCGCGCTCGGCTCAGAGCCGGAGATCGAGTCGCAGGGTGGCGCAGTCAACTGGCCGGTGACCATCAACGGAAAGATCGCAACACCCGGCGCGAGCAACCGCTATCGCTTCACGGCGCACAAGGGAGACGAACTGGTGTTCGAGGTGGACGCGCAACGCCTGGGCAGCAGTCTGGATTCGTTCCTGGAGGTGTTGGACGCCCAGGGCAACTCCATCGAGCGCGCGGTGGTGCGTCCGGTGTGGGAGACTGCCGTCACGCTGCGCGATCACGATTCCGCCGGCCGCGGCATCCGCATTCTGGCGTGGGACAACCTGCACACCGGCGATTATGCGATGGTGGGCGGCGAGGTGATTCGCGTCGACTCCCTGCCCCTGTCGCCCGACAACGATTGCGTGTTCGAAGGCTTCGGCGGCCAGCGCACCGCCTTCTTCGATACCACCGCCGAGGCCCATGCCATCGATTCGGCGGTGTACAAGGTGCAAATCTATCCGCCGGCCACGAAGCTCTCGCCCAACGGTTTGCCGGTCGCGCATCTCTACTATCGCAACGATGATGGTGGCCCGGGCTACGGCAAAGATTCGCTGCTCCACTTCACGGCGCCCGCCGATGGCGAGTACACGCTCGCCGTTCGCGACGTCCAGGGCCTGGGCGGCGACCAATACCCTTACCGCCTCACCATTCGCCGGCCGCATCCGGATTACCGTTTGAGCGTGTCGCCGCGCAATCCCAACGTGCCGGCCGGTGGCGCCGTGCCCGTCACGGTCACTGCCTTCCGCACCGATGGGTTCGAGGGGCCGATCGACGTACGGCTGGAGGATCTGCCGGCGGGCTTGCACGCCGCGCCCGCCGTGATTGGCAAGGGGCAGATTTCGGCTACCCTGGCGCTGACCGCTGACGCGGCGGCAAAACTGCCCGGCGCGATTCCGCTGAAGGTGAGCGGCCGGGCTACCGTGGGAGCGCAGATCGCCAATCCCGAAGATCCGCTCAAACTGATCGCGCTGATGCCGCCGCCCGACCTTGTGATGACCGCCGAAACGAAAGAAGTGACCATCGCGCCCGGTGGGACGGCCGAGATTACCGTCTCCATCGCGCGCGAGGGCGAGTTTCGCGGGCGCGTGCCGGTGGAAGTGCGCAACCTGCCGCCGCGCGTGCGCGTGCTGGACGTGGGGTTGAACGGCGTGCTCATCGGCGAGACCGAATCGCGCCGCAGTTTCACGCTGGAGGCGCTCCCTTCGGCCGAGCCCGTGGATCAATTGATTTACGTTGCGGGCGCCGTGGAAACGCGCTCCGGACAGCAAAGTTCCTACGCCTCCCCGGAGCCGATCCGCCTGCACGTCAAGGCGAAGTAACATCGCACAATTCGCCGGCTTGGACGCTCGTTCACGTTTGACGCGCTGTAATCGTGACGATACGCATTCGTGCCTTGACAGAAGCGCGCAAGCGGGTCGAAAACGGAAGAAGGGCTATGGAAAACTTCACCAACAAGCACGAACCTCTTATGACCACGGCGGCAGTTTCAAAGTGGCTCGGCATCTCCACCAGAACGCTCTGCCTTTGGGCAGAATGTCAGGAAATTCCTGCCATTAAGGTGGGCCGTCAGTGGCGGTTCCGGGAAAGCGAACTAGCGAACTGGTTGAACAGTCCGGAAGCATCCAAAGTAAAGAACCTTACACTGTTTCACGCGACGATAGGCCAAGGATGAAGGGGTTAGAAGGATTAGCCGCAGTAGCGGTAACTGCGGCTAAGAAGGCATACCCCAGGCGGAATCGTGTGGCAAGATTGGGCCTGTGGACACCGCGAAAAGCGGCGCCAACTCCAAGAAAGCAATTTAACGAGGAACCCAATTATGATGAACCACGATCCGTTTCAGAGTTATCAAACAGGCGCGTACCCCGGCGGAGCGACGCCCTACGGTTTGCCTTACACGGCACACCAGCAGTTCATTAATCCAGGAGCCTTCGGCGGCTACGGCATGAACCCGCAACATCAGCAGGGCGGGTTCGGCGGCGGCCAGAATCCGCTGTTCCAGAACCAGCAATTGCAGAATCCGCTGTTCCAGAATCCGCTGTTGCAGCAGGCTCTTTTGCAAAACCAACTGCAACAACTCGCGTGGCAGAATCAGATGCTGAACCCCATGCTGGCGAATCAGGGTTGGCCGCAACAACAGCAGCAGTTTGGCGGATATCCTCTGGCGCCGCAGGGCCAGATCGGAGGCGGCGGAGCCGGCCAGATCGGCGGATTCGGCCAACTCCACCCGTTGGTCCAACTGGCCCTGCGTCAGGCAAGCGGTTACGGCATTTCGCCGTACGGCGGTTCGTTCTAATTTCGCGTGCCCCATGCCAACAGGTAAGCAACGCCCTCCGCGCCGGTGGACTTCCGCCGGCGCGGTCCCCAACGAGATTGGAAAAGAGGACCAGAAAATGATGGCAGCATACGGGAATCGAATCCCCATGGAAGGCGTGGCGGTGGTAGGCGAAGCCGTGCGCCGGATGGCGCCGGAAAGCGCGGAGTTCCTGATCGAAATCACAACCGGTGGCCATACCGCATCGCACGCCTTGAAAGACCACCAAGCCAGAACCACGCAGATCGCGCAGGCAATTTCCCAGTTGGGAGTGCAGCGCGGCGATCTGCAAATCGTCTCCATGAACGTCAACAATGTCTACGCGTCGTCGATGCAGGCGCTGCCGCCCTACGGGGCTCAGCAAATCGGCCCCGCGGGCTTTGCGAACTTTCTTGGACCCAACGCGGGCCAGCCAGACATACAATTCGGAAGCTACCAGGCAAAAAGCCTGGTGCGTGTGGCGGTGCGCGAAGCTTCCCGCGCCGGCGAAGTGGCGGACGCCCTGGTGAAGGCCGGAGCGACCTTGGCAGGCGGACTGTCTTATCGCGCGGCCGACGAGGCGGGCGCCCGCAAGAGCGCCCTGGAAGCGGCCGGCAAAGATGCCCGGGCGAAGGCCGAAACACTGGCAACCGCGGCCGGCAAGAAATTGGGCGAACCGGTGGCCATTTGCGAAGAGATCGTGGCTTCCAACGGCGTCTACTCGGCGATGCGCGCCCAGATACCGTGGGCATTCGGGCCCGACACTCCCGCCTCAGCCGGCGAGTTGGAGTATTACGCCCGTGTGACCGCTAGCTTCCGCTTTCAGTAGCTTCGGCCGGCGCCAGTTGGCTCAGAAATCCGATGGTATTGCGCGGGCCCACCGGCTGCGGCTCGAAGAATCTGGCAATGAAGGTCAGCAGGGACAGAATCCGCTCCCCCTGTTCCTGCTGGCGCGCCTCCAGCACGTCCAGTTTGCGGACTACTTCGGCAGCCGACACGGGCAAGCGCGCACTCATCAATTCGCAGCACAGGACGCGCCGTTGCGCGGCAGTAGAATACGGCATGGGCAGAACCGAAACCAGCAGGTCATTCCGCCCGATGTTCGACGGTAACTCGCCGATATCGCCGAAAGAAAGAGGTTGCAGGGGCTTCGGCCCCCATTGCGGATTCCGCGCCAGAACCACCGCGATTCCCGCGAAATCGGGCGCACGCCAGCCGGTCAGAGGCACAGGCTCAGTGAATATGTAGTCTCTGAAACGGATCCCGGCAGGAAACCAATAGAGTGGCATAGGCGAAACCTGAAGCGACGGCTCTAATTGAATTGTAACGCCAAGCTCAGGGCTGAAACTCGATGGCTTGCACTTTCAGCACTTCGCCGTCCAGCGTGCCCGTGATTTTGGCCTTCAGGTCCTTATCCTTGGAAAGCTTCTTCAGCGAAGCCAGCGCTCGCGCATTCCCCGCCTCATCGAACTTCAGGAATTTGCCGTCCGACGTCACCAGGCCATACCCGCTCTTCGAACAGGTCAAAGCGCATTCGCGCGTGTGCCCGGCCAGGTCTTTACCGCGGCACATCACATCGACCACCGTCCCGGAAAAATCGGCAGCCGCCAAGGTCCCCAGCGTCAAAAGCGAAAGTACGACGATTCTCATTCGCCCCCCCAGGCTTCTATTATGCACCGGTACATTATGATAGGCACCTGGAGGTTTCCATTGCGCTTCCCACTGCTCTCCCTGGCGGCGTTGCTCGCGGCATCCGCCCACGCTCAGACACATTGTAACGATCGCCTGGCGTCACCGGTCCTGACGGTCCCGCTGCCGGGCCGGCCTTTTGCCGTGGCCGTGTCGCAGGACGGCTGTCATGTCTTCGTTTCCATGATGAACGGCAGCCAGGGTCCGGGAATCGCGGTGCTGACCCGGAAAAGCGGGCGCGTGGAACTGGCGCGAACGATACCGACGCCATCGCCGTCTACCGGCATCGCCCTCACGCACGACGAAAAACTGTTGATCGCCGCCGCCGGCAATGGCCCGGTATTCCTGGATGTGGCGTGCCTCATTTCGGGCTGCGCCAAGCCCATTGCGGGATCGTTTTCCGATGGTGGTCGCATGCAGAGCATCTACGCCAACGCGACCCCCGATGACAAATACCTCTTCGTCAGCGAGGAGGCCGCTGCTGCGATTACCGTTATCGACCTGGCTCGCGCGCGCCGGTCGGGATTTCGCGCGGACTCCATCGTGGGGCAGATACCGGTTGGACGCGCGCCCATCGCCCTGACGTTTTCCGCCGATGGACGCCGGCTGTTCACCACCAGCGAGGTCGCCGTAAAGGAATGGGGATGGCCCGCGGCATGCAAACCGGAAGGACGGCCCGGCGTCACTGGCCTGTTGAATCCGGAAGGCGCGGTCATCGTGGTGGATGTGGCGCGCGCGGAGACCGACCCGGCGCACGCAGTGGCGGCCCGGGTTCCGGCGGGATGCAGTCCGGTGCGCATGGCCATCTCGCCTTCCGGGGACCGGGTCTACGTGACCGCGCGGAACAGCAACGCGGTGGTGGCCTTCGACGCCGCCAGGCTTGTCACCGACCCGGCACACGCGCGCTTGGGAATGGCATCAGTGGGTAGTGCTCCAGTGCCAATCGCGGTGGTGTCCGGCGGAAAGATGGTGGTGGCAGGCAACTCCAATCGTTTCGCTGGCGGAGCCGAAGCACAAAGCCTGACACTTCTGGATGCTGCAAAGATAAAGGGTTCCCAGAATGCCGCCATCG
Source organism: Candidatus Sulfopaludibacter sp. (assembly GCA_031292755.1). Classification (GTDB taxonomy): domain Bacteria; phylum Acidobacteriota; class Terriglobia; order Bryobacterales; family Bryobacteraceae; genus Sulfopaludibacter. Next base: position 11,294 of record JARLGM010000168.1, read on the forward strand.
GCAGCGTACCAGCCGGCGCATTCCCGCGAGAACTTCGCCTCTCCGCCGATGGCCGGACGCTTTTCCTCACCAATTTCGGCTCCAATTCGCTCCAGGTGATGGATGTGGAGCGGCTTGCCGGCAAGCAGCAGTAAGTGGGCGGAGGCGCAACGGCCTTGACTTGCACCTCCGGGTTTGATAACTAACCAAGCAGTGTTTCCCCGTGGAAAACGCAGGGAGGGTATCCAGTGTCAGATTCTCGCTCCAGTCGCAGAGGATTTCTGGAACGGGCCGGCGTGCTCGGTTCCGTTCCATTGGTCGGCGGCATCATGTCCGCCGGCCGCTTTCAAGCCAGGGCCGTGCCGCAACTCAAAGGCAAGGCAAAATCCGTCGTCATCCCCACCCACGAGTTCGCCGGACCGAATGGCGCACCCTGGATCGAGGAGCGCCTCGATTTCCCCGAAAGCTGGGACCTGCATGTGATGGATATGGCCGGCCACAACCTGCCTGCGCTCACCCCGCGGCAAATCGCCGAACAGTGCGACAAACCGATCGGCACGAAATCCTTGCGCGAACTGGCCGAAGGCAGGAAGACGGTCGCGATCAGCTTCGACGATCTCACGCGCACCACGCCCGCTTACGCCGTAACGCCGTGGCTGGTCGCCGAACTGGCGAAAGCGGGGATCAAGGACGAGAACATACTGTTCATCGGTTCCTTCGGCACCCACCGGGCCATGACGCAGGAAGAGGTCGCCCGCAAACTGTCTCCGGAGGTTGCCAGAAACTATGCCTGGCTCAACCACGACGTGTTCGACAACGTCAAGGAGTTGGGCACGACCACGCGCGGGAACACGATCCGGTTGAACCAGACCTTTCTGGGCGCGGACCTGAAGATTTGCATCAGCGGCGTGAAGGTTCACCAGGACGCCGGCTACGGCGGCGGCGCCAAGGCCATCCTTCCCGGTCTTGCCGCGCTCCCCACGGTGGAATACAATCACACGAAGATTCTCACCAAGGTCCGCACCACCGGTCCGGTGAAGATATTCAAGAACGACATGCGTCTGGATATGATCGAGGCGGCCAGAATGGCCAAGGTCGATTACACCCTTCAGATCCTGTATAACGATCGCCTGCGACCCACGCAGATCTGGGGCGGCGACATCGTGGATGCGCACCACGCCGGAGTCCGCGTGGCGGCCAGGACTTACTGCACCCCCACGTTCAAGGATGCCGACATCGTAGTGGCCAATGCCTATCCGCAGAACGCCCAGGCCTTCCATGGAGCACTTTGGATCAACTACTCCAGGCGCCCCGGCGGCACGGGAGTTTTGATCGTGCAGCATCCGCTGGGCCTCGACCCGGTCCACTATCTCAACAACCGTCTCGCCGGAAGATCCGGCGCCACGCAATTCGACCTCACCTCCCGGCGCGTCGCCGGCATCGGTCGCGGGGGCGCCGCTCCCCAGGCGGTGCAGGGTAACATGATCGTCTACTCCCAATATCTTACCCGTAACATGAAAAATAGCTATCGCACCGGTACGTTCTTCTGCGATAAGTGGCCGGACGTGATCGCTAAGTTGAAACAACTTCACCCCGGCGATCCGAAGGTTGCGGTTTATCCGTACGCCGGCATGCAGCACCAGGAAATCGAACTCGACGGCTGAGACTACCGAACGCCCGCCGGCTCCGGCGCCAAACTGCACCCTTCTTGCCGCGCCACGGGATATACTCTTCGCTGGAATAGATTACGGGTTTCAGGACCGTTTCTCTCTTGACCCCACCGCCGTGCGAGGTGTCCCGGAAAGGAAGGCAGAATAGTGCCAGACAAGGTTAAAACAAACCCCAGCACCCGTCGAGCATTTCTGGGAACGGCCGCGGTAACAGCCGCATCCTACCAGAGAATCCTGGGCGCCAACGACCGCATCGGCGTGGGCTTTGTCGGGTTCGGGCTCATCGGCAAACAGCACGTCGCCGACTTCAAAAAATTCAACGACGTCGATATCGCCGGTGTCTGCGATGTCTACAAGCCACGCGTAGACGAGGCTCTGGCGTATATCGCCAATCCCAACACCAAGGGCTATGCCGACTTCCGAAAGATGTATGAAAGCAAGGATATCCAGGGAATCGTGGTGGCCACGCCGGACCACTGGCACGCGCTGCTCACCATTCTGGCGTGTGCGGCGGGCAAGGATGTGTACGTCGAAAAGCCCATGACCGTCTGTGTGGACGAAGGAAAATGGATGATCCAGGCCGCCCGCAAACACAACCGGATCGTCTCGGTGGGAACGCAGCGGCGCCACGGCAAGGGCGTGGCCGCTGCCAGAAAAGTAGTGGAGAGTGGCGCCCTGGGCAAGATCCATTCCGTGCGCATGGCTGCTTTCCGGAACATCTATCCCGGCTTCGGCAAGACGCCCGTTTCCGATCCGCCCGCCGGGCTGGATTACGACATGTGGCTGGGGCCTGCTCCTAAAAGACCGTACACAGCGCATCGCGGCCTCTACCACTTCCGCTGGTTCTGGGATTATTCCGGCGGCCAGATGACCAACCTCGGGGCTCACATCATCGACCAGGTATTTTGGATCATGGATGTCAAAGGGCCTACCCTGGTGATGTCCACCGGCGGCCGGTACGCGCTGGAGGATGACGGCGAAACGCCCGACGTGCAGGATGCCTCGTGGGTATTCCCCACTTTCACGATGCACTGCGCCATTCGCGAAGCCAACGCGTCGCGCGGCGATCCGGGCCAGGCATATCTCGGCACCAAGGGTTCCATGACCATCACCGGCAGCTATCAAGTGGCGACGGAGTTGAAGGGCGATCCGGTGGACGATATCCCGAAGTTTCAGGGCCAGCCCATCGGTGGTCCGGTGTATTCCAATACGGCGAAGAAGCCGTGGATCGAGCCATCTTCCGGCGGCGTGGCATCGGACTCGCGCTACGGCACCGGCGGCGAGGACACCATGTCCATGAACGAACGCGACTGGCTGGATTGCATGCGCAGCCGCAAGCGGCCGTTGTGCGAGGTGGAAGACGGACATCGCGTGTCCACCGCCTGCAATCTGGCCAACATGTCTCTGCGGCTGGGGCGGAGCATTCGCTGGGACCCCGAAAAGGAACAGGTGATCGGCGACAGGGAAGCCGCCGCTATGTGCGTCCGGCCCTACCGGGCGCCCTGGGATGCGGCGCTGCGTGGCGTGGTGAAAGTGTAAGGATGAAACGCATTCTGCTTCTCAGCGCGATTGCCGCGGCGGCCCTTACCGCGCAGCCGTACACCCGCGGTATCGGCGTATACCCCGGCGACCCGAAGGAAGATTTCGGCCCAACTCTGGTCCCCGGCGGGACCGCCTATCGCAACGTGGCCCTGGAGCCACCTGGTCTGGTATGAAACCTTCGCCCAGGATCTGGGCCAATTCTTGCCGGTTTTCTACACCTTCAACGACCGCGAGCGTGCGTTCGCCAGCATCGAGGCGATTTGCGGAGCACGCATACATCCCAACTGGTGCCGCATCGGCGGGGTAGCGGAGGATTTGCCCAAAGGCTGGGAGACCTTGGTCCGCGATTTCTTGAAATACCTTCCACCGCGCCTGGTCGAGTACGACAAAGAAGTGATGCGGAACCGGATTTTCAAAGCACGCACCCAGGGAGTCGGTGTGTTCACCAGGGAGGAAGCGATCGAATGGGGCGTCACGGGACCGGCCTTACGCGCCTGCGGCATCGAATGGGACTTCCGCAAGAAGCAACCGTATTCGGGGTATGACCAGTTCCAATTCGACATCCCCACGGGCCGTCATGGAGACTGTTACGACCGCGGCATGGTGCGCGTGGAGGAAATGCGCCAGAGTCTGCGCATCGTCGAACAGTGCGTGAAGAACATGCCCGAGGGACCGTATAAATCGACCCAGCCGCTGGCATGCCCGCCACTAAAGGAAAGGACGATCTACGACATCGAAACCCCGATCACACATTTCGTGGGCGTGAGTTGGGGTCCGGTGATTCCACCCGGCGAGGCGCTCGGAGCGATCGAGGGGGCCAAAGGAAATAACGGCTATTACCTGGTGAGCGACGGCAGCGGCATGTCGTACCGCACGCGCATCCGGACGCCCTCGTTCGCGCACATGCAGATGGTGCCGCGGCTGGCCCGCGGACGCATGATCCCCGACTTGTTCGCCATCCTGGGTGCGATGGATTTCGTGCTCGCAGACGTGGATCGATGATTTGAATCGATAAGGAGTAGAAGAAATGCTGACGTCTGAAGAGCGGCAGGAGATCGAGGCGGAGATGGCGCGCTATCCCACGAAGGAGGTTAAACATCTTTCCGCCGTCGTTTGGGCACGAATGCAACATGGTACTTGCAGTCCCACTTGGAGCCGCCAGGGCGCATCTTGAAAATCTATGGCTTCGACCTTACGTTAGTGACCCTGTGGCGCCCACTCGATGACCTCCTTAATCGCCTCGGCGTGATGTTGATCCATAAGTCCTGCAAATTGATCCCATGGATACCGATTGGTGATCAATCCTGCGATTTGAGCGCCCCAACGCAGATGGGCCTGTGCCAGATCGTCGGCTGCGATTTGGAAATGTCCGCGCGCGGCGTTCACGCTGCCCAGCATGACCTGATTGTCCAACACCAGTTGCCTCACGAGTTCGGCGCCGGGAATCTGGAGGGGCCGGTCGCCACCGGGAATGCCGGTGAGCACATAAATCCCATTCAGGCCCAGTGCATCCAGCAGATTGAACTCCAGTTCGGCGATCCCACTGGCTTCCAGGATTAAATCCATCGCACCGATCTTCTTCTCCACCTCGCCGGCCGGCACCTGGCGGCCGTCAACATAGCACCCGCCGATATCGCACAACCATTTGGGGCGCGCGGTGTTTGCATCGACCACGTCCAGGCCGTAAACCTCGCCGCCTCGCAAGCGCAGGACCATGGCGGCCAACAGGCCCA
>JARLGM010000169.1 GCA_031292755.1 Candidatus Sulfopaludibacter sp.
CAAACCAGGACGATACCGGCCCGACGACCAACTGCTGGCATTCCTGGAGAGCCTCTGATTATGCCGAATCCCAACTCGCCGCGGGCGCCGCCTACAAGGGCCCCGCGGGAGAAGTCGGCATGATCGGGGAGTCGGCACGATGCTTCAGGTCATGAATGCGTGGCGGCCGCGTCCGAGAGGGGGCAATGTCCGCAAGGCGAAGAATCCGCCGAAAGGTGTACTCCGCCATGCCGGAGGCGATCCGCTGATTCCCCGCCGACAAAAACACGTGGTCGTCCGTCACGGCCAACTGGCGCCGCTGCTCAAGGTACTGATCAAATGCCTTCGCCGCTGTGGGGTGCAGGGGGATCAGCCGGCTTTTACCGAACTTGGTGCACCGAATGTGCAGGACGCCATCAGGCAGTATGTCTCCCGCCGCATCCGGGTATCATTCAATCAAGCGGAACTCCTACGTTTTCGCGGATCGGGATCGATTTTCAGCCGGGTGTTTGTCGGTAGAATAAGGGAAGGGAGACAGTTGTGAACGTCGCCATCGAAATTCCGGACGAGATCGGGCAAGTGCTCGCCGCTCAGTCAGGTGGCGTGTCGCGCGCGGTCCTGGAAGCCGTCGCTATCGAAGCGTATCGCTCGGGCACGATCACATCTGCTCAGGTGCAGCAGATGCTCCGACTGAGTTCGCGCTGGGAGACGGAGTCCTTCCTCCGGCGCGCCGAGGCTTACCACGACTACACGGTGGACGACTTGGAACGGGATATTGCCGCAATTCGTGACGCCTCCCGGCAATGATCGCCGTCGCGGATACCTCACCGATCTGCTATCTGATTCTGATTGGTGAGATCGATCTGCTGCCCAAGATCTTCAGTCAAGTTCTGGCGCCTCAGGCGGTGCTCGCCGAGTTGCTTCACGAAGACGCTCCGGCCGCGGTTCGAGGTTGGGCGTCCAACTTACCATCCTGGATCTGCGTCAAGGACCTTCCGCTGTTGGCAACCTCGGGCCTGGAGAAACTTCAGGCTGGCGAACAAGCAGCTATCCTCTTGGCCGAGTCCACAAAAGCAGACATCATCCTGCTCGACGAAAAGGCGGCGCGACGCGTTGCTGCGGCCCGGGCGAGGCTGCAACTCGTGGACTGGTTGAACTGGCGCCCGCTATCGACCGCCTCCGGATGACGAATTTCAGGTCCTCCCCGGCGTTGCTGAAGGCAACCTTGGACCGATTCGGCAAGCGGTGAGCAGGGCAAGCCGGCTGCTATGCTCACTTGAAAGTGGCCAGACCAAAGCATCAAACTCACTGCGTAAGCTGCGGCCGCAGCGTTCCCGACTACGACATCATCAACTTCGGTTCCGTGGACACCGGTTATCGGCAGCTTTGTACGAAATGCTTCAACACCGAGGTGGCCGAATCCGATGGCCTGGATAAGTTTGAGCACGCCGACTTCGCGCCCGTCGAACTCACTGATTGCGATGGCCAGGCCCACGTCTTTCATTTTCGGACGCGCCTGTTCGGACCGGGTGTGGCCATGGATGCGTTCGAGGTGCGCGATGGACATCCGGCCGGCTATCAATTTCAAGTGATCGGTACGCCGGAAGACGATCCGCTGACGCTACTTGCGCGGCTGATCGAGAAGATTCGCCGCGCCATATCGATCAAGCATCTCAAGGTGGGCACCCGCTTGCTGCTGCCGTAATTCAATAACTCGATGCCGCCGATGTCGAGAGTTTGCTGACGTAGGCCAAGAGTGAAGAAGATCTCGGCTTCGCCCTTGTTGTAGGCTCGCGTCAGAGCGAATGGAAACTGGACCTTCTTCCAGCCCCGGCCACCGCAGGGAAGCTCACGGGCCCGCCACCGCGGCCACCGCCGGGCGGGCCGCGAAATCCCATATCGAGCGTCGCCTCCCCAGGCGCGGCGGAACGGATCCAGAACGAAGCCAGCAGCACGTCACCGCTGGCCATGGCGGCATCCACAGGGGCAGCGATCTGGACGTCCTGGAGCCGCTCCGGTTTCTTCGCCACTTCGATTCGCAGCGCACTCTTGAACGGCTGGCCGGTAGCTGCGACCGTGGACATCTTCGCGGACCCGCCGGCGGTGCCGCCCAGGCGGAACACCGAGGCGGAGTCCGCCGGCAAGAGGGCGGCAGGTACGGTATCGTCGGCGTGCACCGCGCAGGCCATCGCTGCCAGCGAGGCGCCCAGTAAGATCGTACGTCCTTAGCTCATGATCGTTGCTCTCTCTGCGAGACCTGCTATCTATCTGGGTAGCTTCTGCTCGCCTTGAATCCTCAGCGCGAGTTCCGCTCCAGGAGCGCCGGTTCCCGGCTGTCCGCCTCCAACGAATAGCTTGTAGTCGCCCGCCGCCACGAGGCGGGTGCCTTCTTCATTCACCATGCTCAGATCGCGCGCGTTGAGCGTCAAACGCACGTGTTGTGTCTGTCCTTTCCCGATGCTCACGCGTTGGAAGCCGCGCAAGGCCCGCAGTGGAGCTCCCGGCAGCTTGGGAAACAAGAGATAAGCCTGCACCACTTCGTCGCCGGCCACGCCGCTGGGGTTTCGCACATCCACATCCACCTGCAGATCGCTTCCGGCTTTCAGGGTGGGGCTGGAAACCTTGGCGTTGCCGTAGACGAATTTCGAGTAGCTCAGTCCGTAGCCGAAGGGATATAGCGGCTGGCCTTCGAAATAGCGATACGTGCGGCCCTTCATCGAGTAATCTTCGAAAGGCGGCAGATCGTTTACACTCTTGTAGAACGTAACGGGCAGGCGGCCGGCGGGGTTGTTCACACCGGCCAGGGTTTCGGCGATTGCCGTTCCGCCTTCCTCGCCGGGGTACCAGGCTTCCAGGATGGCGTTGGCATTCTGGTTGGCCCAGTTGATGCCCAGAGCGCTGCCGTTCATGATTACGATCACGAGAGGCTTCCCAGTTGTCTTCAGAGCTTCGACGAGCGCCTCTTCATCCTTGGGAAGGTCGAGCGTGGTGCGGTCCCCGCCTACGAAACCTTCCGGTAGCGTGCGGCCGCCCATTTCTTCGCCCTCCAACTCCCGGGTGATCCCGACAACCGCGACCACCACGTCGGCCTGCCTGGCTGCCGCCACGGCACTGGCGATATCGTTCACGCCGGCGCGCCACGAAAGCGTCGGTCCCGAGGGCCCGAAACCTCCGCGTCCGCCGCCAGGGCCGCGGCCGGCAGCAGGGGCCGGCTGCGCTGTCCGGAAAAACTCCACCTTGAGCGCGTAGTCCTTGCCTTTTTCGAGCTTCATTTCCGTGGTACGAGCAGCGGTCACGGCTGGATCCTGCGTAAAGCCACGGCCGCCGGGATGCTCGACCCAATCGTCAATCGCGAGTTTGCCGTCCAGCCAGACTCGGACGCCGCCCGCTCCGGCGACGGTAAGAATATAGTTGTCCGTGTCTTCGGACTTCAGTACGCCGGTATACCGCGCGGAGAAATCGCCCGCACCCACGCCCTCCGGCAAGCGGCCGCCTCCCGGAACGAAACCCCGGCCACCGAATCCGAGTTGCTCTTCCGTGCGGGTCGCCGCCGGCGCGCCTGAGAGATCCTTGCTATTGAAATAGACAGCCGTGAGGCCGGGCTTGCCTTCCTGGGTGTGATAGGCCGATGCAGGAATCGTCACCGGAGTGCGCAGGAACTTCGTTCCGGGAGTGTAGGTGACCTGGACGGATGCAAACTGTTTACGAATGGCGTCCACAGGCGTTACATAGCGCGACGAGGTGCCGTTATAGTTTCCTTCCAACGCTGGGATGGAATCGGCCAGAGGGCCGACGATGGCGATCTTCTTGAGGGAAGCTTTGAGCGGCAGGGCGCCATCGTTCTTCAAGAGGACCATGGCCTCGCGCGCGACCTTCCGCGACAGCTCGCGGTTAGCGGCGCTGTCGTTTTCCGAGAACGGAATCTGCGCATACTTCACCATCGAGGGCGGGTCGAAAAGGCCCAACTGGAAGCGAGCCCGGAAGAGGCGCTTAAGGTTGACGTCGGCTTCTTTTTCGCTGATCAATCCCGTCTGGATCGCCGTGGCGTAGCCCTGCGTGTCGGCCCCGCAATCGAGGTCGGTGCCGCGCCTGAGCGAGATCGCCGCGGAGTCCTGAATGTTCGGTACGAATTTATGGTTGCGGTTGATGTCTGCGATGGCGCCGCAATCCGAGACGACGTAGCCGCTGAAGTTCCAGGCGCCGCGCAGCGTATCCTGTAGCAGGAACTTGTTGGCGCAGGCAGGCTCGCCGTTGATGCTGTTGTAGGCGCACATCACGGAATCTGCCTTGCCCTCCACGACGGCCTGCCGGAAGGCCGGCAGGTAAGAGTCTTCCTCGTCGTGAAGCGAGATCTTCACGTCGATGGTGTGCCGCGAAGGTTCGGGACCGCTGTGGACGGCATAGTGCTTCGGCGTGGAGATGGTCTTGAAATACTTCGGATCGTCACCCTGCAGACCGCGAACGAAGGCCGCACCGAGCCGCCCGGTGAGGAAGGGGTCCTCACCATAGGTTTCCTGGCCTCTGCCCCAACGCGGATCGCGGAAGATGTTAATATTTGGCGACCAGTAATCGAGGCCGGCCGGCCCCGGGCGTATGCCTCCGAAGCTGCCAGGCAGGTTGCCGCCGGCGGAAGCCGCCGCATCCTGCCTGCGTTCGTAGTCGTGGAACTTGGCGCGTGCCTCGGTGCTGATCGTAGTCGCCATCTTCAGGATGAGCGGTTCGTCAAACGTGGCGCCCAGCCCGATGGCTTGCGGAAACACCGTGGCTGTTCCCTGATTCGCCACGCCGTGGAGCGCTTCGCTCCACCAGTTGTAAGCTGGAACCTGAAGCCGCAATATAGCCGGAGAGGTGCTGCTGAACTGGGAAGCTTTCTCCTCGACTGTCATGCGCGAAACAAGGTCGTCCACGCGCTGGTCGATCGGCAGCGCCGGATTCAAATATGGGGGGCGGTCGCCCGCAGGCGCCTGCTGGCCCAGGCCAGGACCGATCCAGGCAGCCAATAGAACCAAAATGCATCTTTTGTACATGGTCTTTTTCCCGTAGTCGCGAGTATTGTAACCGCTTGCTTAGCTGATGCCAAGGGGCAACGAACCTTCGTGCAACGAACCTTCGCCGCGTCCAACGCGGACTGCTATTGGAATTGAGGATGAGCAGCGGACAAGCGGACTACGGACAGGACATGCAAACGATTACACGAAAATCTCTGTTCGCGGTCTCCAGCGGCACAGCGCGTAAAACTTGCAGGCGCTTCCAGCATCAGTTACAACGATTCACTCCGGGTGTGAGATTCGGGCGCGAAGGAACGAAGCTTACGTAGGAGGAACGGTCGTTTATGCGGTTGTCCAACTCCCTTCTGCCGGGGGTATCGTTGACGACTCTCGTTGCGTTGCCGGCGGCAGCACCGGCCGGCCCTGCGCAAGCCGCTCACAGATCGTGGGCCACCGTGGACGGCCTGCACGTGCTCCAGCCCCCGCCGGGCAGCCGCATCCGCGCAGTTCGCGATGGCCGCCAGTCAATCGCTTTACACCCGGGGGCCGGCTCAAGCGCGCCGCTCACCGTGAGAGCGGGGCACGTTTACACCATCCAATTCGAACGCGCCGGAGGATAGCTCTACTTCACAAAAGCTTCGCCGTCCGGCGTGCGCCGCCAGGCGAAATACTGATCGAGAACCTTGAGTGCATCGGCGCTCGGGACCGGCCCCGTATGGGGCGTTTGAGCGAAATACATCAGCGTGGGGTTGGCATCGCTGAAAACCGGCCATCGCGGAACGCCTTCGCCATTGGGGTCGCCGCGCTTGGCGAAATTCGTCCAATAGGTGGCCAGGGCATCGGAGATCGCCAGGTCCGCCTTCGTCGTTTGTGGATTCACCGGATCCAGATGCGCGAACACGTAACGGACCTCGGAGCCGTGCCCCGATCCGAAGCCCGCGCGGGGCGACTCCGCCGGATAGTCCGGATGCTGATCGAAGCAGTAGAAGAAGACCTTCGATTTCCCCGTTTTAGCTTGCAGCCGCGCCCAGGCCCAGGTGTGCCAGCCGAACATCGCGTGGCGCGTCAGGTCGCGGGCAGTCTTGGCGACAGTCCCCGAACCTGGCGGATAGGCGGCGACCAGCCCGTCGGCGAACGGGCCATAGCGCGCCTTCACCGCCGCGACGTAATCCTCCGGAGTTCGGGGCGGCGAGAAGCTCTGTCCCTCGTCGGAGTTGTAGCCCACCAGAATCGGAGTGTCGTTGTAGCGCTTCGTTTCGTAGAGCTTGTACTGGTCGTCCGGAATCACCCAGCCGTCGATGATCGGCCACGCCCCGCCCCGCCCTGGCCGCGGTCTCCGGCGGGAAGCTTGTCGGCGGCGATCTTGCGCAGATCCGCGATGGAAGCGGCTCCCGCCCCCTTGGCATACGCCTCGCAGGAGCGCTCCGCATCGGCCAGACGCTTCAGGTTCTCGCCCGGCATCGTCGCAGGCCGCGGCGGCCCGAACGAGCCGCCGCTCTCCGAAATCGCCCCCTGGAACAATCCTTTCGCGAGCGGCGACGCGCAGAGCATGCTCACTGCGATGCCTCCGGCCGATTCGCCGAATATGGTCACGCGATGAGGGTCGCCGCCGAAAGCCGCAATATTCCTCTGCACCCATTCGAGGCCCGCGATCATATCCAGCAGTCCATAGTTCCCCGACGCGTGGTTCTTGTTTTCCGCGCTCAGCTCCGGGTGGACGAAAAATCCCATCTGGCCCAAGCGGCAAGAGATGCTCACCAGCACCACGCCCTTTTTGGCGAGATTCTCTCCGCTGTAGGTGGGCTCGGAAGTCGCGAAAGCGCTAAATCCGCCGCCGTAAATCCAAACCAGAACGGGCACGCGTTCGCGCGCCGATCGCGCTGGCGACCACACGTTCAAGTACAGGCAGTCCTCGCTTGTCTCCACACCCGGAGCACCCCTCCCGCCCTGGTAACACCGGGGGCCGAACTTGTCTGCCGGCCTCAGGCCTTGCCATTTCGCCGCGGGCTGCGGCGGGCGCCAGCGTAGACTGCCAACCGGTGGCGCCGCGAACGGGATGCCGCGGTAGACGCTCAACCCGTTTTCCGTTGGTCCGGCCCATTTCGATCCACACCCGCTCATCCTCGCCGCCGCCGTGCAGCAGATATAGAACCGGGTAGCGTGTCTTGAGATTGGCGTCATAACCCGGCGGCGTGTAGACGAGAATGTGACGCCAGGACTTGGTGCCATCCGCGAAGTAGTTCTCGGTCCGCACGCTGCCATGCGGGACGTCCTTCAGGTCATACCAGTCCACACCCGCCTCGGGGACTTCGAAGCCATTGCACATGTGGCCATAACCGATAAAGGCCTGCGTGCCGGGGTCCAGCAAGGCCGCGCCGTCCACAAACATCCAGTAGTTCTGATAGCCGGGGCTTTGCGGCGTGGTGGTCGTATAGGTCCACACGCCGTCGGCGCTTTTGACCATGTCCACGGGAAGGGGCTGCAGCGAATTCTGCCCGGGCGTGACCAGCCCCACCTGCACCTTCTGCGCGGTGGGTGCGGTGAAACTGAAGGTCACTCGGTTGTCGGCCTCAATCCGCGGGAACTGAACGCCCGGGAAATTGTACGGTGAAGGATGCGCCGTTCCGGCGGCCGCGCCGGCTGTCGCCACCGGCGGAGGGACCAATTCCTGCCGGGCGGAAGGCTTGGAACCCTTCTTGGTCTGAGCCAGACCGGCTCCGCTCGCCAAAATGGCGGTGAACAATGCAAAACAACAGGGCTCGTCTCATCTATCGCTTCTCCTAACGTCTCGGGTAATACTTGTTGGGCGCTCCGGGGGTAGGAACGCTGCTGGCCACCTGTGTCCCGCCGGCATGCGCCCGGCTCAACGCGGCGGTGAGGGTCACACCCGTGCCGGAGATCTGTGACCCGGCCGCGTGCGCCCGAGTGAGCGGCGCAGCCAGTGTGATTCTGGCGCCGCCTCTGCCTCCGGTGGCTGAAGCGACTACCCCCGTCTCCTGGTTTCCGCCGCTGTCTACGGTGATGCTCTGGCCCGCCGTAAACCCTGTCGTATTGGCGACTGCAATCACGGTGGCGCCCACGTCGATGGCAGAGCCGGCCGTGGTGGCGCCGGCCGTTCCGACCATCGCGATGACGGCGGTTTCGAGGTTGGCGCCCGTATCGATCGTGATGGTCTGGCCGGCGTCGAACCCCGCCACGCCGGCGACTTTGAGATTAGTCGCGCCCGCGGGCGAACCGGCCGGCAGCGTGGTGGCGGGCTGTATCAGGAAATCTTGACAGAGACTGCCGGTATCGGCGCCGTCCGGAAATCGGCCCACACTTCGGTTGGATGCGTCGGCCTGCACAGGTCCTCTGCCCGCACCGGGTACCACTACGATGCAGCCACCCTGGCCCTGGTCAGCCACAAGCGTGGCAATCTCGGGGCTGGCGATGGTCCCATTGCCGCTCGAATTACTCTGCTGGGATCCGTATACCATGGCGTCGACCACCGCCACTGCGCCGGCGTCCAGCAACGCGATCGAACCGGCGCTCGTGGAGAGTGGGCCGCCGAACCACTGGTTGGGTGCCGGCGGGCCCTGATAACCCGCGGTCGCGACTGAAGGGTTCAGCACGGTCGCGCCGTACGAGTGGTTTTTGGCCAGCGGCCTGTCAAGCGCGATGCCGCCGCCCAGCGCCTGCACCGCGTCTCCGCTCCTGTGCGCGAATTTTGTGGCCGGCGAGAAACTGACCCCCGTCCCCGTGTCGGACACGTCCAAGCCCGGCATGTGATCGAATTTGAGCGGGGCGGCCAGGTTGACGCCCGTGCCGGCGCTCGCGACCCTGACCAGTTCCTTGCGTCCGCCGGTGCCCACCGTCAGCGTGTCGCCCTCCATGATATTGGAGCCGGCCACGACCGTGATGTTGGTCGCGCCCGCGACCGCCGCCGCCGCGAGCGTCGTTTGCGTAGCAGGCTTGCCTACCGCGGTGACCGTGGCCAGTTCATAGTTGCCGCCAATGTCGATGCCGATCTTCTGTCCCGCTTCGAAGCCGGCGGCGCTCGTAACGGGCAGGTTGGTCGCGCCGGCAGGAATGGTGATCCAGGGCCCTGTTGACACGGGAACGGACAGCGTGGTCAGTGGCGCGGCCGCAGTCCCGACGCGTACGATATTGCGGACTTCGCCGTCGATGTCGATCTTCTGGCCGCTCGCGAAGCCGTTGGTGCTCCTTACGTGGATCGTGGTCTCACCCGGATTTGTGGGCGCTGCGAGCCCCGAACTGGAGAGGCCGAGCAGGTAGAAGCCGCCGGCCGCAAGCTTCGTACCGGCTGGAATCGCCGCCAGTCTCACGGGAGCCCACTGGCTATGGGCGTGGATCAGGGTCCAGCCAGAGAGATCGACTGTGCCGGCCGAAGCGTTGTAGAGTTCGATGAACTGGTTTGCCGGCTCGGCGCCTGCGCCGAATCGAACCTCGTTGATCTTGACCAGGAGGACGTTCCGCACCCTGGCGGCGGTTGTGTCGAATTGCTTCCCTCCGGCCGTTGCGGTTGTCCATCCGGCCTTGCCCGTCAGGAAACCGGCGCCGGCCGCCGCCGCCGAGGCCACCTTGAAAGTCCCGCTCACGCTCGCGCCCGGTCCGACGGGGCCCACAATCGCGCGTGGCGCCCCTGCGGTCCAGCCGGCGGGCACGGAGATGCTCAGCTTGACGCTCGCCGCAGCCGACCCCGTCGTATTCGTGAACGTAACAGTTACGTCTTGCGACGATCCCGGCGTGAACGTCCTGACCCGCGACACGCTCACCCGCGGCACGTCGTATCTCGCCGCTACGATATTGGCCTGCACAGCGTCCGTGGTGGCTTCCGTTGGATATCCGGTGGTCATCACGCCCTCGTAGAAGGTGCCGGATGAGCCGTTGCCGTTGTCGCCCCCGGTGCCCAGGAGTATTCCGCCCTGCTTGTGCATCGGAAGGTACGCATTGCCGGTCTGCGAGCCGGGACGAATTCCGCTGTAGAAGGTGGTCAGGCCGCCCTTCTGCGCATTTCCGCCGCGAAGGTCCCACTTGTTGCCCCCGCCGCCGTCCACTACGGCGGTGACAAACCGCCACGAATCGATGGTCGGATCGGCCGCGTTTTGCTTCGCGTTATATCCGGAAAACAGCCCGGCCTCCATGTCGGACATGATCCACGGACCGGGGCCGTTGCCGCTGCCCCAGGCGGTAGCGGTGCCGAAGTAGGTGGTTTCCATCGTGCCGGTGCCTACTGCGCGGCCGTTGGTGGAGGAGTTCCCGTAATCGAAGCAGCAGCCGCTGTCGTAATGCGTGCCGTCGATGACGTAGTAAATGCCTTCCGACTCGTCCTCGATCGCTATGCCAGTGGCATTGTTGTTGCGGAAGCCCATACCCGGCATGATGTAGACGCCGTATGCCTTGTGGCCGCCGATGGTTATTGGCGCCATGTCCGCGATCGGCTGCGTGTTAAACGCGCCTTTGGCCGGGCCCTTAAACGTTCCTGGAGGCGCCGGGTAGAGATGGTTCCCCTTGCCAGACTGGTCGTAGATGAGGGTGATGGTGCAGAGTGCCTGGGCGCAGAACGCGTCCTGCGCAGCCGCATCGGCGTATCCGTCCGCCTCGATTCCAACATCCAACGCTTTGCCGTCCGACTGGCGAGTGACCCGATAAAGCGCGCCTTTATAGGAGGTGTACAGCGCGCGCGTGGTGCTGTGGGCGGCTACGCAGGGCGTACCCGCCGTACCGTAGATGTCGCACGGGCCGGGTTGCCGGGACGCAGACGCCGCAGCAGGCACAGCCATCGTCAACATCGCGCCCACCGCCGCGAGCCTCAGTACGCCATTGACTCTCGTCCTTATGTTCATCTGATTTCGATTACTGAGCATGCATTGTAATCGCTTGCGGAGCCCGACGCAAAACGGTGCACTATCTTTGAATTTGGGCTGCTCCGCGGTATAGTTTAGGACTTAAGGGTTCTGCAAGCGTTTACTCTAATCATGGGGAGTGCGAACTATGAGACGAATACTGACTTTTGTGTTCCTCTTGGCCGTTTCGGCGGGAATCTGCCTGGCTGCCAGCGATCAGCAGACGCCGCCCGCAACGGCCGGCGCGGCGCCGCAAACTGCAGGGAGGGGCGCTGGCAGAGGCGGATTCGGAGGACCGATCGAATTGGGCCCGGACGATAAACCCGCCTTCCCCGATCCCCCAGCCGGCTTCAACCAGAGGCGCGACAATATCCCTCACGGCGAACTCACTCCCCTCGAGTACGATTCCAAGTCGCTCGGAACGCGCCGGCGGATGCGGGTCTATACGCCGCCCGGCTACTCGGCCGGCCGCAAGTACCCCGTCCTTTATCTGCTGCACGGCATCGGCGGCACCGACACCGAATGGACGCAATCGTGCCACGCGAACAACGTGATCGACAATTTGTTGGCGGAAGGCAAGATCCAACCAATGGTGATAGTCTTCCCTGACGGAAATTCCAGTAGAACGGTGGCTGACCTCAACGCGCCGCCTGCCGCGCGCGGAGGCGCACCCGGCGCAGCCCCAGCAGGCGCGCCCGGCGCGGGAGCGGGCCGCGGGCGCGGGATGAACATGGACGCGTGGCTCACGCCTTTCGAGAATGACCTGCTCAAGGACATCATTCCGTACATCGATTCGCACTACTCCGTCTATACCGACCGCGACCACCGCGCCCTGGCCGGCCTTTCGATGGGCGGCGGCCAGACGTTGAATATCGGTCTGGTTCACCCCGAGACGTTCGCCTATGTAGGCGGCTTCTCTTCGGCGCCCGATACCAGGCAGCCGCCAACGGCGCTGGTGCCGGACCCGTCGGTTCCCAAGCAGTTGAAGCTGGTCTGGCTCGCCTGCGGCAATAAGGACGGTCTGATTCGCATCAGCCAGGCGGTGCACCAATACCTCAAGGAAAATGGCGTCCCGCACGTCTGGCATGTGGACGGTAACGCGCACGACACCACCGAGTGGGATAACAACCTCTACCTTTTCAGCCAGCACATTTTCGTCGACCAGCCGATGCAGGTCGCGGCCGCGCAGGCGCCTCAGGCGGGGCGAGGCGGCCGCGGCGCACAGCCCCCGGTCGAAATCGATAAGACCCCACCGGTGGAAGACTTCAAACCCTCGGATCTGAACGCCATGGTGAACGGTCAGCTCAGGCAGTATCCCGAGGTCAATTCGCAACGGCGCGTACGCACCCGTTTGCGGGCGCCGAATGCGCAGAGCGTTCAGCTCGATATCGGCGGAGTCCGCTACCCGATGACCAAGGACGCTGAGGGCTGGTGGATCGGCGTTTCCAACGCGCAGGACGAAGGATTCCACTACTATCAGCTCAACGTGGATGGCGTGAATGTCCCCGATCCGGGAACGCTCATGTTTTACGGAGCGAGCCGTTGGGGCAGTGGCGTCGAAGTTCCCGCCCACGATGCCGACTTTTACGCGATGAAGAACGTGCCGCACGGCAACCTGCGGGAAGTGCACTTTTTCTCTAAAATCGCCAACGCCACGCTGCAATTCTACGTCTACACCCCTCCCGATTATGAAAAGGGCTCGAAGCGATATCCGGTGCTCTACATTCAACACGGCGCCGGAGAAGATGAACACGGATGGGGGGAACAGGGGCATGCCGGACTGATTCTGGACAATCTGATAGCGGAAGGCAAAGCCAAGCCCTTCATGATGGTGATTGGCAACAGCTACATCCCGGGCCTGAGCGGGGGGCGCGGTGCGGGTCCCGGCGGCGCACCCGGCACGGCTCCTGCTCGCGGCCCGGCACCCGCTGGTCAGCCTGGGGCGGCGCCTCTGGCCGGCGCTCCCGGTGGACGTGGGGGACCAGGCGGCGGGCGCGGGTTCACGATGACCGACACGCCCTTCGAGCACGTGCTCATGGGAGAGATGATTCCGTTTATCGACGCCAACTACCGCACGTTCACGGACCAGCCGCATCGTGCCATGTCCGGCCTCTCGATGGGCGGGGCGATAACCCACGGGATCACACTCGCCCACCTCGACAAGTTCGCCTATATCGGAATGTTCAGCGGCGGCAGCATTGCTCCGCCCGAGATCAAAGACATGGCCGACTTCAAGAAGAAGGTGAAACTGGTGTTTGTCGGCTATGGAAGCCGCGAGAACGGTGCCCCCGGCAAGGCGAACGTGGAAGACCTAAAGAGAGCGGGCGTCAACGCCGTCTACTATGAATCTCCGCTGACCGCGCACGAGTGGTTGAGCTGGCGGCGCGACCTGCATGAATTCGCGCCTTTGCTGTTCCAGGGCAAGTAATTCAGCGGCGCCGGTTGGCGGAGTGTACTACCACTCCGTTACCGATCCGTCTTCGTGAAACATGCGCGCCATGGGCCGCGTCCCGGCAAATGGGTACTTTACGAGACTCGCCTCGGTGAGTTCGAACCCCAGACCTGGCTTTTGCGACAGCGGGAAGCGCCCGTCCACCATGCGCATAGCGGGAAATCCCAACCACCTCCCAGATCTTGTCGGTGGCGCCAGGTTGGATCTGATCGCAGATCTCCTGCACGACAAAGTTAGGCATGGCGGAATTCACTTGCAGCGTGGCCAGACCGCCGATGGGGCCTTCACAGGCGGCATCTCGGGGCTTTGGAAGGTGTCGCTCCCCGGTGGCAATGGGAGTGATGGAGCGACGCGCGATCCTGGCCATGGCCTGCACGTTCTCAGGCTGGCAGGGGCTCCTCGATGAACCGCAGGTTCAGCGGCTCTATTTCTTTCACCAGAATCGAAGCGACGCTGGTCCTGGTCTTGGCATGAAAGTCCACCGCGATGTCGATATCCGGGCCGAGGGACTCGCGCAGCAATTGCATGGAATTGACGCGGTTGAGATCTTCTTACGCGTCTCGATCCTTCGTAGTACGCGGGAAACCCCGTCTTGAAACACGAAACGCCTTGCTGGATGGCGGTTTCGCGGAGCTTTGCCAGAGCATCCGGCGTGCGCACGCCATCGGCGTGGTAGTAACCGCGAACCCCGCGGGGATCGAGCGGGCCGACCAGAAGACGGTGCACGGGCACGCCCAGGCCTTGCCCCGGATGTCCCAGAGAGCTTGGTCGATGGCCGATATCGCTGAACCCATCACCGGCCCCGCGCGGTGGAAGCTGTGGACGTACATCGATTGCCAGATGTGCCTCGACCTTCAAGCGTGGCCTCGCCCCCATCCCACCAAGCTCTGGTTCGTTTCAATCTTGACGAACACGTATGGCCGGCCCGACGTGCGGTTCAGCGAGACGTCGAAAACCTTCATACCCGTGACCTTAAATCCCGACTGCACACGCTCGAAGCTGGCCAGCGTTACCTGGCCGGGCCCCGTTGCGGCGGCTGGGGTGCGAAGGCACAACCGCACTCGGGCATCGCGGGGCGTCTCCAGGCCTCCGGGCACGGCGGCGGCGCGCATCTCGCGGTCCAGCGGATCGTCCGGCAGCGGCATATGTTGGATGAAGAAGTTGCGCACGCTGGCGGCGAGGTGCAGTGCCGCGGCGGTGGCGACAGGTCCCCCGTCGTGGTGCGGGGCGATCGCTCCATAATCCGCCTCCGCGATCACAGCGATGCGGCGCGCGCCGGAGATACGGCAACGCGCGATATCCGGCCGCACAACGTCCACCAATCCTTCACCCAGCAACTCCAGAAACGCGCCCGAGTCGCCGATGCCGCGGCCGAAGCCCAACGGCGTCACCGTTTCGTCAGAGATCTTGCGCAGAACTTCCCGGTTGGATACGGCGCATGGCTCATCGAACCACAGCGGATGGCTGCTCTGAACTGACTGTGCGACCGATGCCGCGTCGCCGGGTGTGAGCGATCCTTGGGCGCTCAATACGAAATTGCGATCGTCGGGCAGTTGTTTGCTAAGCGCCTGCACCTGGTTCTGAAACGCCTTGCCCTGGTTGCGGGATGCCGGCTGAGGTAGTGTGATTCCGACGGCGCTGAAAGCACCTGCCGCGGAATCAGCGAATACCCGGACCTTGTGGCGTGTGGGTCCGCCCAGGACGCGATAGACCGGCGCTCTTCCCGAGGATATCCAGCAGCGCCATCGCGCGCGCCGGCCAAAGGGGAATTCCGGTCGATCGCCGCATGCAATGTCGCCGATTTGACGGCCCAAGCCTTCTCTAAAGCTATGCATCCTGCGCGACCTGTGCGCATTCGCCCCACCCGGTCAGCCCGGAACGAGTCTTCACGCGCAGCACAGTATATCGGCTGCCGCACACGGGCTCCCGAACCGGAAACCAGCGCATCTCAGCGATCGTGTGTTCTCCTGCCAAGGGGTCGCCGCGGCGGCCTTCGGCGCGAGTCGAGCCGCCAGACGTGCCCTGCGCCGAGCGATGGTCGAGGTCATAGCCAATGGTAATATCACGGCAGAGGTTCGGTGTCGTCAATACTTTGATAGCGCGAGGGTCACGTGGAGTTCGAGGATTTTACCGTTCCTTTACAGACCGCCCCCGAGCCCGCCGCCCAGTGCGTAGAATTGATGACGCTCTCTAGATGCACGGGCAGGGCGGAAATTCCAGGGAGTCTTTTGCCCCTATGCAGTACACCAGACGCTGCTCGAATCCTGTGCTCAGGTCGGCACCGACGACCGGCGCAGAGGAGCCGATATCCGGTGAACGATTGGTCAGGGGGGATGGCGTCAATCCACCTCGACTGACATGTTTGCATTGCGCGTGCGACGTGAGCCTTTGAGTTTGCCAGCCGAAATCCGAGAATTCTGAACCCCATCGTCGCGGTGCGTTGCAGACCCGAATCTCGGGTACATTATCCTCTCGCTCGTGCAGGCAGAGGCTCCTGGCATTTGGCCTGATCGTCCAGGGCACCGTCAACATTTCCGGCCGAGCGGTGCATTACCCCCTTACGGTCTGGGGAACCACCACCCGCCGGAACGGACTCCAGCCATTGATCGATGTCGGCTTGTCGATATCGTACGAGCGAGCTATTTTCAGAAACAGAGGACCTCGGTTGAGCACACGCCACTTGCGCAGGGCTGCCAGGTTTACGCGGAGTTGCTTCGCGACCTCCGTTTCGGTGAGAAGTGTCTGGGCGAGAGTAAATGATCCCCCGGCAGAGCCGGGGGCTTTTATTAACCTAGGGCCGCTCAAAGCGGCTTACGGGGTCGCTAACGCGGCCCCGATGACCGGTGAGC
>JARLGM010000016.1 GCA_031292755.1 Candidatus Sulfopaludibacter sp.
AGGGTACCCCGCAGGGCCCGGTTAACCGAGGGCTTGCCGCCGTTTACTTCGGAGCCAACTCCGTCGCATCGGCTTTGAATCTTCCCCAGAACCGCGACGTCCCAGAGAATCATTCACACTCTAAACCACACCTCTCGAAACCCACTGCCAAACCGGACATTTCTACTTGGCGGAGTCTAGGACATTTCTACTTGGCGTTGACAGTAGGGCAGGTCTCCTGTCAAGGCCTCCGGGTTACAGGAAAACTATGGAAAACTATGGTTAAGTTACCCGTCGAGTTAGTGTCAGCCAAAAGACATTCGTGACAGTGCCAAGGTAGAGAGAGGTGATGGATAACACATTGGCAGGGTGATCGGTGACAGGATTCGAACCTGATTATCTGGAGATGCATCGCTCACCGACCGATGCCTACCGGGTCGTTCGAGAAGTCCGGGGCCATATTGGAGAGGAACCCGATCAGTTTGGCGGATCGATCGTGTATCAGTGAGCCGGATCACGCTTCCCGTGCCCCGCATCCCAGGCCGGCGCACTCATTGGATAAGCTGGAAGTAGCTACAATGGCCAGAGGAACGCGACGATGCCGCAGCAAGGAATCACGGGCTCGCGAACGACAGCCTGGCTGCTGTCCCGTTCGGGTGCGCTTGCCGGAACGCGATTCCAGATTGCGGAAGGCGCCACTCGCATTGGGCGCGCGCCGGATAACGACGTGATCATCCAGGGCGCGAATTGCGCCACGGTTTCTCTGTATCACCTCGAGATCTCGAAAAATGGGGATTCCTGCCGATTGCGCGATCTCGATAGCACCAACGGCACCTGGGTCAACGGGGAGCGCATCACCGAGTCCGAAATATCCTTGCCGTCGGTAATTCAACTGGGCAGCCAGGGGCCGGAATTCGAACTGGTTTTGGAAGAGGCGGTATCCACCGGATTGAGCCGGACCATCGAGGTGCCGCGTTCCGCCGTGCCGCAACTGCCGGCGGCGGCTCCGGCTCCGGCCTCGGAGCACGAAGCGCTGCTCTCCTCCGCAGTGACTCGTGCCCGGCGCATGAGGGCGCACGGCGTGGGGGGCCATACGATGGCCATCATGCGCGGCGTGATCGACGAGGCGCTGCACCGGACCCGGCGCCGTTTCCGCATCGTCGGCTATTCGCTGCTGGCCGCGCTGCTTGCAGTCTCTGCGGTCGCGGTCTGGAAAATCGTTACCTCGAAGAACGAAAAACGCGCGATCGATACCCATATCCAACAGCTCGAAGCCGAGTTGCAGAAGGCGGGCGACGAAAAGGAGAGGGACCGCCTGCTTTCCCAACTGGGCGATTATCAGAATGAGGCCGAGTCTCTCCAGCGCACCCTGCTGTACCGATTGGGCGGCGCACGCGTTCAAGGCGATTATGTCACGCAGGAACTCCACGCGGTCATGGCCGAATTCGGCGCGGAAGCTTACAGCATTCCGCCGGACTTTATCGAACGCGTGAATCACTACATCGAGCAGGATCAGGGACCGGACCATCCTGTGATCGCTCGCGCACTCAGCGAGGCCGGCGGTCAGCTCCGGACCATCCGGAATATTCTTCGGGAGGGTCAATTGCCTGAGGACCTGGCCTATATTCCACTTGTTGAGAGCGCGCTGCGGACAGGGCCGGCGAGCGCAGCGGGGGCTGTGGGTCCATGGCAGTTCACACCGGCCACGGCTAGGGCGTACGGCCTTCGCGTGGACGCGCAGGTGGACGAGCGCAAGAACCTGGTGAAATCAACGCAAGCAAGCTGCAAGTACCTGCGGGACCTGATCCTGGACTTCGGCACCGGGAGTTCGGTCATGCTGGCGCTGGCGGCATACGACAGCGGCCCCACGCAGGTGAAACAGGCGGTGACCCGAACCGTGCGTGACCCCATCAAGCAGCGCAATTTCTGGTATCTGTATCGTGTGCGGGCACTGCCGCTGGAGACGCGCGAGTACGTGCCCAAAGTATTTGCCGCCATCCTGATCGGACGAAATCCGCATCATTTCGGATTTTGACGCTATATTCTTTGATGTGATTCTGGCAATCGATATTGGCGGCACCAAGTTCACGCTGGCGGCCTTCGACGGGCCTCGCATGGTGCGGCGCGAATCGCGCGCTACCGACGCGGCGGGCGGCCGCGAGTGGATGCTGGCGCAGATTACCGGCGTGGTGCAGTCGTGGGGAGATTTGCGGTTCGAAAAGTGCGGCATCGGTTTCGGCGGGCCGGTGGATTTCGCCGGGCAGCGGGTGGTGCTCTCCACGCACGTAGGCGGCTGGCAGGGTTTCGACCTGGTGGGTTTTGTGCGCGACCTGGCCGGAGCACCGGTGGTCATGGACAATGACGCCAATGTGGGGGCGATCGGCGAGGGCGAATTCGGGGCGGGGAAGGGAAGCTCCCCGCTGTTTTACATGACGCTGTCCACGGGCATCGGCGGCGGCATTTACGAAGACGGCCGGGTGTGGCGGGGCGCGGATTCGTATGGTGGCGAGATTGGCCACATGACTATCCGCCCGGATGGGCCGGAGTGCCTGTGCGGGGCGCGCGGCTGTTTGGAACGTATGTGCTGCGGCCTGTGGCTGGCGCGCGATTACGGGAAAACGGCTCGCGAGCTGATGCAGGACGGCAGTTTTGTGAAGCGCTACGTGGTGGATCTGGCGCTGGGGCTCAAGGCCGCGATCATGCTGCTCAATCCGCGTCGCGTTGTGATCGGCGGCGGAATCAGCAAAGCAGGCGACCGCCTGTTTGTGCCGCTTCGTACGGAACTGCGGCGGCAGATTACGAGTTGGTCGGGCGCACGCATCGATGTGCAGCCCGCCGCGCTGGGCGACGACAGCGTCCTCTGGGGCGCGTTCCGGCTCACGCAGTTGTGAGGATGTGTTCAAACGAACACGGTTGTGGGCCGCTGGATTGAGTCTCTGGCGCTCTGTTTGTATGCTTGAGCTGAGGACTCATGGAGGCAAAGCGGCGGCCCAAGACTAACGATCGGAAGCTCCGTTTGCTATTTGAGGAACATCCGGTAGCGATGTGGATCCTCAAGCGCGAGACTCAGGAAATTCTGGAAGCCAACCGGGCCGCCGAAAAGCTCTCGGGCTACACGACCGCAGAGGTTCGAGAATTGTCGCTCGCCGATCCGCGGGGCGCGTGGCGCAATCGCACACGAAGCGGCCGCCTGATGGAAGTTCAAACGGCGGTGGACCCAGTGGAATACGGCGCCGGGCGCGCCGAGCTGGCGGTCCTGGTGGATGTGACCGACCGGGTCCGCCTGGAAGAACAACTCCGGCAGGCGCAGAAGATGGAAGCGGTGGGCATGCTGGCGGGGGGCGTGGCGCACGACTTCAACAACCTGCTCACCATCATCACCGGGTATAGCCAACTGGTGCTGAACCGCCTGCAGGCGGACGATCCCAACCGCCTGTCCATCGAGCAGATCATCCAGGCCAGTGACCGCGCGGCGGCTCTTACGCAGCAACTGCTGGCGTTCAGCCGGCGGCAGGTGCTCCAGCCGAAGGTGCTGGATTTGAACGGGCTGGTAGCCAGCCTGAGCACCATGCTGCGGCGGTTGATCGGGGAGGATATCGACTTGCACCTGTCGCTGGGGGCGGACCTGGGCCGGGTTCACGCGGACCCCGGCAGGCTGGAGCAGATTCTGATGAACCTGGCCGTGAATGCGCGCGACGCGATGCCGAAGGGCGGAAAGTTGACGCTGGAGACGGCAAATGTGTATCTGGACGAGAATTACTCCAGCCGTCATCTTTCGGCCAAGACGGGACCGTACATTCTGCTGGCGGTCAGCGACACCGGCACGGGAATGGATGCGGACACGCAGGCGCGGTTGTTCGAACCCTTTTTCACGACCAAGGGAGCGGGCAAAGGGACGGGACTGGGACTTTCTACAGTGTTCGGGATCGTGAAGCAGAGCGGCGGCAGCGTGCAGGTGTATAGCGAACTGGGCCGCGGCACCTCGGTGAAGGTATACCTGCCGCGCATCGATCAGCCGGTGGCGCTGGAACCGGCGGGCATCCCAAGGGTAGTGCGCTCGGGGACCGAGACGCTGCTGCTGGTGGAAGACGACGATATGGTTCGCCACCTGATGCAGGAGACGCTGCAGCGCCAAGGGTACCGGGTGAAGGACACGGCCGATCCGAACGAAGCGCTGCGGATCTCCGAGGGCCACCGGGGCACGATTCACCTGCTGATCACGGATGTGATCATGCCGAAATTGAGCGGCACGGAAATGGCTGCGCTGCTGGTGCGGGCGCGGCCCGATCTGAAGGTGCTGTACATTTCCGGATATACGGACAATGCCGTGCTGAACAGCGGCCTGCTGCACCAGGAAGTGGCATTTTTACAGAAGCCGTTTACACCGGCGGCGCTGATCGAGAAGGTCCGCGAGGTGCTGGAGAACAACGGCAGGCAGCGCCACCACGCCGGGGAGTAGGAAGGCGGCCCTGCGCTACTCTTCGCGCAAGGCGGCGGTGGGGTCCAGATTGGCCGCGCGACGGGCGGGGAACCAGGCGGCAGCGGCGGCCACAGCGGCCAGCAGCGCCATGCTGACCGCGAGAGTGGCGGGGTCGCGGGGTTTCAAACCGAACAGCAGGGCGCCGGCGGCTTGCGCCGCGAGCAAGGCGAGGAAGCATCCGGCGGCCAGCCCGATGCCGAGCAGAAGGGCGGCTTCGCCAAGCACCAAACGAATAACCTGGGCGCGCGCGGCGCCCAACGCCAGGCGGATGCCGATTTCATTTTTGCGGCGCGCCACCATGTACGACATCACGCCGTACAGGCCGATCATGGCCAGCAGGGTGGCCAGCACACCGAAAAAGCCGGAGAGGGTAGCCATCAACTGCTCGCGCTGGAGGGTCTCGCGGACCTCGTCGCGGAAGCTGTGGAATTCGTAGCCGAGCTGGGGATGGATTTCGGCGAAAGTACGTTTGAGGGCCGGAATCAGGGCCGATGGAGAGACGTTGGAATGAATCACCAGGGGCAGGTAGTTACCAGGCTCCGGATCCTGTGAGGTGGGCAGGTAGACTTCCGGCGAGAAGGCCTCCCGGATGCTCAGGTACTTGGAATCGGAGACCACACCGGCCACTTCATATGTAACGAGCTCGTCTTTGTCGCCGGTGGCGGTACGAAATATCCTGCCCACGGGATTGCCTGAGTCCAGAAACTGGTGGACGAAAGACTGGTTGACGATGGCGACCTTGGGAGCGGTGGCGGAATCGCGGTCGTCGAAATCGCGCCCGGCTACGATGGCGGTTCGCATGGTGCCGAAGTAGCGCGGGGTGATGCGTACGAAACGGGTAGAGGCCTTATTGCTTCCCACCGTTACGTCCTTGGCCCAGGCCGAACCGCTCAAAGGCATGATGGTAATGCCGGCGGCGCTGCGGACGCCGGGGATGGCCTGCACGCGGCGCAGCAGGCCGGCTTCGGAGTCGCGGATGGCGGGAGCGGAAAGTTTGAGGCGGCTGAAGTCCATGTCGGCTTCGAGGATGCCGTCCTGGCGAAAGCCCGGATCGATGCTCACCAGGTTTCGGAAGCTGCGCACGAACAGGAGCGCGCCGACCAGCAGGACGAGAGACAGCGCCACCTGCGTGACTACCAGGGCGCGGCGCAATCCGAAACGCTCGCGTCCCGTCGTGATGCCGCGGGATGAGGCCTTCATGGCGGACCCAGGCGATGTATGCGTGGCGCGCAGGGCCGGCGCCAGTCCGAAGAAGATGCTGGTGAGAATGGCCAGGGCGGCGGTGAATCCCAGGATGCGCCAATCGGGAGACAGGTCCAAATATGCGGCGCCATAGCGATTTCCGAAGAAGGAGACCAGTCGGCCGTTCAACGTGGCGGCGATCCAGATGCCGGCCAGGGCTCCGGCGCCGGAGAGCAGCAGGCTTTCGGCCAGCAACTGGCGGATGAGGCGGCCACGCGATGCGCCGACGGCCAGACGGATGGCGATTTCGCGCTCTCTTGCGCTGGCCCTGGCAAGCATCAGATTGGCCAGGTTGGCGCAGGCGATGAGCAGCACCAGGGCGGTGATGGCCAGCAGGATGCGAAGTGCGTCCCCGACATCCGTACGCAGATCGGAATAGCCCTGGGCGCCGGGGAGCGCGGTTAGCACCTGGGCGCGATAGGCCTTGGCCAGTTCGCCGTCGAAGCGTGAGGGCACAGTCTCCTCGAAAATACCGGCGGAGAGCGCGCGCAGGTGGGCGGATGCGCGCTCTACGGTCCATCCCGGCTTGAGGCGGCCGACCGCGGCCAGCCACCAGCCCCAGGGCTTGTCCATCAGAGTGTCAGGCCCCTGGACCAGCGGTTCCGCGCAGAGGGGGATGGCGACTTCGAAATTGCGGCCTACTTCCAGGCCGAAGAAACGGGGTGGAGTCACGCCGACAATTTGGAACGTGTGGCCTTCCAGGGTGAGGGTGTTGCCGATGGCGCCGGGCTGGCCGCCGAAGCGGCGCTGCCAGAAGGCATCGCTCAGAACGGCGCTGGGCACGGAGCAGCCGCGCTGATCATCGGCGGCGGTGAGGAGGCGGCCCTGCGCGGGAGGCACGCCGAGCAGCGGGAAGAAATCGCCGCTGACCATGAGGGTCTGGGCCAGATGCAGTTCGCCGCCTACGGACAGATTGAAGAGATAGCCGCCCCATGCCGCCATGCCGGAGAAGGCCTGCTGGCGGTCGCGGATGTGCTCCCAGAGAGTAGTGGTGAGGTGCGCATAGCGGGTGTTAAAAACACAACAAATGGTCTTTCGATTGGCAATATTCACGATGGCGAGTTGCCCGGGGTTCCGGACCGGCAGCGTGCGCAGGCCCAGGGTATCGAGCAACTGGAACATGGCGGTATTGGCGCCGATGCCCAGGGCCAGGGAGAGGATGGCCACCAGGGTGAAGCCGGGGTTGAGGCGCAGCAGGCGTACGGCATAGCGCAGATCCTGCCAGAGAGTTTCCAGAAAACCAATCGTGTTCATGTGGTAGATTTCCTCCCGAATGAAAGTGGGGTTGCCTAATTTGCGGAAGGCCGCGGCGCGGGCGGCTTCCGGTGCCATGCCGCGAGCGAGATTGTCGTCGGTCTCCATCTGGAGGTAGGAGTCGAGTTCACGCGAGCGTTCCCGGTCCCAGCGGCGGCGGCGAAGAAAACGGGTCCAGCTCATATCGATGATCTACTGTTCAGATGGTTTGAGGATGCGTCCGATAGCGCGCACGAGTTCTTCCCATCGGTTGGTCTGCTCGGAAAGTTGTTCGCGCCCGCTCTTAGTGAGGCGATAGTAGCGGGCCTTGCGATTGTTGTCCGAAGTGCCCCAGAAGGATGCGATCCAACCCCGGTCTTCCAAGCGATGCAAGGCCGGATAGAGCGACCCATGCTCGACCTGGAGCACATCGTCGGAACCGTGTTCGATGGCATGGGCGATGGTGTGGCCGTGGGCGGGCGCGGCCGAGAGGGTGCGGAGAATCAGTAGGTCCAGGGTCCCCTGGAGCATTTCGCCCTGGAGCGGAGGTTGGTTACGGCGTGCCATTGAGGCTCAGTATACTCCACTAGACGATCGACCGGGAATGCGGCAGGCCCGGCGTCCGGCCACTGTATGGCAACTGAAGTGCAGTTGTCCCGTAAGAAGAAGGAGAATCACAGATGAAGATCCTTGGGCCTGCAATGATTGCTCTTGCCGTAGTGACGGCGGGCGCGGCAATCGCGCAAAATGTTCCTCTTTATCGCGTCACTGTGATCGAACGCACGGTAAAAGCGGTCAACTACCAGTACCGCAGCGGGATGCCGACGCAGATCGATTTTCGCGGCACGGTACTTCTGCCGGAGGGAAGGGGCGATGCGACGGTGGAGTCGAAGGCTGGGCGCACTGACATTGACGCTCGCTTCGAACACGTCACGCCACCCAGCCGGTATGGAAAAGAGTACCTCACATACGTGTTGTGGGCGATTACACCTGAGGGTCACGCCAAGAATCTGGGCGAAGTGCTGGCAGGCAGTTCGGACAAAGCCAAGTTGCGCGTGACCACCGACCTGCAAGCGTTCGGCATGATCGTGACGGCGGAGCCGTACGCGGCGGTGCGGCAGCCCAGCGATGTCGTGGTGATGGAAAACGAGATCCGGCCCGACACCGTCGGCACGATCGAACCGATCAATGCGAAGTACGATCTGCTGCCGCGCGGGCAGTACACCTATGACGTGCCGGCCGATCTGGCGGCGGCCGAAGGTAACGGCAAGCTGGTGGGGATGAAACAGTACGAAGAACTGCTGGAGATCTACCAGGCGCAGAACGCGGTGCAAATTGCGCGAGCTATGGGAGCTGACCAGTACGCAGCGGACACTTTGGCCAAAGCGCAGCAACTGCTGACCACGGCGCAGAACCTGGAGGACAGCCATTCCGACCGGAGTTCCATAGTGCAAAACGCCCGCGAGGCGGCGCAGACGGCGGAAGATGCCCGCGCGATCACCGAGAAACGCAAGCAGAATGACGAAGTGGCGGCCGCGAAAGCGGAAGCCGGCCGGGAGCGGGACCAGCGGCTGAAGGCGGAAGCCGACGCACAGGCGGCACGGGCGCAGGCGTCGGCGGATCGCACCCAACTGGAGCAGGAGCGCGCACGCATGCAGCCGGCAGCTACCGTTAGCACGCAGCCGGCCCTGCCGCCCGAGCCCCCGCCGGCGCCGGAGACGATCGTGGTAGTGGAGCAACCGCGAAATAACGCAAACCAGGAAAAGCGCCAGTTGCGCATCAACATTTACGGGCAGTTGGGCGCCTCTTCGCTGGAGACCACGGACACGCCGCGCGGCTTACTGGTAACGATTCCGGCGAATGACTTTAACGGGCGTTCGCTTCAACCCATGGTGTCCGGCCAACTGTCGCGAGTGGCTTCCGTGATCCGGGCATATCCGGGACTCCGGGTGGAAGTGGACGATAACGGCGACAGCAATAGCTCGGAGCGCGCGGAAGCAGTGCGCGCGGCGCTGCAGGCGAACGGTGTGCCGGCGAATGCGATCATCGTGCGACCGGTGGGCAACGGCAGACCGGTGGCTTCCAACGCCACTCCCGGCGGGCGCGAGTTGAACCGCCGCGTAGAGATTGCCATCTCGGGCGACGCCATCGGCACAATGCCGTACTGGGATCGGACCTATTCGCTGGCGCCGAGATAGCGCTACCACACGTGGGCGGCCACGACCTCGGGTTGAGCCGGGGTGTTGCCGATCACGCGGGAATGCAGGACCACTTGCAGGTTCCTGGTCTCCCATCCTTTCGGCAGCTTGCGAAGGATGACGCCGAGCTGGTCCGGATCGGTGAGCAGGTGGCCGGCGGCTTCGGTACCGAACTGCTTCAGGCCGGCTGCCACCATCAGCATCCCGCCGGTCACCGAATTCCGAATGCGCGACGCCAGAATGTAGTCGTCCGGGGACGACCCGTCTTCCTTCGAAGTAACCGACCACTCCTCGCCGGTCTGCGAGTCCTGGATGGCGGGCCGCATCTCCGGCGTGCGCACGAAGCGAAAGCGCCATGCGGGCTGAAGTTCCATGGTCCAGCGATTAGTGACCGCGCCGATCAGCAGGGTAGGCGATTTGCGCATATCGGCGAATTCCACGCCGCTGGCCATGCGCAGTCTCACGCTTTTGTTCTTGCGCGCCAGCATGGCGGTGACTTCGTTGGCGACCACCATGTCCCCGAATCCCACGTACTGGTTCTGCACCGGGATCATATCGGAACCGTCCAGGCGATTGGGCGCCACCTGAATCGGCTCCTGCCCGAGGATGCCGGGCGGTTCGTTTTCCGCGCTCCATCGCAAGGCGCGGCGTGAAGGGTGGTACACAATCGGGTGCGCGACTGCCAGCAGCAGCGGTTCCGGCGACTGCATTACCGGAGCCCAGAAGTTTTGGAACGGCTCCACGTTGGGATTCGCACTGGACAATTTGACCGCGGCGACTAATGCCAGCGCGGCCGCCAGGGAACAAGCGCCCACGATGATGCCGCGGCGCTTTCGCCGCACCGAAGGCTGCAGCAGCAACACGGCAGGAGCCGCCGGAACTGGTTCCGGCTCGGGAATCGCGCGGTTGTAGCGGAACTCGGGCGAATACGCTCCCGAAGGCAGATCGATGCGAATCTCGGTAGTGGTGCCTGCTTCGGTAACGTAATACTGAGCCAGCCGCTTGCGCACTTCGCGCGCGCCCACCCGTACGATCGTGTCTTCACCCAGTTCGGACTGCGGGCTGCGGCCGAAGACTTCGATCGCGATGGTGCGCTCTTTCAGCGCGCCGGATTCACCGGTAAGTGCCTTCTCGCACACATATTCCAGAAACTGCTGGCATCGCTTGCTGCCGTGAAAGGCGGGACTGGCCAGCAGACGCTGTAATTGGCTGCGAATCTCCTCCGGCGTCGGAGCGCTTCGCTCCTGCGTCACGCCTACCGCAAAGTCTGCTGCCGCGGGTTTCGACATGGAAAAAGGGACTCCCTCAACTTTCCCTGATTCTGCTCCTTCGGGGCCCGGAATGCAAGCGGCCGGTTACTTCGCTGCCTGGGATAGCGCGGTGGTGGCGCCCTGAATCGCTTCTCCGGCGTTTTCCAGTACCTTTCCCACGCGCACAATCTGTTCCTCGGCCAGCTTCCAATCCTTCTGCTCCAGGCTCTCCCGCACGGCCGGTAGCGTCTTTACGCCGTATCCGGTATAGAAACCGGGAGCGTAGATCTGATGCTTGAACCACTCGCGATTGGGCAGGCCATCCTGAAGCGTCAGGGCGCGCTCCACCAGGATGAGCCGTTGATTGACATCGCGCAGGGAGGCCCGCGCCAGTGCCGCGGCGCCGTTATCGCCGGCGTGCGCCAGCGCCCGCTCGTAGAGGTCCGTCACATGCTGCAGCGCGGCAAGGCCGTTTTCGAGCGGAGCGAAATTCAGGATGGGCGGGACGGCCTCCTTTTTGGGTGGCTGTTTGGGATGCTGGGGATCGTCGATGGCGGCGAACACGCCATCGTCGATCTGGCGGTTTACTTCAATAATCTGGTCGCGCTTGTCGCGCGCTAGGTTTTCCACCTCCTGCACGTAGCGGCCAATGGTTTCGCTGAAGTCCTGAAAGTCCAGCGGCAGCAACTCCGCATCGGCCAGCCTCAGAACACTGGTTCCGGCAAACTGCGCCAGTGCGCGGCCATACACAAAGTTGGTATCGGAGAAATGTGTGTACCAGTAAAAGTCGTCGTAAATCGAGTGGTAAATGCCGCCCCGGTCTTCGCCGCCGAAACCGATGTTCAGCGAGGCGATGCCCAGGTGATCGAGGAATGCCGTGTAATCGGAGCCCGAGCCGAGCGCAGCGATGCGCAGGTCCTGCCGGGCGCGGAACTCCTGTGGCGTCGTGCCGGGCGGCAGGTTGGCGGTCCGGAAAGCCCGCAAGCGGTCCTCCACCGGCAGCTTGGATTCAGGATCCTGGACGTCTTTGGCCACAGTATCGATGAAACGCTCCAGCGAATGCGACCCTTCGGCCGCGAATTCCCCGCGGCCGTTGCCGTCGGAATTAATGTATACGGCGGCATTGTGCGCCAATTCGGCGGCGTGCGCTTCGGCCCACTCGGTGGAGCCCAGCAGGCCGGGTTCTTCGCCGTCCCAGAAGCACAGCACGATGGTACGTTTGGGGCGCCAACCCTGCTTGAGCAGCGCACCGAACGCGCGGGCTTCTTCGATTTCAGCCACCGCGCCCGATACCGGATCCTCGGCACCGTTGACCCAGGCGTCATGGTGGTTGCCGCGAATGATCCATTCATCGGGATAGGTGGCGCCGGGAATGCGCACGATTACGTCGTACAGCGGCTTGAGGTCCCAATTGAAGGAGAGCTTCAAATGCACGCGCGCGGGACCGGGTCCCACATGGTAAGTGATCGGCAGATCGCCATGCCAGTTGTCCGGCGCCACCACACCCTCGATGGCTGCCAGCAGGGGCTGCGCGTCGGCGTACGAAATGGGCATTACCGGAATCTTGGTGAGTGTGGGAGCGCCTTTCACGGGCAGGCGCTTGGCGTCTTTGGTGGCGCCGACGCCGGGGGTCAGCGGGTCGCCCGGATATAGCGGCATATCCATCACGCTGCCGCGCTGCACGCCATCCTTGGGCCGCATGGGACCGGCCGGGAACACGTCGCCGCCGTTGTATCCGTCATCGCGCGGGTCGGAATAAATCAGGCAGCCCACCGCACCGTGCTCCGCCGCTACTTTGGGCTTGATGCCGCGCCAGGTCTGGCCATAGCGCGCGATCACGATGGCGCCCTTCACGGAGATGCCGAGCCGGTCCAATTCCTCATAGTCGGCCGGCGCGCCATAGTTCACGTAGACCAGGGGCGCGGTCACATCGCCATCGATGGAGTAGGCGTTGTAAGAGGGAAGCTGCTCGTCATGCTGGTTCGAGGTGGGATCCACGGCCACGGTGGGCTCCTGCAACTTCGCTGTAAATTTTGTAGGCGCCACCAGTTCGAGAGCTCGCTCCTTCGGGGTAGGGAAGAGCACGTCGAAGCTTTCGATCTGCGCGTCCAGTCCGAATTCTTTCATCTTGGCAAGGAGCCACCCGGCATTGTCCTTGTCGTATGGCGAGCCGACGTGGTGGGGCCGCGCCGACATGCGTTGCATGTAGGCCCGCAGATTGGCTGGTTCGGGTATAGCGCGAAACTTCGTTTCCCAATCGCGTTCCGCCTGTGCCGACCCGGCCGAATATCCGGCCAGAGGGGCATCGGCGGGCAGGGCGAGGGGCGCCGTCAGGAAAAAACAGAGAGCATAAATCGCGAACGGTTTCATAAAGACGACTATTCTACCGCGCGCGGGCCGCCGGTTACCGGATCTCGTACGCTTTGGAGGGCGATGCCACGGGAGGCGGCACTTTCGGCCCCTCGATGGATTCGGCGCCTTCCAGACCCTTGCCGGTGACGTCGTGGACGCCCAGTAGCGGTCCGGTATATCCGGTGACGTGGATGCCGCTGATATCGGCGTGGCGGGCGTTTGCGAGGCGAATGCCTTTGGCGCACGTACCGGTGATGCCCGCCAGCACCAGGCCGTCCACCGGCTTGTCGGGATGCACGTTCACGCCATCCACCAGCAGCGGGCAGTCGGTGACGCGGATATGGGAGAAGCGGAAATTGCGAGCGGTGGGAATGCCTTCGCTGCCGGGGACCGGCTCCGGGTCCTGAATCCCGCTGGAGAGCAGGTTGAAGCGCAGAAATCCGCCTTTCACGCCGGAGACGTCCAGATCGTCGGCCACAATGTCTTCGAGGAAGGCGCCGCGGCCGGGGCGGCTCTTGAGGTACAGGGCGAAGGTCTGGGCGCGCGTGAATTTGCAGTGTTCGATGCGCACGTTGCGAATGCCGCCGGAGGTTTCGCTGCCGATTCCGATGCAGGCGAAGATGGAGTCGGCCATGGTGCAGTTGGCGATGCGTACATCTTCGGTGGTCTGCATCAGGGCATAGCCTTCGGCGCCGCGGCCGGACTTCAGGGAAATGCAGTCGTCGCCGGTGGCGATATCGCAGCCTTCGATGACGACGTGCTTGCAGGAATCGATATCGATGCCGTCGCCGTTACCGCCGGTGCTGCGGATGGTGAGATTGCGGATGACGATGTTCCGGCAGTTGGTGGGATGGAGCGACCACATCAGGCGGTATTCGGTGGCGAACGCCTCCAGCCGGATGCCGTCGCAGCCGATGGGCTCGATGAGGGCGGGATGGCGAAGCGGATTTTGCGCGTTGGGCCGGCCTCCCAGGGCCACGTTGCCGGAGATTTTCCCGGGTCCGGCGATGCCGATATCGGTGGCGTCGAAGGCGTAGATCAGGCCCACACGGCCGGGAATCCACTTGCCCTCCCAGCGCACCTGGGAGACGGGATAGTCGGCGAAATCCGGGCTGCCGAGGATGACGGCATCCGTTTGCAGGCGCAGGGTGGTATGGCTGCGCAGCGCGATGGCCCCGGTGAGATAGCCACCGGCGGGGACCACGACGTCGCCGCCGCCCAGCACCGAGCAGCGGTCGATGGCCTGCTGAAAGGCCCCGGTGTCTTTGGTGACGCCGTCGCCCAGAGCGCCAAAATCCCGAATGTTGAGCGAGAGTTTCCTGCCGGCCGCGGGCGGGGCTGTTTGCGCGCTGACGGCGCCGGCCAGCGACACCGCCGCAAGGCTGTGGCCCGCCATCCGGAGGAAACCGCGGCGAGGGATTTTCATGGGCTGCACCGTCCGATGGCTTGATTCTCTCACACGGGTCGAGTCTCATCTGGCGTAGAATGAGTCATGCTGCGGGTTGGCCTTCTGCTGTTGCTGTCTGCATTTCTGGGCGCACAAACGCCTCCGGCCGAGGTGAAGCCCGTTCCGCTGACGCCCGATACACCACAAAACCAGAACGCGCCGGAAATGTCGCAGCACGACGAACAGGCGTCTTTCCGGACGAAGGTGAACCTGGTGATGGTGCCGGTGGTGGTGCGCAACGTACACGGCGACGCAGTGGGAAATCTGGCCAAGGAAAATTTCCTACTCTACGATAAGGGCAAGCCGCAAATCATTGAGCGCTTCAGCGTGGAGACGACCAAGGTCCCGGCAAATGTCACCGACAGCCAGGCGCCTGCCGCCACGGGCGAGGGCGAGCCGGCGATCGTGATCCCGGATCGTTTTGTGGCGCTGGTATTTGACGACATTCATCTTGCGCCGCAGTACCTGACGTTAGTGCGCGAGGCCGCGGACCGTTTCATCGAAGCACTGTCACCGACCGAACGCATCGCCGTGTATGCCATGTCGGGCGAGGTCAGCCAGGATTTCACCGGCGATCGCCCGAAACTTCACGAGGCGCTGGCACGCATTCGCCCCAACCTCATGGTTCGCACCGGCGCCCTCAACGATGTGGACCAGAGAACCCTCATCTCATTGGACAACCTGAAAGCCGTGGTCAAGCGGCTCGGAGTAACGCCGGGGCAGCGCACCATGATCTTCATATCGCCCGGCTTCAATACCTGGGATCCGATGTACGTCGATTACAAGGTCGCGATTATCGAGCAGGCCATCCGCTCCAAGGTGATTATCAGCGCGCTGGACGCTCGCGGTCTGTACACCGATCCGGCGTTCAAGGTGGCGCCGGGCGGGCCGCGCACCTTGACCCAAATGCAGCTTAACTCGGACGTGATGGCGGAACTTGCCTCGGGCACCGGCGGGTCGTTGTTCGAGAACAGCAACAGCTACGACGAAGGGTTCCGGCGCATCGCGGCTGCGCCCGAATATCTCTATCTGCTGGGCTTTTCGCCGCAGAATCTGAAGTCGGACGGCAGTTTCCATTCGTTGAAAGTTTCCTTGAAGAACGTGCCCAATATGGCGCTGACGGCACGGCACGGATATTATGCGCCGAAGAAGACCGAAGATGCGGCGGAGGCGGCGCGGCAGGAGATCGAAGCGGCCCTATTCTCGCACGACGAGATGGCGGAACTGCCGATCGAAATGCACACCCAGTTTTTCAAGGCCACCGATCAGGACGCCAAACTTTCGGTGATGGCTCACCTGGATCTGAAACAGTTTAAGTTCCACAAAGCCGACGGGCGGAATGTCAACAACGTGACCGTGGTCTCGGGAATCTTCGACAGCAATGGAAACTATCTGCAAGGCATCCGCAAAGTAGTGGAACTGCACCTGAAGGATGAGACTCTGGCGCGCTTAGCGAGCGGAGTCACGGTGAAGACCACCTTCGATCTCAAGCCCGGTACCTATCTCGTAAGGCTGGTGGTGCGGGATACCGAAGGCCAGGCGCTTTCGGCCACCAATAACGCGGTGGAAATCCGGTAGTTTCAGTGACGCGGATACCGGGTTACCGTCTCCCGCAGCAGCAGGAGATCGATGTGATGCTGCATATGAATCACGTAGTCTTCGATCAGGTAGCCTAACGTCACCGGGGCCCCGGCGCCGACGGTACAAGGTGTCTCCAGGCGCGCGGCGGGGATGGCGGCGATGAGTTGGATCAACAGCCGGTTGTACTGGAACCAGAACGCCACGATCTCTTCCCACGGCATTTCGCGGTAGCGGTGAATGCGAACCCAATCGTCCTGCGCGTACCCGGGGCCGCGAAACTCCGCCGCCGTCGCGCCTCCCACGAAGCGCAGATGATTATTGGCGGCGGAATCGATCAGGTGGCCCAATTCTTCTTTGGGCGTCCATTTTCCTCCGCCGCGCGGCACGGAGGCACGCTCCTCGGTGAGGCCGCGCAGGTTCGGCAACTCGCGCACGATAGCCGCGCGAAGCAGTTCGGAAAGCTCCATGGCGCTATTGCTGCTTTTCGCTGGACGGCGGAACAATCTTCTTGATCCGCATGTAGGTGACCAGGTTCCCGTAGTGCTCCATGGTGTGGGCGGAGTTGAAATCCATGATGCCCACGCGCGCCGCCTTGCGCCCAAAGAAATCCACCAACTGCCCGGCGTTGGCGTCCGTCATCTTGGCATAGGCGGAGTCGCAATAAGCGAAGGCGGTCTTCAGCGCGGCCACGATTTCCGTCTTCGTTTTGGCGGTCTTCTCGATGTCCTTCGGCGCCATCTTGTCCTCCGCGGCCGCACTACAGAACTCGTACTGGCCGTCGGCGATGTGGGCGAACAATTGACCGATGGTCCGCACATCCGGCGTAGGCTGGAAGGACCACAGACTGTCCGGAATCTTGTCAGCGGATTTCAATATGTCATTCTTGGCGATGCCGAACACCATTTTCGACGTCTCGACAAT
The DNA here is from genome assembly GCA_031292755.1 of Candidatus Sulfopaludibacter sp. GTDB lineage: Bacteria > Acidobacteriota > Terriglobia > Bryobacterales > Bryobacteraceae > Sulfopaludibacter. The sequence continues at coordinate 16,684 of JARLGM010000016.1, forward strand.
GGGGTTCTTGGGCGTGCCCTGCGCGGCGAGAATGGCGGCGGACACAAGTAGCGTAGCGGCAAGTCTCATGTTGGAACCTCAATTGATTCTAGCGCGCCCATTTGACCGCGGGACTGGAATTCCAAAATGCCGGGTTGCAGCGGATCCAATCCGGTGCGGGCATGCTCCACGCAGGGCGAACGGCAAAGACGTATGCTCCCGGGCCTGCCGCGGCTGCCCGGTTCTCGGCGTCTTTGCGGGTTCGCGCCGCTGCAATCGCATACTGCGCTCCGTCCGAGGCCTGATACGGAGCCCCTTGCAGTTCCCCGGACCCGCTCACCGGTGCAATCACCAGGTACTGACCGCGCCCCATCGGCCATTTTTGGCCGGGCAGGATGCCGCCGACGTACTGCGCGACCCAGGTAGACGGCGGGCCGGCGAGCACCTGAATCTGGCTCTCGATCCGTTCCAGTTCCATCCGCAGAGCCGGTTTCATTTCCATGCTCTGCGCCGCTCGCCGTTGATCGGCCGCCGTCTGGTAGCCGGTCAGCCGCCACGCTTCCGGCGGTCCGGTAAGCGATTCGACCGCCAGGTATGGATGCGGACACCCCCATTGGGCCATGGCCAGGGCGGCCCGTTGTTGCAGATGTCGCACGGGTAAAGGCGTGCCCGGCGCCAGACGATACCGATCGACGCGCAGGATCTGCGGCGTCGCCAACCGGGCTACCACCCGAAGTGCAGGCGCCGGTTTTTCCCCCATCGCGATCTGTTGCTGTATTGCCGATGACATAAATGTTCCCTGTACTTCTATTAGCGAAAACGGGGGACAAAACCGGCGCGTTATTTTGGACCGGGGTTCACCGGAGTATCAAAAAAGTTGAGGATAAACTTAAAGGATGAGAGTTGGGACGTTATCGGCAGGGATGTTCCTGACCGTATTGTGCTTCGGGCAAGCCCGGGACGCCGAGCTCGCTAGACTGGCGGACCGCTACTTTGACGAGGCGGTGTACCGCTTCGATCCCGTTTCGGGCACCGCTGCGGGATTCCACCAATACGACAGCCTTTTGCCGGACGGGTCGAAGGCGCAAGTGGACGCCCAAATCGCGATTCTCAAGAAACATCTCGCGGAGGTCGGGGCATTCGATGGGCGCGGGCTTTCCTCCACGGCCGCCGCGGACCGCGAACTGGTGACGTCACAAATTCAAGGTACTCTGCTGGAACTGGAAACCATCCGGCCGTGGGAAAGGAATCCGGACACTTACTCCTCGGGCGCCTCCAATGCCATTTTCGTGATCATGAGCCGCAACTTCGCGCCGGCGGCTGAGCGCCTGAAGGCGGTCATCGCGCGCGAACGGCTGATTCCGCGGACGTTCCAGTCGGCGCGCGCCAACCTCAGAGACCCACCCCGGATCTACACTGAAATCGCGCTGGAACAGCTCCCCGGCATCGTCAGCTTCTTTGAGAACGATGTCCCTTCGGCCTTCAAACAGGTGACCGGCACCGCGCTGCTGGCGCAGTTCCAAACCTCGAACCGGGGGGTGATCGACGCGCTACATTCGTACCAGCAGTTCTTGAAGAGTCAGGTGCTGCCGGTCTCCAAAGGGGATTTCCGGTTGGGACCTGAGACCTATGCGCGCAAACTGCGGTATGACGAGATGGTGGATACTCCGCTCGACCGTCTGCTGGCGCTCGGGTTCGAGAATCTGCGACAGAACCAGGCGGAGTTCCGGCGGGTGGCCGCGCGAATCGACCCTAAGCGCACCCCGGCCGAGATCCTGCAAGACCTGGAAAGAGATCATCCCGCGCCGGACCAGCTCCTGAACACCTTTCGCGGCGTGCTGGGTGGACTCAAAGAATTCATCGAGCGGCACAATATCGTCACCATGCCCTCTCCGGTGCCGCCGATTGTCGAGGAGACGCCGCCCTTCATGAGAGCGCTGACGTTCGCGTCCATGGATACGCCCGGTCCGTTCGAACAGGTGGCCAAAGAGGCATTCTTCAACGTGACGCTGCCGGAGCCCAACTGGCCCAGGCAGCAGGTGGAAGAGCACATGGAAGGTTTCAATCGCGGCACCGTGATCTCTACCGCCGTGCACGAAGTGTATCCCGGTCACTACACGCAGTTTCTGTGGCTGAAGCAGGCTCCGACCAAGGTTCGCAAGCTGATCGGGTGCAGTTCCAATGCCGAGGGCTGGGCGCACTACAGCGAACAGATGATGCTGGATGAAGGGTACGGCAACGGCGATCCCAAACTGCGGCTGGGGCAATTGCAGGACGCGCTATTGCGCAATGCACGATACATAGTGGGGATCGAAATGCACACCGGCAAGATGACCTACGAACAGGGCATCGACTTCTTCGTCAAGGAAGGCTATCAGACCCGGGCCAACGGCGAGCGCGAAACCAAGCGCGGAACCAGCGATCCGACCTACCTTTACTACACGTTGGGCAAGCTCCAGATTCTGAAGTTACGGCAGGATTACAAACAGATGAAGGGAACGAAATACAGCCTGGAGGAATTCCATAATAACTTCATGAAGCAGGGATATCCCCCGATCCGGATTGTGCGCCGCGCCCTGCTTGGCAATGATTCGCCGGTGCTGTAGTGCCGGCCGCCTAGCGGAGGAGCGCCGCTGCAAGAGTGGCTGCCAGGGCCAGCAGGCTGCCGATGGCGGCTCCGGCCAGGACGTCGCTCAGGAAGTGCATGCCCATCAGGATGCGCGATGCGGCGATGCTGACCGCGCAGAAAATCAGCCCCACGGCCAGTGACGGGTAGAAATGACTCAACGTCAAGGCTACCGCGAAGGCCGTGATGGTGTGGCCGGAGGGGAAGGAGAACTGATCCGGAGGCAGCAGCGTGGCCCAGCAGTGGGGTTCAATCGCGCAGGGCCGCCTCCGGCCGGTGACCTTTTTCAATTTGAGGAACACCACGATTCCCGTGCCCGCGGCGGCGGCGGCGGAACCGGCGGCCAGAAACCGCCGCTCGCCGCCGAACAGCAGAATCATCAACCCCATGAAGTACCAAAGCCAACCGTCCCCGCCGCGCGTGGCGCAGAGGGCCCAGATGCGGACCCACCGGGGCGCCGGCCAGTGGTTCACGCGGCGCATCAACTTGTGGTCGCGATGGGAGATGAAACCCAGCATCGCCGTCACTGCTGCCATAGCCCATTTGTACGCCGCTGCCGGCTACAAATGCGTGACACAGCCAAAAAACATTCGTGAATCGGATTGTTTTCTGCCGCGCCCGTGGCGCCGCATGGCACAATCTCTACTGGGTGAAGAAACTCGACCTGATATTCTTCGACGCCGGGGGCGGCCACCGCGCCGCGGCCAATGCGCTGAAGTCGGTCATCGACCAGCAGAAGCGGCCCTTCGAACTGAGCCTGGTGAATCTTCAGGAGGCGCTGGATGCCATCGATGTGTTTCGCAAACTCACCGGCGTCCGGCTGCAGGACATCTACAACCTGATGCTGAAAAAGGGCTGGACCCTGGGGTCGCCGCAACTTACCGCGGGCATGCACCTGGTGATCCGGCTCTTCCATTCCCAGCAGGTGAAGGTGCTCAGGGATCTCTGGCGCAAGCGCCGCCCGGACGTGGTAGTTTCGCTGATCCCCAATCTGAACCGCGCCCTGTTCGATAGCCTGCATCGCGAACTGCCCGGCACCCCTCTGGTTACAATCTTAACCGACATCGCCGATTACCCCCCGCATTTCTGGATGGAGCGTCAGCAGCAGCATTTCATCGTGGGGTCGGAAAAAGCGCAGGCTCAGGCTGCGGCTATGGGTCACCAGCCACAGTATGTGCACAGGGTTTCGGGAATGATTCTCAACCCGTCGTTCTATGATGTGGCGCCCCTGGAACCGCCGGAACGGGCCGAAGCGCGGCGCAAGTTGGGGTTCGACCCCGAAAAGCCGGTCGGTCTGGTGCTGTTTGGCGGGCAGGGCGCCGCCGTCATGCTGGAAATCGCCCGCCGGGTTCCGGACCGGCAATTGATTCTGGTCTGCGGCCACAATGAGAAGCTGGCCTCGGAGTTGCGGCGGCTTGCCGCGGAACGCGCCGCGCCGGTCTTTGTCGAAGGCTTCACCAAAGAGGTGCCGCGTTACATGCAACTGGCCGATTACTTCATCGGTAAGCCTGGCCCGGGCAGTTTGAGCGAAGCGGCCGCTATGCGATTGCCGGTGATCGTGGAGCGGAACGCCTGGACGCTGCCGCAGGAGCGGTACAACGCCGACTGGGTGCGGGAGCAGGGAATCGGCATCGTCCTGCGGAATTTTCGTGACGTTGCGCGCGCCGTGGACGAACTGCTGGATCCCGCGGCCTACGCGCGCTTTCGCGCGGCAACCGGTCGCATGCAAAATCGCGCCGTGTTTGAGATTCCCGATATTCTCGAGAAGATCGGCACTCAAGCGCATTGACGGTTGGCCCCCCAGCGAAGTAGCTTTGCTTCCGATAACAGATATTATGTCAAATATTGGTGCGTCCTGAAAAAACGGCCCGGCCCCCGCTGAATGGGACCGGGCCTATAGGAAGAAACTGTGCTGCTTTCCCGCGTGGGAAACCTTTACCGGCGCCCCTTGCTGCTGCTGCTGGTGCCGCCTCCGGAAGCCCGCGAGGCGCCGTTACCGCCGCCGCCCCGAGGAGCGCTGTAACTGGGAGTGCTCCGTTGCGCCGGGGCGTTGTAATTTCGTTGCGCCGGCGCGCTGTTGGTGCGCGGAGCGTTGCCGGCTGGCGGGTTGCGTGACGCGTTGGGCGTACCGAAGCGCTGCCATCCTCCGGTACCCGGTGCCTGCGACGGCCGGCTATTTTCCGTCGCGGGATTCCGGAACCCGTTAGCGCCATTGCCCGACGCGGGCTCACCGAACCGCCTCCATCCGCCTCCCGAGGCGCCGTTCTGACCGGGACGCGCCGCCTGTACCGCGCCGGTCGAAGGACTCGCGCCCTGTGGGCGGCTCCCGTTCGCCTGCGGGCGGTTCGCTATTTCCGCCGACCGGCCCGATTCCGCGGCAGGTCCGCCCCCCATCGCCCGCTGCTGCTGGCTAAACGGAATGCGCTGGTTCGCAGCAGGCGTCTGGTGCGTGAAGAAACGTGTGTTCTCGGCGGTCCGCGGCGTGAAGGAAGCGGCTCGGTTGCTGAAGCTCAGGTTCCGGCTGGTCGGCCCAATGGGCATCTGCCCCCGGACCAGACCGGCGGACCGCATCTGCTCTCCCGAAACACGTCCCACGGAGTTGTAACGGCCTTCCCGGAAATCCCCCGCTGCCATCCCCGAAACTCCATTTCCGATGCGAGCATTTCTGTATGTATTTGTTATGTTTACATTCGTGATATTAATGTTACGCCCGAAGTTTCCGCCCCCGTAGAATCCACGGCCCCACCACGGGTGGAACGTTTCGAACGGCGCCAGAGGCACCCAACCGACGTTCCCAAAACCAAAGCCGAAACCGACTCCGCCACCGTACCCGAACCAACCCACCAGAGCCGGCGACCAGAAGTGGCGGTAACCCCGCGCGCCCGGGTACCAACACCACCCGAACCCGGCGTCGAAGAACCATCGGCCGTAGTGATACGGTGCCCAACCCCAGGGATCGTAGCTGACCCAAGTCCAGCCATACCAGTCTTCCCACACCCAGCGCCCGGCGCGATACGGAGCCCAATCCGCACCCACCGTGGGCCGCCACACAGGACCATAGTTCGGAACTTCCGACCAGACGCCGTAAGAATCCAGATCCTCGGTTCCATAAATGCCGGAGTTTCCTGGATCTACATATCGATCACTCTGGGATTGCATGAAGTGTTGATCCCGCTGCTCGTTCCAGCGGTCCCAGTCGTCGGCCGGACGCGCACCTACGATCTGGAACTCCGGATCGGCCGAGGTTCCCCGCGCCACCATCATCTGCCCGGCACTGATCCACTGCGAGCCACGCGGTGTGAAGATCTCCAAATCCCCTGCCCTCGACATCACTTCCGTCTCACCGTTTTCATTCACGGAGATTCGAAAGATCCCTACTTTAGCGGGCCTTACGGAAACCGAGGGAGTATCTACTTCCATGTTTGCGCCGGAAGCCCGAAGCACCCGGAAGGTCATCGTGCCCTTAGCCAGCTCGGTTTGATAGCGGTTATATTCAATGTCCGCCAAGCGGATCTCGGCATTCCCGCCGATGCGCAGCATGTTACTCGAATCGAACTGCACTTCCGCCCGGGAATTGGGACCGGTCGAGATGCGATCATCGGTTAATAGCGGAGCATTGATCACACCCGCGACCCAGTCACCCGAATCGCCACGCCGGACTGACACCTCTCCGTTCATCAAGCTAATGCGGGCTACGCCCCGCTTTTGATCGTCCGGATCTTGCGCGCGTGCCGGCAGGAAGAGGCCGGCGCCTAACAGCGCCGCGCCCATCGCCGCGAACCGCCCAAGATGTCTCCTTCCCATGGCAGAGCCTCCAGTACTTCGGCGTTCTGGCATGCAAGCCGCCAGCCAATCTGTATCTTTAATGAAATGAGTAGATTAGACTATTGTGCACGTTGCGGTTGGTGGCTGAAAACCACCACTCTGGTTGGGTTGCAGCAACGCCCGCAAAACGCCGGATCCGTCATGCTCGGCCCGTATAAATACTGTGTAACAAGCTTATAATAAGCTTAGTACGAGAAAAACCTGTAGTAATACATGAATGTGAGAATTTATCGGCATAATTCCACGTTACACAAACTGGTATTTACCTTAGACTTAGCGGTACCTGCGAAGATATAATGTTATAAAGCTGACACTTACCGATGACATCGGGCATATTCGCTGATTTTGACTACGGCCTTCGGGCGTTAGTAAAAAATCGCGGCTTCACTTTGGTCGCTATCGTCTCACTGGCGCTCGGAGTAGGCGCCAATACGACGGTTTTCACGCTGCTCAACGCGATCCTGCTGCGGCCGCTGCCGGTCGCCCAGCCCAATCGCCTGGCGGCGGTGAATACCCTCGATTCGTCCAACCCTGGCACTCTCCTGTGCTCCTATCCGAACTATACGGATTACCGGGACCACAACCAGGTTTTCACGTCGCTTCTCGTATACTCCCCCATCCTGATCAATCTGACCGAACACGGCGATCCACAATCCGTCATGGGTCAGATCGTCTCCAGCAACTACTTCAGCGGATTGGGAATTCATCCGGCTCTGGGCCGCGGATTTCTGCCGGAAGAAGATGCGACCCTGGGAGCGGCTCCGGTGTCCGTTATCAGCTTCGGGCTGTGGACGCGGATGTTCGCCGGCGATCCAGCCATCACCTCGCGCTCGCTCCGGCTGAATGGACGTAACTACTCGATTGTCGGGGTCGCCCCGCAGGGATTTCAGGGTATCAACAGTATCTACGCGGCCGATGTCTGGGTGCCCATGGCGATGTACCAGCAGATCTATCCCAATCCGGCCTGGGTGAACCAGCGGCGAGCGCTGCTTTTCTCCGTGGCGGGCAGGCTGAAGCCCGGAATCGGAATGGCGCAGGCGGAAGCCGGCCTGCAAGCGCTGGCGCAGGAACTGGAGCGACAGTATCCCGCCGAGAACCGCGGCCGCCGGATCAAGCTGACGCCCGTCGCCGAAGCCGCCGTTACCCCGCAGACCCGCGATCTGGTGCGGAATGCCGGAACAGTGCTGATTATCGTATCGGCTCTGGTTCTGCTGATTGCCTGCGCCAACGTGGCGAACCTGCAACTGGCGCGGGCCACGGGACGCGGACGGGAAATCACGGTGCGCCTCGCCCTGGGCGCCAGCCGCTGGCAATTAATCCGCCAGCTCCTGGTAGAGAGCGTGATCCTTTCGGTAGCCGGCGGTGTCCTCGGCCTGCTGCTGGCCCGGTGGGCGCGTGACGTTCTCTGGTCCATCCGCCCCCCCGCCTTCAAGCATGCGGGCTTCACCCTGGATCTGGATTCCCGGGTGCTGGCGTACACCCTCGGGATCTCGATCGGCACCGGGATCCTTTTCGGTCTGATTCCCGGCCTGCGGGCCACGCGGAAGAATCTGGGCAGCGATCTCAAGGAACGCAGCGGAGAGGCGGCATCCTCAGGAGGCTGGAACCCGCGTTCCATCCTGGTGATGGTGCAGATGGCGTTGTCCCTGGTGGCGCTGGTGGGCGCGGGTCTGTTCGTTCGGAGCCTGCTCAACGCCAATCGGATCGACCCTGGTTTTGACGCCAACCATCTGGCCGTAATCTCCTTCAACCTGTCGGACCAGGGATATAACGAAGAGCGCGGCCGGGAGTTCCACCGGATGGCGCTGGAGCGGGCGGCTTCGGTGCCGGGTGTGGACTCGGTGGCGATTGGCAAAGATGTGCCTTTCAACGTGGGCAGCGCCCGAACCCTGGTGCTGCAGGGACAGGACAGCAGCCGGGGGCACGTGACCCTCACCTCGGTCACTTCGCCGGGATATTTTAAGACCGTGGGTCTGCGTCTCCTGCGGGGCCGTGATTTCAGCCCCACCGACATCAAGTCCAGCCCGCGTGTGGCCATCGTGAATGAAGCCGCGGCGGCCTATTTCTGGCCGGGACAGGATCCGGTGGGCCAGGTGATTTCGTTCTTCCCGGAAAATCTGCCCGTGTCTGTCATTGGCGTGGCGCGCAATGCCAATTACCTCAGTATCGGCGAGCCGCCCCAGGCCATGTGTTACCTCTCGCTGCTGCAATATTACTTTCCCTACGGCGCGATCTACCTGCATACGCGCGGCAATCCGGATGCCGTCCTGCCCGGTGCGGTGCGTCAACTCCGGACCCTGGATCGCAACCTGGTGCTGGATTCCGAGTCGGCCGCCAAAACCATCAGCGGGTCTCTTTGGGCGCAGCGTCTTTCGGCGGATTTGTTGGCGGTGTTCGGCGGGCTGGCCCTGGTGCTGGCGACAATCGGCATTTATGGCGTGATCTCGTACTCGGTGCAGCAACGCACGCGGGAAGTGGGCGTGCGCATGGCACTGGGCGCCACCCTGAACGATATCCAGGTGATGATCCTCCGCGAAGGCGTCCGGATGGTTGCCGTGGGGGTGGTAGTAGGGACGCTGGTGGCGCTCGCGGCGTCGCGCGCGGTCTCCAGCCTGCTGTTCGTGATCAGCGCCCAGGATGCGGTCACGTTCGTGCTGGTGCCTGCCATCCTGACGCTGGTGGCGATTTTTGCCTGCTGGCTTCCCGCCCACCGCGCCACCCGCGTGGATCCGGCCATCGCCCTGCGGGATGAGTAAATGATACTGTCTGAAGGGGGCCACAATGAACCGGCGAACCTTCTGCAGAACCCTTGCCACCAGCGCCGCTATGGCCGCATCCCCTCTCCGCGCCGCGCCCGAGCGGCCTAATATCGTCTACGTTCTGGCCGACGATCTGGGCTGGGGAGACCTGCAATGCTACAATCCGCTCTCCGCCATCCACACGCCCAACGCCAACCGCCTGGCATCGGAAGGCATGCGCTTCGCGGACATGCACTCCTCCTCGGCGGTCTGCACGCCCAGCCGGTACAGCATTCTGACCGGCCGCTACTGCTGGCGAAGCAGCCTGAAAAAGGGTGTGCTCAACGGCGATTCCCCCAACCTGATCGAGCCCGGGCGGCTGACCGTTCCGGCCCTGCTGCAATCGGCGGGCTATCGCACCGCGGGGTTCGGAAAGTGGCACCTGGGACTGCGCAACGATCCGTCCACCGACTTCTCACAGCCTCTCCACCCGGGCCCTCTGGACCACGGCTTCGACCATTACTTCGGCATTCCCGCGTCGCTCGACATGGCGCCGTATCTCTATATCGAAGACGACCACGCGGTGGAACTGCCGGCCTCCTCGACTCCTGGAAGCAAAGACCCGCGCGGCGTCTTCTGGCGTGCGGGCGCGTGCGCGCCGCATTTCAAGCACGAAGAAGTGCTGCCGGCCATTACAGGTAAGGCGGTCGAGTACATTCAGCAGCGCGCCAGACAGGCCGCACAGCCCTTTTTCCTGTACCTGCCGTTCACCGGACCGCATACGCCATGGCTGCCGCTGGCCAAGTATCGTAATCAATCGAAAGCCGGCACGTACGGCGACTTTGTGACCGAGATTGACGACATGCTCGGGAACGTGATGCGCGCCCTGGATGAAACCGGCCAGGCGAAGAACACGCTGTTCCTCTTCGCCAGCGACAACGGCGCCGATTGGAAACCGGAGGACCAGGCGCGCTACGCCCACCGCGCCAATGCCGACTGGCGCGGCGAGAAGGCCGATATCTGGGAAGCCGGCCATCGCATTCCGTTCCTGGTCCGCTGGCCGGGCCGCGTACGCGCCAACACGGTCAGCAAGGAATTGGGCAGTCTGACCGATTTGATGGCCACGGTGGCGGCCGTCACCGGTTCCGCCCTGCCGGCCAATGCCGCCGAGGACAGTTTCAACCTGCTGCCGGCGTTTTTCGAACAGAACAGGAAGCCCATTCGCGACCACATCGTCATGCACTCCAACGGCGGTATGTTCTCGCTCCGGCAGGGCAATTGGAAACTGGAGGAAGGCCTCGGCTCCGGAGGCTTCAGTCCGCCCCAAACCGTAGAGCCCGCCGAAGGCGGACCCAAAGGCCAGCTTTACGACCTCCAGAACGACCCCGGCGAACTGCACAATCTCTACCAGGCTCGCCCGGAAGTGGTGGACCGGCTGGCGACCCTGCTGGAACGCTACCGTCAACAAGGGCACACCCGGCCGATGTGAGGTACTCCTGCCCGGGCCGTCACCGCGGTACCTGGATCTCGGGATAAAGCGGAGAGGGAATGTGGGGCCGCGTGCTATCCCCCTTGAGATACGCGTCGAAAAAGGAGTGCACGCAGTACGCCGTAACAGCAAGCTGACGGCGTCCGGCGATACCGAGTTTCCCGAACAGGCGGAACAACCCCCGGAAGACGCCGCTCTTCAACAGGGCTCCATCATCGGTGAAGGTGAAATGGTCGGCGCCGCGGATCACAGCGCGCAGCCTTCCCTCCGCCGGCAGATGATCGTAAACCGACTGGATGTCGGCCAGAATCTGGCGGACCTCCGCGTCCGATGAAAAATCGCCCTGGCTGCTCAGCAGGAACAGGAACGGCGTGTGGATGCCTGCCTGAATGACGCTGCCGTGCAGGGCGCCATCCACATCGATGCCCGCCTTGCACCTGGCATCCCGGGAGCAGAATTGCGCCGCTTGCGCGCCTCCGAAGGAATGGCCAAATACTCCCACCCGCGTCATGTCGATCCGCCCCGTGAACCTGCCGGAGGGGTCCGCGTGATTCAACCGCTCTAATCGATCGAGTACGAACCCGATATCGGCGGTCCATGCCATCAGGAGTTTGTCCACACACTGAGCCTGCTCCAGGCCCCCCTTTTCTTCGCAGAACTCCGGATTGTTTTGCGGTATCCGTGTCATCACCCGGCCGTCCGGGAAGGCGACGACACGCGTCCGGTAAGGTGCGTCCAGACCCACGACAAGATACCCTTGACTGGCCAGATCCTCGGCCAGCGTCGAGTAGCTCACTACCTCGAGCGAAGCCCCCGCTCGCAGGATCGCCACCGGGTAGGAGCGCTGCCGCGGTGAGACGTCCGCGTTACGAAGACTGTGCGCATGGACCTTCGACAGATCGCGCGTCAGAAACTGCGTGAGCAGCACGCCGCCCTGGCGTGCGATCGCCGTTCGCAATGCGGCGGGCATGTAGTCGTCAATCGCAGCAGATGAATCAGGCGACGCCGGGTACCAGATCCACACAAGCAGCTCGCGCTTCGTGCCCGGCACGGGCGCCAGCGTGTCCAATACGTTCTCGTCAGCCCAATCATAGATTGCGCGGCCCACGGCGAATGGCCCCGTGGGCGCCGGGAGTGTAACTTCGGTCCTGTGCTCCCACCAGAGCAGCGCCGCGAGCCCAACTGCGCTCATCATCGCAGCGATTGCAAAGCCTTTGAATACCCGGCGCGCGAGTCGCATAAAAAGTACTTTGCATCATAAAGAATCCTGGGATCTTTGTCAAGGAGCCGACGGCCACGCGATCGACCACGTGGAATGTCAATGTACGATTTTAGTCGTTGACATACGATTCTGCTCGTAGTATGCTGCCCACATGGTTCCCCCACCCTTGCCGACCGATGCCGAATTGGACATTCTGGCCGTTCTGTGGCGCACCGGTCCGGCCACTGTCCGTGAAGTGCACCAGGCACTCGGCAAGGACAGCGGTTACACCACCACACTCAAGCAGATGCAGTTGATGACGGAAAAGGGGCTGCTCACCCGCAGCGAACGGTTTCGGGCCCATGTCTACGAGCCTGGTATGCCCAAGGAACAAACGCAGCGCCAGATTGCCACCGACCTGCTGCGGCGCGCCTTCGAAGGGTCGGCCGCCAGCCTGGTCATGGGCGCGCTCTCGGCGCAACCCGCTTCGCGGGAAGAATTGCAGGAAATCCGGCAGATGCTGGACCAACTCGAGAAACAGAAAGGAACATCGCGATGAGTCCGTTGCAAGTGTTATTTCATCAACCCTGGATGGCCCGGTTGGGCTGGACGCTGCTGCATTTCCTGTGGCAGGGCGTGCTGGTTGCCGCGCTGCTCGCGGTTCTTCGCGCGCGCACGTCGGGCGCGTCATTCCGGTATGTGTCCGCCTGCACGGCGCTGGCAATAATGGCTGCGGCTCCCGTGGTCACCTTCCTGATGCTGGGGAATGGCGATGGCGCGGCCCCGGCGGGACATGCGGCCGTTCGTGCGGCACTCGCGGCGGGCAGCGGGGCATCCTCTTCCCTGCCCCTGGAGAGCGTATGGGAGCGCATCTCGCCCAGGTTGGGCCTGGCGTGGCTGGTGGGCGTGGCTTGCTGTTCGGTACGGCTGCTGGGTGGCTGGCTGATCACGGCCCGCCTGCGGAGCGCGAATGCCAAGCCCGCGCCCGTGGAATGGCAGCGGAAGCTGGAGCCCTTGATGTCGCGCATGGGCGTGATCCGTCAAGTGAGCCTGCGGGCTTCTACGCTGCTGGAAGCGCCAGTAACGATCGGCTGGCTGCGGCCCGTCATCCTGGTGCCCGTGGGCGCGCTCGCCGGACTCTCCACGGCGCAGGTGGAAGGCCTGCTGGCGCACGAACTGGCCCACATTCGCCGCCACGATTACCTGGTCAACCTGCTGCAGAGCCTGGCCGAGGCGGTGCTGTTCTACCATCCGGCCGTATGGTGGGTCTCGCGACAGATCCGCGCTGAACGCGAGCACTGCTGCGACGACCTCGCCATCGCCGCCACCGGTGGCGATGTCCTGACCTATGCGCGCGCTCTCACCGAATTGGAATCCTGCCGCACGGCGCACATGCACGCCCTGGCCGCGACGGGCGGTTCGCTGCACAATCGCATTCGACGGCTGGTGGACCCGTCCCGTCCGGCTACGCGCATGGCGCCCGCCGGCGCGGCCTGGGCGCTCAGCGCCGTTCTGCTGATCGCCGTCGGCGGCGCCATGGTCCGCGGCGCGGAGAGCCCGGCGCCGGCGCAGGAGCCCGTGGTCAATCTCAAGACGGTCTGGCCCGATACCGTCAAACAGGGCGATGTGAAAATCGAAGTGCGCGGACTGGGCACTCTCACCTCGTCGATACTCGCTGAGGCGAAGTTCGCGGAGACCCAGGTGAAAGACGTGCATACCGGCCAGATTGCCGCGGTCGCGTTTTTGCGGCCAGACGCAATCATCGCCGCGCAGGTGCAGACTGTCCATCCCGGTGTAACTAACGGCACCGTGACCGTGGACCTGGCGCTCCTCGCGCCCCCGCCGGCCGGCACCCCGCTGGGCAGCAAAATCGATTCCACTGTGACTATCGGCAACATGAGCAACGTGGTCTACGTCGGACGCCCGGTCTTCGCGACCGCCAATAGCGAAGGCACGCTCTTCAAGCTCGATCCCGACGGCCGGCACGCCACCGCCGTGAAAGTTCAATTCGGCCGGAGTTCGGTCAACTTGATCGTGATCAAGAGCGGACTACAGCCCGGCGACCGCGTGATTCTCAGCGATATGTCCGCCTACCGGCAGTACGACCGCATCGCGCTCCAATAGCTGTGCTCACCCTGTTCAGCGCGGCCCGCACCCTGTGGCGCAATCCGGGATTCGCGGTCACCGCGCTGGCATTTCGACGGTATCCGCGCTGTTCTCCGTTGTCGATAAGGTGCTGCTGGAACCGCTGCCGCGAGCGAAGACAGCCCCCAGGGTCCGCAAGCGGCGATCCTCAGCGACCGCGCCTGGCAGCCTGTTCCGCTCCGCTGCTTCGATGATCGGCCGCATCGTCGTGCTGGACGATGTGCCTTACCAGGTGGCCGGAGTGCTCGCGCCCGGTGCGCGGCTGGAATCCGGCGCCGACCTCTGGCTGCCGCTGCGCGACGCAGTGGTGGGCGATGTGCGGCCCGCACTCTAGCTGCTGATGGGCGCCGTCGGTTTCGTGGTGGCCAGTTCCGCCACCAACACCACAACGCTGCTGCTGGCGCGCGCCGGGCGCCGCGCACGCGAAATGGCGATCCGCATCGCCATTGGCGCCGAGCGCCGCCAGGTGTTGCTCCAGTACATGGCCGAAAGCCTGCTGCTGGCGGTTCCTGGCTCTCAGTCCGGCGGAGCTGCCGCGCATCGGCGCCAACGGTTCGGCCATCGCGCTGGATGGCCGGGTGATGCTGTTTACCGTGGCGGTATCGGCCCTGCTGGCAGTCGTGTGCAGCCTGGTTCCGGCACTGCACCTGGTCAAAGACGGGATTGCCCAAGCGAGCAGAGGATCCCGCCGCCAGCGGTGGCGCTCCACGCTGACGATCGCGGAGATGGCGGTCTCGCTGGTGTTGCTCACCGGCGCCGGGATGATGATCCGGACGCTGGTGGCAAAACGCGCCATCGGCCGCGGATTCGATGAGCGCAACGTGCTCACCGTGTGCGCAATAACGAACACACCACCGCCGAGATTTCGCCGATGCACTGATCTTCACCGTTTCCAGGCGGCCAGGTGAATGCCGGCGGGGATGCGGGCGTGGGCCAGATCCAGGTCGTCATTCACGAGCGGCACCGTAATCACCGTAGCGGAAGAGCCGAAAGGCGTGAGGGTGAGGCGGATGGCTTTGCCGGCAAACGCCAGTGCAAACGTCGTGTCCGCGAGGGAGTGGAGCGTTTCCGCGCGGGCGGCAGTGTCGCAGGTGACGAGCGCTTCGCGAATTACGCGATCGCCCGAAGCGTACGTCAGAACGCCCACCACCCCGGGAGCCTTCAGGCGTTTGTCCGCCGTTTCGTCATTGGAAACTTCCAGGCCTACATAGCGCCCGGTCTGCTCCGGGTCAGTAAGGGAAAAGCGCAGCAGCGGCGCGTAGGTGTCGAAGAAGTGCTTGCCGGAATCCAGATGGTAGACGCTCCACCATGGGATTTCCTCCGTGCGGTCGAACACCAGGAGGGCGTCGTCTATAGGGGCGGCGTCCTGGCCGGCCAGGGTCACGCCGTAGAGCGGCTTTTCTTTCAGGTTCACGCCGAGCGGCCAGGCTTCCACGGTGATTTTCGGGTCGCCGCCCTCATCGCCGATCACGTTGTGCTCGGAGTGGGTCTTGCGGAGCATCAGGCGGCGCTCGTCGCTCATTTGCACCAGTTCGAACGTGACGTTGGTGATGTCCACCGTGTCCTGGCCGTCGGCAGTGCGGCCGTATTGCATGATGGAGGCGGACTGCGCTTCGAACGGTCCGTGGGCAGGCTCATAGATGCCGGTGAAGGTCACGTTCATGCCGCCGCACACACGGTTGTCGGTAGCGGCAAGCGTGTGGTTGACCAAAGCCAGCCGCACTTTGCAATCTCCCGGCGGCGATTGGAACGAGAGGCGATTGCCGGATGGCACGGCTTCGCCTTCGATGCTGCCGTCGTGCGTGGTGTTCAGGCCGTGCCAGAAGGCGTTGCCGCCGATGCGGAGACGGCGGCCGTCCGGCGCGACGGCGATCTGCAAGTGATTGTCGAAAAACTTCCAGTCGCCGGCCCAGGCGGCAAGCGGCGGGTTCCGGTCGAACGGAAGCGAGAGGTCCACACGCGCGGCAGGAATCCAACCGACCGCGTCGATAGACTGCCAGACGCAGGCGAAACCGTCGTGCACCTTGCTGACCAGCACTTGCGTGCCCGGCGGCGGTCCATCGGCCTCCTTGCACGCGGCGCCTTTCTGCGGGCAGCCGGGGGTCGAGTCCTGGTACAGCGACACGGCGCCGGTTCCGATGATTCGCGCCGGGCGCATGTCGTTTTGATCGTCGGCAAAGAGGCCATTGCGGCACCAGTTCTCACCCTGCGCGGAAAGGCCGGGGAGCACCAGGAGCAGGAGCAGAAGCGTACGCATCCGTTCAGGGTAGCGCTTTTTGCGATACTGCCAGAAGGAGAACCGCAATGTTCGAGAGGTACACCGAAGATGCGCGGAAATCCATTTTCCACGCCCGCCACGAAGCCATTGCGGCGGGCAGTTCCCAGGTGGGGCCGGCGCACCTGTTGCTGGGCTTGATGCAGGCCGATGGCGCCCTGGCGCTCCGCTTGTTCTACTCAGCGGAGAATATTGCCATCATCCGGAAGCGCTTCATGACGTCCGCGCCAGGGCCAGCCGGCAAAGCCGATCTGCCGTTCACCCGGGAGAGCCGGCGCGCCCTGGCTTACGCCGCCGAAGAATCGGAGCGAATGAAGCATCCACACATTGGGACCGAGCACATCATGGTAGGGCTCAACCGGGAAGAGGACACCGCGGTTTCCGCTTTGTTCCAGGAAATGGGGCTCACCCTGGAACGGCTGCGCGACGAAGCCACAGGCATCGCCGAACGCAAGAGCCGCCAAACGGCCATAACGAAGCAACAGGAGTTCGCGGCGCCGCTGGGCAGGATGCGGCGCGGGGAGCCCGCAGTTTCCGACCGCAGCACGGATCTCACCCTGGCGGCGGCCGAGGAACGGCTGAATCCGCTGATCGGCCGGGAAGCGGAGCTGGCGCGCATGCTGGAGATTCTGGCGCGCCGTTACAGAAACCGGATCGCGCTCACCGGCGAGGCGGGCGTGGGAAAGACCGCGCTGCTGGAAGGCTTGGCGCAGCGGCTGGAGGAAGGTGCGCCGCACGACTTTCTGGGCGGGCGGCGCGTTCTATTGATCGAAGCGGCACTCCTCGACGGCTCGCGGGATCTCTGCGAAGGCTCCGTCATTCTATGTGTGGAGGGCCTGTTCGACCTGCCGCCGAAAGATGTCGCGCGAGCCGTGCTGACGCTGGAGGGGCAGGCCCGGCGCAGCGATGCGCGCCTGATCGCGACGGGCACGCCGGAGGGCTTCCGGCGGCTGGCCGAGCCGCTGGTCCGCCCATTCGCATTGGTCGAGCTATGGCCGCCCTCCGAGGCAGAGACGATTCGCATTCTGACCGGCCTGAAGGAACGGTACGAGAAATTCCACGCGGTTGCCGTGCGAGAGGACGCGATCCGCGCCTCGGTTCTGTTGTCGCGCCGGTTTCTTTCGCGCCGCCTTTTGCCGGACCGCGCACTCGATCTGCTGGACGATGCCTGCGCCGCCGCGCACCTCAAGGGGAAGCCGGAAGCCGGCGCGGAAGACGTGGAAGCGGCGCTGCGGGCTCGCCGCGCCTGATAAGTTGTTGCAGTCGGGGTTCTGTGACGGCGCGGTCATCGAATTCGTCGGCATCCGTCCGGCAGTGCATCGGCCACGCTGTTTCAGCCGGTGATGTTATAAACTTACATTCCAGAAGTATGACTGCGGATCGCTGGCGCAGAGTCGAGGAACTCTACCATTCTGCCCTGGAGCAGCCCAAGGAAAGTCGCGCCGCCTTTCTGGAGGGCGAATGCTCCGATTCCGATCTGCGTCACGAGGTGGAATCGCTGCTGGCACAATCCGGCGATGGACTGCTGGATCATCACGCTGCGGAGTTGATCGCAGGCGCACGATTGGGGCCGTACGAGATTCTGGATGTGCTCGGCCAAGGCGGCATGGGCACGGTCTATAGAGCTCGCGATACGCGTATGGACCGCACCGTGGCGATCAAAGTTTCCGCGACGCAGTTCTCCGGACGCTTTGAACGGGAGGTGCGGGCAGTCGCGGCGCTCAATCATCCACACATCTGCACGCTGTACGATGTGGGTCCCAATTACCTGGTGATGGAGTATGTGGAGGGCAAAGCGCTGCACGGTCCGTTGCCAGTGGATCGGGCGATTCGCCTGGCGTCGCAGTTGCTGGATGCGCTGGACGCGGCGCACCGCAAGGGAATCGTGCATCGCGATTTGAAGCCGGCCAACATCCTGGTGACGAAATCCGGCGTGAAGGTGTTGGACTTCGGGCTGGCCAAGATGGAATCGGCAGTGGCAGCCGACGCCGGGACGGTGACCCGGAAGGGCGACATCATCGGCACGCTGCACTACATGTCGCCGGAGCAGGCGGAGGGCCGGGAGACCGACACGCGCAGCGATCTGTATTCTTTTGGGCTGGTATTTTATGAGATGCTGACGGGGCAGCGGGCGTCCGCGTCGATCCTGGAAGAGGCCGGGCCACCGGGATTGCAACGGGTGCTGCGGCGCTGCCTGGCGAAGGACCCGGCGGACCGCTGGCAATCGGCGGCCGATTTGAAGGTCGCGCTGGAGTGGAGCGGCGAAGCGGCGCCCGCCACGCCTTCCAGCCGGCGCAAGACGTCTGACATCTGGACCGCGGCTTCGGCCGTCGTGGTTGTCCTGGCGCTTGCGATCCTGTTTGTCTGGAACCGCGGCACTCCAGCCAGACCGTCGCGCTTTACGATTGCTCCACCCCAAGAGAGTGCCACCCCGCTCAACACCCAGTATCTCTGGCTATCCCTGGCGGTCGCCTCCGATGGCCTGAATCTGGCATTCACTGCCGATTTCGAAGGCAAACGATGGCTGTGGGTGCGTCCCCTGGCATCCGACACCGCCCAACGCCTGCCCAACACGCAAGGCGCAGCCATGCCGTTCTGGTCCCCCGATTCGCGGCAGATCGCGTATTTCGCCACCGGCAGCCCCATCGGCGCCGGCCCCTGGATGCTGAAAAAGATCACGGCAACCGGCGGTCCGCCGCAAACCATATGCGAAATTAACGGGGCTGACGGCGGAACCTGGAATCGCGATGGAACCATTCTGTTCGCCGCCGCTTACACGCCCATCTATCGTGTGCCGGCATCGGGAGGCGAACCGAGGCCGATCACGCAACTCGACACGGCGCACGGCGAAAGCTCGCATTCCGAGCCGGAGTTTCTTCCCGATGGCCGCCATTTTCTCTACTGGGCGAACAACCAGGAGATCCCCAGGCGGGCTCTCTGGGTCGCGGCGCTGGACTCCCCGGAACGGCGCATGGTGATGCTCAACCCGACCATGCCCCGCTTCGCGGAACCGGACTACCTGCTCTTCAGCCGCGACGGAACCCTCTTCGCGCAGCACCTCGACCTGAAGCAGTGGCGCCGGGTGGGGAATCCCGTCGCGCTGGCGGAAGGTGTAAACAATGTTCGGGCGGCCTTCTCGACTTCTTCCAACGGGGTTCTCGTGTACCGCCCGACGCAAAAAAGCACGGGCCCGCCGGCAAGCCAACTGGCATGGTACAGCCGCGAAGGCAAGCGCCTGGACAGCATCGGCGGGAGGCTCCCGGTTACCTGGATCCGGCTCTCCCCGGACGAAAGATATGCCGCCATGGATGTGGGAACCAACAATCAGGGATCCGCCGGCACTAACCTCTACCTGCTCGACCTGCGAAACAATGTGACCTCGCGCCTGACATTCGGGGAGCACGGCGACGACAATCCGGTCTGGTCGCCGGATTCCCACCGTATTGTCTATGTCGATCACACCATCAGGTCTTTCCACCTGCCCAGCAGATTGATGGAGGTAACGATCGGCGAGCACGCCCCCAAAACGATATTCGAGCAGAAGGATGGCTGGATCGTTCCGGACGATTGGTCGCCCGACGGCCGGTCGATTCTTCTCCGCGACAACTATCGAACGATTCTGACGCTGCCTCTCGACGGCGGGCGGAAGCCAAAACCGCTTCTGGATCTCGACGCCAGGTATTCACTGGGCGAAGTGCATTTCTCGCCCGGCGGCAGATGGATAGCGTACCACTCCAACGAATCCGGGCTCTGGCAGGTCTATGTGGCGTCCTTCCCATCGATGACGGGCCGACGGCAGATTTCCACCGAAGGCGGTTGCATTCCCTTCTGGCGGAAAGACGGCCGGGAGCTGTTCTACATGAGCACGCAAGGGAAGATCATGTCGGTAGCAGTGAAGGCGGGCACGGAATTCGATGCATCCGCTCCCAAACTGCTCTTCGAGGGGCCCCGTGCTCCCGGCTGTGGTTTCGACATCTATGCCGTCACTGGGAATGGCGAGCGGTTTCTGATGATCGAGCCACCGCCTCCGACGCAGCCCGAACCCATGCACGTCATTCTGCACTGGGACGCCGAAATCCAGCGCTGACCGCGGCTACCGCGCCATCTCCCGCATTAACCAGGCCCTCGCCAGCTTCCAATCGCGCATCACGCTCTGCGGCGAGATCTTCAGGACCTCGGCCGTTTCTTCCACGCTCAGGCCGCCGAAGAACCGCAGCTCGATCACCTGTGCTTTGCGCGGATCAAGCCGGGCTAGCGCGTCCAGCGTTTCATCAAGAGCGATCAGCTCGGCTGAACGATCGACCATGCCGTCGATCGATTCCTTGACGCTGAAGCGCACGGCGCCGCCACCGCGCTTCTCCGCTCCGCGCGCGCGGGCGAAATCTACCAGGATGCGGCGCATCATCTGGGCGGAAACGGCGAAGAAGTGAGCCCGGTCCTGCCAGCGAATGCCATCGGCATCCACGAGCCGCAGATAGGCTTCGTTCACCAGTGCAGTGGGCTGGAGGCTGTTGCCGGGGCGCCCGCCACCCATGCACCGGAGGGCCACCCGGTGCAACTCGCCATAGACCAGTGGAGTGAGCCGATCCAGGGCCGCCTGGTCGCCCGCTTGCCACTCCCGTAGCAGCCGCGTGATTTTCACACTGGGAGCCGGACCCATCGCACGGATTATACACCGGGGAAAATATTTTGCGCCCGGTTGTAGTTTCCACCTGGCCGTTCCGGTAAGCGGCCATGAAAAAACAAAAACGCACCCCGTGGGCGCTTGGGGCGGTACTGATCCTGGCCGGCGGCGTTGCGGCCAAAGGCGAAGATCTGACAGTTTACCTACAAAACACGGCCACCGCCGAATTCATGACGCTAGTGGCGGCCAAGGGCGTCACCGCGAAAATCTTCAGGGGAATCGGCGTGCGCATTCATTGGGAGCTGGGGGGTCCGGCCAAAACCGGCGGCGCCGGCATCGTCATACAGTTCGATTCCAATGCTCCTTCCCGCTTCCGCCCCGACGCCTTTGCCTACGCCACTCCGTTCGACTACACCCGCACATGCATCCACATCTTCTACGACCGCGTGCTGGGGAGCGTACCCCGCAAGCTGGCGCCCGAACTTTTGGGTCACGTGATGGCGCATGAGATCGGGCACTTACTGGAGCGCACAGACGGGCATTCTGAAACTGGCGTTATGAAGGCTCATTGGACCACTGGCGACTACGATTTGATGTCAATGGGCCCGCTGTCGTTTACAGCCGGCGACGTCTCAGCGATCCGGGGATACTGGAGCGGCTCACGGTAGCAAGCATGGTGCGCGGACGAAGCTAACTTGCGCCTGACCGCCTCAGTTATCGATCGTGGCTTCGATGATTTCCAGCCTGCGGACCGGCGCCTCGCCGTTCACTTCTTCCTTCTCAAACGCGTCCAGCACCTCCATGCCGCTCACCACGCGCCCGAAGGCGCTGTATTTCGCGTCCAGGTGCGGGGCGGGTCCGAGCATCAGGAAGAAACTGGTGGTAGCGGAATTCGGATCGTCGGTACGGGCCATGGAGACGATGCCGCGATCGTGCTTGATATCGTCGCGGAATTCGCCCTTGAGCGGGCGCACCCAACGGTCGGCGGGATGAGTCGCCCCGCCGGTGCGCCCATCGGGCATGCCGCCCTGCACCATGAAGCCTTTGATCAGGCGATGGAATGCCGTGCCGTTGTACCAGCCGGTGGAGACCAGTTTCAGAAAGTTGCGCACGTGATTGGGCGCCCAGTCCGGCTCCATTTTGATCTTGAGCGTGCCCAGAGTGGTCTTGAGGGTCACGGTCTTGCGCATCTCGTCGGGGGTGGCGTTGAGGAACGGTTCCAACTTCTTTTTTTCGATGGTCACCTTGAGGATGCGCACCGGCTTTTCGGTCATTCCGTCGCTTCCGGTGGGCACCTGCGAGATGCGCTCCACCACGTCGATACCCTCGGTGACGCGCCCGAAGGCGGAAAACTGGCCGTCGAGCGCGGGCTGCGGAAACAGGCAGACGAAGAACTGCGCGCCATCACTATTGGGCTTATCGGGAATGCGCACGGTGGAGACTACACCGCGTTCGTGCTTCAGATCGCTGGTTTCGCCGGCCAGCAGATTGAGACCGCCGGAGCCCCACAGGTTGCGGGCGGTTTTTGGGTTCTTCAGGAGAGGGTCGCCGCCCTGAATGATGCCGTTGGGCACCACGCGGAAGAAGGCGCTGCCGTCATAGTACCCCTGGCGGGCCAGGGTCAGGAATTGCTGGACGTGCTTGGGGGCCTTGTCCGGGGCGAACTCAAAACGAAAGGCGCCGAGATCGGTAGCGACGACCGCCTCCAGGTCCGCCGGCGGCGCGGAAGGCTGGCACCCGGCGATGAGGGGAAACAGGAGCGGAGCAATCCAAAGAAGACGCATTTCCGATTATGGTAACCCGGAGACACAACCATAGTTTTCCTTGCGGTTCCAGCTTTCCAGTGATACGCTCTCTCAACGCGGCGCACTGGCGCGCGAAGTGGCATCCGCAGTTTGACGGTGATTCTCCCTAAGGTTTAGACCTAGGTATGCTAGATCATCGTTCTCTTAAGAACTATACAATGATGGTCTCGTCCATCTTGTACTTCCAACGAAATACAACCGGTGCCGCGTTGATTTCCTCGAAGTATTGATGAATTCGGTCGATCAGTTCCTGTTTGCTGGTCACGCGGATTCCTTGCAGCATCGTACGCGTCATCTTGCTGAATTGATTCTCGATCAGATTCAGCCACGAGCCGTGGGTCGGGGCGAACACAAAAACGAAGCGCTGAGGCATGGTTTGCAGGTAGCCGCGCGTTTCTTTGGAGATGTGCGCGGAATGGTTGTCCAGCACCAACCGAATCTGATGGTGTTCGGGATAGGCGCTGTCCAATTTCCTTAAGAAGGCGATGAAATCACTGCTGTTGTGTGTGTCGCCGACGGTTTCGATCACTCTGCCGGTGTGCAAATCCAGTCCGGCCAGCAGCGACACCGTGCCCAGTCGCGCGTATTCGTAATCCCGGAGGTGACTGGGATGAGTCCCCACGACCGGGGGCCGATCGGGAGTCGTGGCGGCCAAGGCCTGAATGCCAGGCTTCTCATCATAGGAGATCGTCACCATGCCCAGTTGCCGGCCGGCCTCGCCCCGCCGGTATTCGTTGACGATCTCGACTTCCTTGTAGACGTGCAGCACGTTGGCCATTTTGATCTCGAAGTCTGGATCCCTCTTCTCCACGTAGTATCGAATCTTGTGGGGCCGTAGTTCGCCCTGCCGCAGGATCTTGTGGAGTTTAGAGCGGCTCAACTTAAGTAGCGCTGGATGCCCGACTGCGACGCAGTGTTGGCGAATGTGAGCGAGCAACAGCCGGTACGTCCACAATTCGTAGGAGTAGCCCAAGTCCTTCGGCTTCCAGCAAGCACAACCCTGCACCCAGGCAATCGCGTCGTCGGGCAGTTGGCGCGGTTTACCGGGTCGGGGCAATTCTCCCAGCGCCACGTCCAGGCCGAATTGGAGAAACTTAGAAATGCACAGCACCACCGTGCTGCGGCTGACATGGTGGTGCTGCGCAATGGCTTCATCAGACTGGCCAGATCGCGAATCCAAAAGAAACGCCGCCCGCAGGGTGCGCCGCTTCTCCTCGGTCCGAGACTTGCGGATGGACTCCAGCTTGATCAAATCCTGCTCGCTGAACTGGAGGCAACTGCGCTTCCTTGGGAAGGGCATGACCCATTAAAACATAGATCAAGTCAAATGTATCGATATTTCGAGAACGACAATCTAGTGCTGCGCGCCTCCGCGGACAATCCCGACGCCGTTCGCCGCACCAGCGATCGTATTTGCAGCCTGCATAAGCGTCAGATTGCCGTCCTCGTCCACTGAGAACATCGACAGGTGAGTAACTGAGCCGCTGCCATCGATCACCGCGATCATGCCGCCCGCGTAGGTAATATCGGTCGGGCCGCCATTCAACGTCGCCGCCACGGCCGCATCCTGCACGATTTTCTGCCCATAGACGGCGTATCGCGAGATGCTCATGCTGGGTGAATTGCTCGAGAACAGAAACGGCCCTTCGAGCGTGAGCCAGCAAGGCGCCATCTGCGTGCCGGACGGCGTCACGGTGAGCACCGCGCCGTCGCGGACCAGGCTGATTTCGTTGGCATGAGCGATGGTTACGTAAGCATCGTTGCCGCGCGCGAACGAACCGAAAGGCGCATTCACGTTCGACGGAATGTTCTTCACCAGGTTGACTGTTCCGCCGATCGCTCCATCGGAAGACAGGTTCACTGTCTCAATCACGTTGCTCTTTTCCGTGATCACAAGCTGGTTCTGCGCCACTACTACCTGCGCCGCCGATCCATCCCCAACCAGCAGTTTCGCCGCGCCGTCGGCATTAGGACTCACGAACGGCCCGAACATCCAGTGAGATTCCACCTGAGTCGCGCCGAGTACGTAAAGATGATCGGTTCCAAACGCCACGCTCACCGGCTTGGCGGCCGTGGGCACGACCTGCGCAAGGCGCAGCCCATCGCCAATCCGTTCGAACAACGAGACGTTGTTGGAGCCGTAATTCACCACCGCCACGATACTGCCGTCCACTTCAATGCCGCCGGCGTTGCCGCTGGCGCCGCCTTGTCCCTGCGTCGCCAGAGACTGGAGCAACTTGCCCGCCGGGTTGTACACCAAAAGCTGATTATTAGCGGCGTTGGAGGCTGTGACAATCAGCGCATCCGGATCTGTACCCGCCAGAATGGCGCTGGCCGCTCCCACAAGCGGCGCAACTATTCTGAAAAACCTGCGAATCTGCATTCCAATTCTCCTTGAGCAAATGAATTTCGGCGTGCCGCCAAAGCCGCGCATCGCCGTCGGGTATGTCTTCGCGCCGAGGCCGCCGAAAGTTACGGAGCCTGGCGTAACTTTTTAACGCGGCTCGCCGTACCTCATGCAGGAAAACAATTACAAATCGTAAAAGGAGCCCAGCATAGGCCGATGATGGTAATAATTGGGTAAGCAGACTTGCGCTTATGCACCCCGACGGCGAACTGGACGCGCTGATGGTCCGATATCAACAGGGTGATTTCGCCGCCGCTACAGCTCTCATCCAGCGCTTGAGCCCGCAACTTCATCGATTCTTCGCGGTGCAAGTCGTGAGCCGCACGTCGGCCGACGACCTGTTGCAGGAGACCTGGCTCCGCATCCATGAAGTGCGCCACACCTACCGTTCGGGCGAACCGATGTTACCCTGGCTGTACGCCATCGCGCGCCATATTCGCGTGGACCACTACCGCAAGGCGGGCCGGACTTCGGCCCGCGAACAAAGTCTCGACGAAACGCGGGAAATGCCCGCGCCGCGAGCCGCGCCTGCCACCAAATTGACCATCGAAGAAATGCTCGCGCCCCTTCCCGATAGCCAGAGGGAAGTAGTCCAGTTGCTCAAGATCTCCGGCATGTCGCTCGAAGAAGTCGCGCGCGCCACTTCCTCCAGTGTCGGGTCAGTGAAGCAGAAGGCCTTCCGCGCGTATGAAAAATTGCGCGAGCGGCTCGGCAAGATGGGAGGTGCGTCGTGAGAGATGGCGAAATCGACGACATCCTGAAAAAGGCCGCGCAAGCCCAGCCCGATCCCGATCCGGCGCTGCTCGACAAGATCGTCGCATCGATCCGGCCCAATATGCGCCAGGTCCGTCCGCTGCCGCCTGCGTGGGTGCTGCGCTTCACTCTGATGGCCATCTGCATCGGTATCGCCATCGCCGGCGCGGCCCGCTTGGGATTCTTCGGAATGCATGCGATGAACGACACGCAAAAGCTGATCTTTCCCGCGCTGGCCGGCTTCATTACGGTGGCCGCGGCGGCCTGGGCCGCTGAAATGATCCCCGGCAGCAAGCGTCACCACGCCCCGTGGAATGTCTTGTGCGCGGCCACATTCACGCTCTTTGCGCTTTTCCCGACCTTGTTCCACGATCACCATACGGAAAGTTTTGTGCGCGCCGGGCTCGCCTGCCTGACCACCGGAATCCTCCATGCGATTCCCATCGCCCTTGCGGGATGGTGGATGCTGCGCCGCGGATTCGCCGTTAATCCCACCGGCGCCGCCCTCGCCGCAGGCTCACTGGCGGGCCTCGGTGGGATTTCGATGCTGGAGTTGCACTGCCCCAATTTCCAACTGATGCACCTGTTGGTTTGGCATACCGCCGTAGTCCCGGTGAGCGCCGCGATCGCAGTGCTGCTAACAAAATTGGTACAAGTCCGGCGTGCCCAGGTTGACACCCGCTAGCGCAGTGCCCAACACATAACTAGACAGATCAGCCTGATTCGCGTTTATCCTTGTGCATGGGGTGGCAGCGGGCCTTTCCCGGCAAGAACTGCGGCTGTTGAAGCTCATGATGGAGGGCCATCGGAACCAGACCGCGGCCGCGGAACCGGGGATCGGCGCGGACGGAGGCCGTTGCCCGCGCACTGCGCGAAGGGCTGATCAAGCGATTGGAGCACCGGAGGGTCAGGCGGACAGGGTTCGGCGGGACTCCAGCAGGCGCTGCCACCGGTCCAGACCTTCGCCGGTTTTCGCCGAGACTTGCAGGACCGTCATGCCGGGGCGGACGGCCTGAATATTGGCCAGCGCCGCGGTCCAATCGAACTCCACCGCGGCGGCAAGATCGATCTTGGTGATCACCGCCACGTCGGCCGTATTAAAGATGGTGGGATATTTGAGGGGCTTATCCTCGCCCTCGGTCACCGAGAGCAGCACGAGACGCAGTTCCTCGCCGAGGTCATAGGAGGAGGGGCAAACCAGATTGCCCACATTCTCGATGAACAGGAAATCCAACTCCTCCAGGTTCCAGCCTTCGAGCGCTTTGCGGACCATTTCGGCCTCGAGGTGGCAGACGGTCCCGGTAACGATCTGCCTGACCGGCGCCTGGCTGCGGCGCAGGCGGTCGGCGTCATTTTCCGTTGCCAGATCGCCCACCAACGCAGCCACGCGATGGGTCGGCCGCATCAGGGACAGCGTCTTTTCGAGGAACGCCGTTTTTCCCGATCCGGGACTCGACACCAGGCTGACCACGCACACGCCGGCCCGGTGGAAACGCTGGCGCAACTCTCCCGCAAGGATGTCGTTCTGCTTGAGAACCTTTCTCCGAACCTCTACCATTCGTGGTTCCGCGCTCATTGGTCGATCTCCAGTCCCACCACTTCCAGTTCCCTGCCCTGCACCACGTCCATGGCGGGCGTGTTGCACTCCGCGCAGCAGAAGCATTGCAGCGAGCGAATGGGGCGCCGGCCGCCGCAGACGGTACACATCACCATCACCGGCGAATCTTCGATGATCAGTTGCGATCCGCGCAGCGGTGTATCTTCGGACGCCAGCCCGTAGGAAAAAAGCAGGGCTTCCTTTTCGACTCCGGAGAGCGGCCCGAGCCGGAGATAGACCGCGCGCACCGCGGTTGCGCCGTGCTTTTCCGCCTCTTCGCCGGCGGCTTCGATCAGGCTGAGGGCGATGGAGAGCTCATGCATGATGGATCACGCAACCGAACCCCTGCCAGCCGGATTGAATCACTTTGCCATCCTCCACCAGCACGGGCACCATGCTCTGTCCTCCGGTCAACTCGCGCAGGCGGGCGAAGGCAATGCGGTCAGCTTCCACGTCGTACTCCGCGAAATCGCGCCCGCGCCATTCCAGCCACTCGCGCATTTCGCGCGTGTGCGGACAACTGGCGGCGCCGAACAGTTCAAGCATGGACTTGTCCGATGGTTTGCAGGTTCTCGCGAATCACATGATAGAGGGACGCCTGCACCTCTTGAATGCGTGGGATGTAGTCGCAGGGCACGACCAGGGTGTGATCGGCCAGGCCACGCCGGCGGATCTCGCCGCCGTCATAGCCGAGCAGGGCCACGGTCAGCAGTTCGCGTTTGCGCGCTTCCTCCAGCGCCATGATGATGTTGCGGGATCCGCCGCTGGTGGAAATCCCGATGGCGACATCTTCGGGGCGCGCCTGAGCGATGAGTTGGCGGAGGAAGATGAGGTCGGAGCCCACATCGTTGGCCACAGCGGTGATGTTGGCCGGCTCCATGGAGAGCGAGACGGCGGGGACGGGCCGGAATCCATCCGGCGGCAGCACGCAGTCCATGGCCCAATCGTTGGCGTCGGTGGCCGATCCGCCATTGCCGAAAAGAATCAGCTTTCCACCGCGCGCCAGGCGTCCGGCAATGGCCGTGGAGACGTTCCAGATTTCGCCGGGCATCTCTTCGGCGAGCCGCGCGCGCAGAAGGGCGTCGTCGGCCACTTTCATCAGAATGGAACCGGCCACCTCTTCGATCAACTCGCCGGTGTCCTGCTTCTCGCGGCCGAGGAAGGGGTAGAGGAAGCCGGCATCGCCGGTATCCAGGCCCTGTTCGCGCCGCTCCAGAAACACGTGAACCGTCTCCCAGAGGGTATGGTACAGAATCTCAATTGCCTCCTGGTGGATGAACGGGTCATGGGTGGGCGGGTCGCAGCGATAGTCGCCTTCCGCGCCGGGAAGGGCCAGGGTGAGGGCGCCGGCGGCATGTGCGTGCGAGAGCGCCGCCGCGACTTCCGGATCGCCTTGGGGAGGAGCGAACCCCATCGCAATATCTTCGGGCCGCAGAATGGCCTGGAGCCATGGACCAAAAGCGGCGGAAAGATCCAGAGCCGGCAGCGCGCGCTTGCCCACAATCACGGGATGCACGAATTCCACCGACACGTGTTGCGCATCGGTGGAATACGGGCCGCGGCCGAAGGCCAGCAGACGTCCGCCGGCGAGGAAGCGTTCGGACATGGCGCGGCAGATTTGGGCCAGAGGCCGGGCCTCGCGCGCAAAGAACTGCTCGCAGATGCGGTTCCGCTCCAGGAGGCGAGGCGCGGCGCTCCCCGGAAGATGGGACGGATTGGCCAGGAGAGACACTAGCAGATCCTCGGCAGCGGATCTCCCACCAGCATGTCCACGATGCGCGTGCCGCCGTAGGGCGTGGAGGCAAGCACGGCGCAGGCAGGCTGTTCCCGCACCTCGCCGATTTTTCGCGCGCCGCTGCCGCCGGGCGATTGTTGCAGGGCGTCGAGCGCCGCATCGGCCTGTGCGCGGGCGACTACCGCGAGAAACTGCCCTTCGTTGGCGATGTGCAGGGGATCGAGTCCCAGTAATTCGCAAGCGCCGCGCACTTCGTCGCGCACCGGAATCCGGTCCTCGAACAGATAGACACCCAGCCCGGCATCGCGCGCGAACTCGTTGAGGGCCGTGGCGACTCCGCCGCGCGTGGGATCGCGCATCCAGCGGACGGCCGTCCCTGCCACGCGCGCCACCGCCTCCACCATTTCCAACACGGGCCGGGTATCGGAGCGAAGGTCGGCCTCCAGGTCGAGTTCGCCGCGGGCCAGCAGAATGGTGATGCCGTGATCGCCAATCGGACCGGAAAGCAGGATCGCGTCTCCCGGCCGCGCGGAACGGGCCGAGCATTGGAGTCCCGGAATGGGGCGGCCCACTCCGGCGGTGGTGATATACATGCTATCGGCTTTGCCATGCTCCACCACTTTGGTATCGCCGCCCGCGATGGTCACTCCGGCGGCGCGCGCCGCACGGCCCATGGCGGAAACCTCAGCCTCCAGCACCTGCGTGGACAGGCCGGCTTCCAGCACAAACGTGACCACCAGCGCCTCGGCGCGGGCGCCGGAGACGGCCAGGTCGTTGACTGTGCCGTTGACCGCGAGTTCGCCGATGGACCCGCCGGGAAAGCTCAGCGGGCTGACCACGAAGCTATCGGCGGTAATGGCGATGCGCGCGCCATCGATACTCAGGTGGGCGGCGTCGCCTAAAGGTTCCGAGGGGGAATCGAAGAGGATCGGCGCAAAGAGGCCTTCAATCAGCCGGCGGCTGGCTTTGCCTCCCGCGCCGTGCGCCATTTCGATCTGCTGGTCGCGGAAGCGAATCCTGGGTGTGGCAGAGGCCATGGTAATTTACTCATATTGATAATACGCCCCACGGCGCGGCCTTTGGGCCGGCGGAGTGTGCGATAAAATCCGGGCAACTTTTCGGCGCCGGCGGTGATTAAAGAATGAGGATTTGATGCGTATGGCACACCCGTTGAAAAATGGGCTCCTGGCCCTACTGTTTTCGCCGCTGCTGTGTGCACAGAACGGCCCGACGATCACCCTGGTAGCCAATGCCGAGGGCGAGGTTCCGGCGATCGCGCCAAATACCTGGGTGGAGGTGAAAGGCCAGAATCTCGCGAAGGCCGGGGATTCGCGCACGTGGCAGGCGTCCGATTTCACGGGCGGCCAGATGCCCCTTCGCCACCTTCGACCATGCACGGGCGTTTCTGCAGACCATCGAGATGGCGGGCCTGAACCAGGTGAACGTGCAGTTTCGCGGCGGCACTTACTTTCTTCCGGCGACCGTCATGTTCAGCGCCGCCGACTCCGGCACCGCGGCAACTCCCATCGTGTACCAAAACTATCCCGGCGAATCGCCCGTCTTCAGCGGCGGCGTGCGCGTGCAGAACTGGACCAACACCAGTGGCAACGTCTGGAAGACTACCCTGCCGGCCTCGACGCAGTATTTCGAGAACCTGTTTTATAACGGCGTGCGCCGGCTCCGGCCGCGCCTGGGCGGCTACGTGGGCGCGTATTACCGGATCGCCGCCACGGTGTATCTGAATTCGCCGGCCCCGCCCGCGGCCGCTCCCGATCCGAACTGTTCCGTTTATGTTCCCGGCAGCGGATGGGAATGCTTCGACCGTTTTCAGTACAGCCCGGCGGACCCGATTGCGGGCACGTGGAAGAACCTGGCACCCATAGCGGGCAACCCCTGCGGAAAAACCGCGGGCAACCAGGCCATTGCCGGCGATATCGAAGTGCTCGACTTCGAACAGTTCAGCACCTCGAAACTGCGGGTAAGCTGCGTAGACACGGCGAACCACATCGTCTACATTACGGGGCCCACGGAGATTTCACAGGCCAACTACACCGAGGAAGGGTTCATCGCCGGCAACCGGTACCTGGTAGACAACGTGCAGGACGCGCTTACGCTGGGCGGGCAGTGGTTTCTGGACCGTTCCACCACGCCGTGGACGCTCACCTATCTGGCCAATGCGGGCGAGAATCCGAATACCGATACGACGATCGTCCCGCAACTGCCGCAGGTACTGGTTGCCACCGGGCTGCAATACGTAACGTTTCAGGGACTGACGTTCGAGCATGATAATTACACCCTGCCGCCTGCCGGACATGCGTCAGCGGAGCTGGAACAGGACATCGGCGCGGCGGTATCGTTCCAGAATTCGCAGCACATCACGTTCGATTCCAGCACGGTGACGCAGACCTCCGGAACGGGTCTGGAGGTGATTCCCTGCATCAACGGGTCTTCACCGGCTTACTGCGTGGCCACCAGTCTGAATGCGGTAGTCACCGGCAACGTGATCGAGAACAGCGCCTTCTACGATATCGCCGTCTTGGGAATCCGGATCGGGAATCCGTTTCAAATGGCGGACACCGACGCCAACGTGCCGCAGTTGACCACCGTGCGGAACAACGTCGTGGAGGGTTACGGCCGCATCGTCCCGGCGGCCTTCGGCATCGGCCAGGGCATGGGACACGACAACCTTTACACGCATAACGATGTCTACGACGGCTACCACTGCGCCATCTCGACCTCCCAGAGCATCGCCGAGACAACCACGCCGAGCGGCATCGGCAACGCCAGCAATGTCATTTCCTTCAATCACGTTTACAACCTTTTGCAGGGGATTATGAACGACGGCGGATCGATCCGGATCGACGGAGGAAACTCCGTATTCACGGCCGCGGGCAACAAGATCCTGAACAACAAGATCCACGACGTCACCGACGCGTCCATCATGAATGCCAATGGCTATGGCGGCCACGGAATCTATATGGATGACAATACCGGCCTGGTGGATGTGGAAAACAACCTGGTCTTCCGCGTATCGGGGGCAGGCGTGTATACTCCGCACGGTCCGGCAGCGCCGAACCAGGCCAATATCGTGAAGAACAACATACTGGCCTACGGACGCCTGGCAATGGTGTCTATCGGTGACCCGTACGGTAACGGCGTTCCTTCCGCCATTCCGCAGGAATTTGTAATTACCAGCAATCTGATGTATTTCAATCGGAATAACTCGTCGGTTCCCAAGTTCTTTGTGGAGGACGGATGCACTTACAGCGGCGGGTTCCCATTCGTGCAATTCGTGCAGTATAAAAGCAATCTCTACTGGCGCACGGACGGCGCATTCGTCAGCGACAGCAAGGCGTTTCATGTGCAGCCGGAGCCGGGTAGCGGGCCCGAGGCGCCCTGCACCGGCAATCTGAACGACGATACCTTCTATACGTTTCCGGCATGGCAACAGACGGTAGGAGAGGATGCCCAAAGCGCAGTGCAGAACCCCGGCTTTGCCAATCCGGCCTACCCCGCGGACGATTACTCGTTGCCCAACGGCTCGCCGGGCTTCGGGTTCGTGGTATTCGACCCGAGCCAGGCGGGACGCTCCAATCCCGTGATCCACCCGCCCGCGGTTCCCGCCAAGTTCCCAACGAAGCTGTTCAATCCGGCTACGGATTATTAGGCGGGCGCGGGGCCGGCTTGCGGGACGGCGCCACGTAGTGGAAACGGACCAGGTAAATGTTCTCGCCGCGACCGTGTTTGGCGACCTTCAGCAGGTCGATCACCCCCACAAAGCCGGATTCGCGCGCGAGCCGCGGAGTGATGTCGGAAAAACAAATCGGCTGGATAGAGTCCACCTCGATCTCGCCTTCTTCCATGCGGTAGCGATGGCCAACCGTGACGCGGGGATGCAGCCAGATGCGCACGCTGCACGTGATCTCCCCGCGGCGTATGCCATCGCGCAGGCGTTTGGTGAACGTCATTCCCAGAGCGTACCCTATCAGGGGTAGCCCGATCCAGAAGTGGGTCGGCCGGCGCTGTCCCGCGCCGGCACACCGCAAGTAACTCTGCCGCGCCGCTTTGCGGGCCGACTTACAAGTGAACGTACCCCAGTAGCATCAACAGAATCACGATCACAAGAATAGTTCCGAGCCCGCCACTGGGGTAGTAACCCCAGCCCCGGCTATACGGCCATGCCGGCGCAGCGGCGAACAGCAGAATGATGAGTAAGATCAGTAGTAACATACAATCCTCCTTTTCTCCCTGAATCGGCTACATCCTGGTAATGCGGATATAGCGTGCAATGTCCGGCAGGTTCGTGATCACACCCACGGCCACAACCGTCCCCACGACGGCGCCGCACAGGGTGGCAAATCTGCGAAAGGTCATGCTCCACTCCTTCACGGTTGGAGTTGCAATTTCGCGGCCAAGGCTGTGGATGTGAGGGATCGCCCGGTTGCACTGGCATAATGGGATTTGGCATTCCATTTCCTGCCCCGACTCTGTTTGCTGGCCGCCTGCTCCTCTGTGAGCGCGCAGGCCGTGGAACTGCACATTCAGTTCAATGCGCTCGAGCGAATGCTGGCGGAGAGCGTCTTCACGCAGGACGGACGCCGGTATGTGCACGGCGATAAGAATAATAAGTGCAACTTTGCCTATCTCGAAAAACCGAAGGTGCGGGGCGGCGGCGGGCGGCTGGCCATCCGCGCCCGCTTTACGGGGCGCTCCGCGCTGAATACTTTCGGCGTCTGCGTGGGCTTGGGCGATGCGTTCGACGCCGTGATTACGGCGACTCCGGCCTTTCACGACGGCAACATTGTATTGACCAAAGTGACAGCGGACAGCGACGGCAAGACCGGTCTCTATATCCGCCGCGTGTGCGCCGCGCTTTCTTCGAGCCTGGGCCGCGATTTCCGCTATCCCATCTCCACGCAGTTCCAGAAGTCACTCGAAGACGCCACAATCCTGCCTCACTATCCACGGGAACTGCGGAATTTCGACGTGACCGCAATCCGGGTTAGTGACGACGCGCTGGTGCTGGCGGTGGATTTTATGTTAACCGTCAAGTAGTCACTTCCAGGGCCGCTCCCAGCCGCGCCACCAGCCGGTGTTTTCCAGGTTGAGGGCGTCCCAGCAGAGCTCCAGGGCATGACCGTCGCGGCGCAGCACGGCGGTGCGGGTGACTTGCGGGGGCACGGCGACCAGTTGCGCAAAACGATCGAATACGCCGGCGCGGGCGTCCTCGGGAACGCGGGTGAGCAGGTGCCAGAGTGTGAGGGCATCGCGCGGGCGCGCGGCGCCGAGGATGGCGGGCAGCGCCGCGGCATCGCCGGATTCCCAGGCGGCCAGATCGCCGCGGAACTGCGCGGAGGAGTCCGCGTAGAAAGGAATGCCGGGCCCCTGGCGCTTGCGCGTGACACACTCCGCGCCGGCGGGGATGAAGGCTTCCCGGTTGTGGTACTGGAAGGCCACCCAGCCCATCTCCACATGCAGCAGGCCATCGCCGGCGGCGTCCACGTTGAGCGTATATTCGCAGCCCAAATCGACGGCGCGGGCCGAAGGCGTGTCCACCACGAATTCGCGCGGCGGCGCCCAGATGAA
This sequence comes from Candidatus Sulfopaludibacter sp., assembly GCA_031292755.1. Classification (GTDB taxonomy): domain Bacteria; phylum Acidobacteriota; class Terriglobia; order Bryobacterales; family Bryobacteraceae; genus Sulfopaludibacter. The sequence goes on from JARLGM010000016.1 coordinate 51,469, forward strand.
GGCGTGCAGGCGGCCGCGTTGCAGCATCAGCTTGCGTCCCGACGAGGCGCGCAGTTCCGAATCGGGGCCGAGGTCGATCCTGCCGACTTCGCCGGATTCCAGCGTCAACTGCGAAGAACCGGCAGTGCGCAGCAACTGGCCGGCGCCGAGCGCGGTGGCGAGGGCGACCTGTCTGCCGCCGAGGCTGGCAGCGCCTTGCAGTTGGGAGACCTGCCACGCGGTGGTGCGGGCGGCGGGAATCGCGGTAGCCAGCAGACCGGCGGCGACGACGACTGCCGCGGCGGCGGCGACGGCGGCCCAGGCCCAGCGCGCCCGCGGATGCACGGCACCGGCGAAGTCACCCCGGTGGCGGTAGCGCAGGGGCGCGAGCATGCGCTCCAGGCGTGCGATCTCGGGGTCGGGCGAACCGGAGCGGTCCCAGAGGTAGTCGTCGTTCATTGGTTCTCTCCCAATAAAGTACGCAGCATTTTCATGCCGCGGCACAGGTTGACGCGGACGGATTCGGGCGTGAGTCCGGTCTGCCGGGCGATTTCCGGACCGGTGAGGCCTTCCACCAGGCGCAGCACCAGGGTTTCGCGGTAGGCCTCGGGCAGGCTGCGGATCAGGTCCAGCACCTGGCAGGCTTCGACGGCGCCAGGGTGGATCCGGCCGGCGTGCCCTTCGGCTTGGTCGAGAGGTTCATTCTGTTTGCGATTGCGGAAGTAGTCGATGGCGCGGTTGCGAGCGATGGCTCCCAGCCATCCGCGAAATGCGGCCGTGGTCCGCAGGGAGCGGAGTTGCCGCATGGCCGACAGAAAAACCTCCTGCACCAGGTCTTCGGCATCGCCCGGAGGCACGCGCACCAACAGGATGCCGTGCACCATCCGGGCGTAGCGCACATAGAGCTCGCCGAATGCCGCGCGGTTCCCGCCGGCGGCGCCGCGGATCAGCGCATCGTCTTCGGCGGGCTCTACGCTCACCAGCTTGGGTGCCTACCTCAGCATAGCTTCGATGTCGGAGGCGGCGAACGGGTGCATGTTCTCCTTGAAGCGGGTGCGGTCCACGCCGCCGGGACCGGCGCCCACCAGGGTAATGGTGAACTGCTCGCCGTTGCGACCCTCCAGTTGGATGACCCACTTTCCTTCCCGGGGCCACTGTTGAGCGATGGCGAACATGCCCACACCGGAAAGGGGCGTGACCTTGAGCGGAATCTCACGCCGTTCGCCGTTGACCATGCCGATAGCGGTGGCGGTGACTTTGGCGGTTGCCGGATCGTGACAGCCCCAGGCCTTGACGGTCAGGACGGCGCCCGCCTTGAGAGCTTCCGGGCTGGCTTCGGGATTCCCCAGTTGCAGAAAGAACCCGCCGGCGAAAAGGTGTCCGGCCAGCGCCAGGGGCGCCAGCAGTTTGAGTTTGTACAGCATCGTTTATATCCTCTCGCCGGAAAGACGCGGATTATGGCGGGAGTGTTAACGATGCCCGCTATTCCAGTTTGTAGATGGCCAGGCCGGTAAGGACCTTGGGGTAGAAATCGGTGGATTTCTGGGGCATTACGCCGCCCGCGAAGGAAGTGCCGGCCACCTGCTGGACGGAGGTGGGCCTAAGCAGAAAGGCGATCTCCGCCTTCCCCTGGCGCGCTTCCTCAACCGCGGCGTCCAGGCCGCGCACGTAGCGCAGGTGCTTTTCGTCGCGGACCGCCTCTTCGCCGATGCCCAGCGCCTTGCCGAGCAGGCGGTCGTGGAGGACGCGCACATCCAGTTCGCCGCGCGCCTTGCGATCTTCCAGCAGATAGAGGCGCTGGCCGATGGCGGCGCCCATGATGGTGCGGTCGCCGCTATCCGCCCACGCAGCCTTGAGGCGATCGAGCGAGGGAATCTCTTCCACCTGGAAATCCTGCGCGGCATTGGCGAGGAAGTCCGCGGTGGATACACGGCTCACCAGGCGGTGCGTAGCCAGAATCCGCAAGCCCGGCGAGTGCATGTTGATGAAGGTCATCATGACGCGGTCCGCACCGGACAGGCCGGGATTTTCGTCGCGAAAGGCGAGGGCGGTCTCATAGCGGTGGTGGCCGTCGGCGATCACCAGCTTTTTGTCCGCCATCAATTCCGGAATGGCGCCGCCGCCGGCGATCTTCCAGACGCGGTGGATGACGCCGTATTCGTCGGTGACCTCGGCCAGGGGCGCGGCGGCGGCAGCCTGGTCGAGCAGCGCATCGATGGCGCATGCGGGGTCGGGATACAACATGAAGAGCTGGCCGAAGTGGGCGTGGGTGTGGCGCAGCAAGTCCAGGCGGTCCTTCTTCGGGCCGCTCAGCGTCTGCTCGTGACGGTGGACGATTTTGGCGGAGTAGTCCTCCACCGCGCCGAGGGCGATGAAGCCCTTGCGCACCATGCGCTCGCCGGACTCGGGCACGGTGAACTCCTGGAAGTAGGGGAACACCGCGGCTTCCTCCTCGCGGGCCAGGATGCCGGATGCGATCCACTGTTTGAGGAAGGCGGCGGCGCGCGTGTAAACGTTATCGGTGGCGGTGTCTTCGGGCGTGCGCGGCCCCAGGATGACGCGGACCAGATTGTACGGACTCTTCGCCAGATATTGGGCCTGCATGGCAGGCGAGATCTTGTCGTACGGCTGGGTGACCAGATCGCTCAGGGGACCGGCTTTCGCAGTGTACCGGTAGGGTTGGAAAGGGTAGATTTTAGCCAATTTCCAGAATACCAAAGGGGCGTCGCGGGGCAGGCGGTTTGGAGCCGCCCTACCCTCAGATCAGGCCGGCGAGGCCGGTGCGGTAAACACCGGCCACTTCGACAAACGAATCCGGCTTCACCCGGAGGGAGGCCTGAGGCTTGGACTTCCCTTCTCCCTGACGGATGGTGCCGTTGGGCTGCTCGAGAATCACCGGAATCGGGTCCGGAGCGCGCTTCACGGTGCCGGTCTTGGCATCTCCGATGTCCACATTGTAGGTATCCAGGATGCGGCCGAGGTCGCGCTGCAAGCCGGTGCGCGCGCGCTGCAACTGATTGAGCGCATCCACCTCGGACAGGCGCCGCGTGGTATCGTCCCGCTGGGCGATGATCACGTCCAGAATGGTGGCGGTGCCCAGTTCGTATTTGCGGCGGGTGCCGGCCAGGGTCTCGTCAGACAGTTTGCGGGCGGCGACTGCGGTATCGTAGGCCGCACGCGAATTGCGCTGCGAGGTCCAATCGTTCATCACCGACAGTTTGATGTTGTTGTGCAGTTGTTTGTCTTGAATCTGCTGCTGGCGGTATTGCAGTTCATTGGTGATCTGGTCGGCCTGATTGGCGCGATTCTTGATCGGCACGGTCAACTGGAGCTGGAAATTGTAGTTCGGGAAATTGCGGGAAAAGATCTGGCCGAGTGCGGTGCCGTATCCGCCGATGATCAGAGTCGACACGTCCTGCGGACCCAGCGGACGATAACCCACGATGGTGTTCCCGGGCCCGAGGACGGGAACCTGCACGTTGGGATTGAGCGTGCCGCCCTGTCCGGCATTGGACAGTTGGGCCGAAAACTGGAGCGTCGGCAGGAGATTGTTCTTGGTGCCCAGCAGATCCAGCCGGGCGTTTTCCAGGGCGATCTGGTTCTGCTCGATCTCCGGCCGGTGGGCGATGGCCTCGGTCACCAGATCCTGAATCGGAATCACCGGTTCCTGGGCCGGCACATCCACGTGGTCGGTGGGGACCAGGCGGGCCAGGGCGATGGTGGTGTTATCCAGGCCGTTGCGGGTCAGCACGCTCTTCAGAATCATCTCCTGCTGCAGCAATTGCGATTCGCGCTGCACCACGTCCTGCTGAGCGGACTTCATATCGGCTTCGGACTGGATGATATCGATGGGCGCGAGGGCGCCCAGTTCGGCGCGCTTTTTGGTGTCTTCATAAAGCTGCGTGTCCAGCCGCAAGGTCTCCTGGCTTACCTTCAGTTCGTCATTGTAGGTGACCAGATCGTAATAGAGGTTCACCACGTTGGCGACGGTGGCGATCACCTGGTTCTCAAAGTTCAGATCGTTGGCTCGCAGGTTGTTTTTGGCCTTGTTGTAGGCACGCCTGTTGACCGCCAGACCAAATCCGTTGAGCAGGTTCTGCGTGATGCCCAGCGAAAGGCTGCCGGTGTCGATGGGATTGAACAAAGCAGTGGTGGCGTTCTGGTTATAGCCGAAGACGCTGCTCATGGCCATGGTAACGGTGGTGCCGGTCCAGAATCCCTGCTGCACGCCATAGGTGAGGTTCTTGTATTGCTGCACCAGAAACGGCGTTCCGGTGAACTGCGTGGATGTCTCGATGTTGGTGGTGTGGTTGTAGCCGCCGGCAATATAGACGTACGGTTCGGTATTGGGAATGGAAGAGCCGGCGAGTTGCACATTCAAGCCGCTCAAGACGCCGCCGGTGCCGCCGGCGGTGCTGGTGGCGCCCGCCGCATTTACCTGGCTGGCGCCGGATAGTACGCCCAGCGACGCCGACGAGGGTCCCTGGGAGATGTTGCTGGACACATTACGCAGCAACTGGCCGGCGCTGGCGCGCTGCAGGTCCGCGAGCGCCAGTTTGGGATCGTAGCGGGCGGATTCGATATCCAGGTTATTCTCCAGGGCGAGCGCGATGGCATCGCGCAATGACAGGTAAATGACGCCGGCGCGCATCAACTTTTCCAGCCGCGGAGAATCGTCAAAGCTCACCGCGGCTACGCCATGCGGGCGGTAGTTGCGGGTCAGGGCGTTGATGATTCCACGGCTGTCTTCCATGGTGAAAGTCTGGGTCTGCGCGAAAACCGGCAGAGCGAGGGTCCCGGAGAGCAGGACTGCGATCACTGACTTGGCACGGTGCATAAGTGATTTCGACTCCAATAGGTTATTATGGCGGCAAATGTTCTTAGAAAGGTACGCATTTCTGGCGCGGCGAGTTCGGAGATTCTGCGAATCCATGGGCGAAGAGACTACGAATACAGACGTGCGAGAGAGGGAAATATTAGCCGGCGGGAGCTTGACCTGTAAGTGACTGATTTTAAGAAGGTGCCGGTCAGCCTTCGTCGCGCAGGGTGGTCACCGGGTCCACGCGGGCCGCGCGGCTGGCCGGCACAAGCCCGGCGAACAGGCCGATCAGGGTCATAGTGGCGCAGGCAATGGCGAGCGCGGCCGGGTCCAGCGGGGAGACTTCGAACAACAGGCTCTTGATGACGCGGGTCAGGGCAAACGCTCCCGCCATGCCAAACGCCAGCCCTACCGCGACCATGCTCAACGCGTTGCGCAAGACGCGCGAGACCACGTCGCCGCTCCCCGCCCCCAACGCCATGCGAATGCCAATCTCCCGGCGTTGTTGCGTGACCACATGCGCTACCACGCCGTACAGGCCGATAGCGGCGAGCAGGACCGAAATGGCGGCGAACACACCAATGAGCCAGGCCGGCCGGCTGGCGCCTGACAGGGTTCGCTCGCGTACCTGCTGCATGGTGGCGACATCTCCCAGCGGCAGGCTCGCGTCGATTTCCCGGATGGCCTGGCGAATCGCCGGCATCTCAGCTCCGGGCTCTGTCCGGGTCCGCACCACGAGTTTGATCCGCGGAGTCGGCGCCTGGGCCAGGGGAACATACACCACCGGCGGATCGGGATATCCCGGAGAAGCCACGCGCTCGCTGCGGATCACACCGGCGATCTCGATCTCGGGCAGGAAGACTCGCTTCTCCACGTAGCCCGGGCAGCTCACCCGGACCTTCTTGCCGATGGGATCCCGGTAGCCGGCCACATCGGCCAGGCGGGTGGCCAGGGCCTGGTTGATGACCATCACGCGCGTTGCTCCGTCGATGTCCGCGGCGGTGATGCCGCGGCCGGCCAGCACGGGAATCCCCAACGTCCGGAAATATCCGGGGTCCACACGCTTGAACCGGATGTGCACCAGTTTTTCGACTCCGGGAACCTGCATGGCCTCGCCATTGGAGATCCACTCCAGAGGCAAAGTTGTGGACAGGCCGGCTTGCGCGACTCCCGGGGCGGCCTGAAGGCGCCCTGCCGCCGCCTGGTAAAACAGCGCGGCCTGTGGGGGAGTCCGGTAGGCGCCCACGGGAAGGTCCACGGACATGGTGATCACGTGGTCGATGCGGATGCCGGTGTCGAGTCCCTGGAGCTTGAGCAGGCTGCGGAGAAGCAGCAGGGCGCCGGAAACCAGCACCAGCGACAGCGCGACTTCACCCACTACGATGGCGCGGCGCATGCGCGAGTGCGCACCCGAAGAGCCCCGGGCCGACCCGTTCAATCCCTGCGCCAGATTCCCGAAGGCCATCCGCAGGGCGGGCAGTGTGCCGGCCAGCAGGGCGACGCCCAGCGCCACTGCGCCGGCGAAGGCAAGCACCCGGAAATCCAGCGAGACGGCGGCGGTAAAGGGGATCGAATCCGCCAGAACCGGCCTTGCGAGGGCGAGCAGCAGGGCCGCGACCGCGACTCCGGCGATGCCGCCCAGCAGGCACAGCACCAGGCTCTCGGTGAACAACTGCCCCACCAGGCGCGAGCGTCCGGCGCCGAGCGCGGCTCTCACGGCCAGTTCCCTGCGGCGCGTGGCGCCTTTGGCAAGCAGCAGATTGGCGACATTGGCGCAGGCGATCAGCAGCACCAGCGTGACGGCGCCGAAAGCGACCGTCATCGAGCGCTGTAAACCGTCACCCACCAGCAGACGCTCCAGGGGTTCGACGTCGATGGCGGCTTCGCGATCCTCCTTCGGGGCGCCTTCGGTCATGGCCGTGTGGATGGCTGACATGCGTTCCCGGGCCTGGGTGATGGTGACGCCGTCGCGCAGCCGCCCGTACACGGTAAGCCAGTGAACGTTGCGCGTGGCGAGCTGGTCGGAGGTGAAGATCAGCGGCTTCCAGAAGCGGGTCTCGTCGCGGTCGAAGGCTCCCGGCGCCAGGACGCCGATGACCAGGTGAGATGCCCCGTCGAGTATGGGCCGGCGCTGCAAAATATCCGGATCGCCGGCGAAGTAGTTCTGCCAGGCCGCGTGACTGAGCACGATCACGGCAGCGGCTCCCGGGCGGCCGTCGTCCGGTGTGAAGGTGCGGCCGAACTGCATGTGGGCGGTGAACACCTGAAAGTAGCCGGCGGTCACCTCCTTGCCGGACAACCGCGCCGGCTCGCCGGTGCCGCTGAGATCCGCCGAGATGGACTGCTCCGCCGACAGCGTTTCAAATACCGTGGCGAGACGCTGCCAGTCGAGGAAATCCGGGGCGCTGGTGGCGTTCACAATGCCTGGACGCGGAGCTTCCCAGACGCCCGTGATGCGCTCCGGCGCGGCGAACGGAAGGGGCTTGAGCAGGACGGCGTCCACCACGCTGAACATCCCCACGTTGGCTCCGATGCCGAGCGCCAGCACGCCCACCACCACTGCGGAAAACGCGGGCGCGCGCCGCACCGCGGCCAACCCGTAGGAAAAATCTCTCAGCAGCGTTTCCATCCATGGAAAGCCGCGGCGGTCGCGATGCTCTTCCTTCATTTTTTCGATTCCTCCGAAGCTGAGACGCGCGGCGCGGCGGGCTTCCTCCGGCGAGAGACCGCGCGCCACGGCGTCTCTCTGGGCCAACTCCAGGTGGGCCAGGATCTCGCTATCCAACTCGGCATCGAGGCGCCGTTTGCGGAGTAACGCCGCCAGGCCCGCCACCACGCGCCGCACGGTCATGACGTCGCCCGCAGGAAACGAGTCACGAGGGCCGTGGCCTTCTCCCACTTCGCCACCTCGACGCGGAGCTGTTTGCGGCCGGCTTCGGTCAGTGAGTAGAACTTGACCTTGCGATTGGTTTCCGAAATGCCCCAGTCGGTGGCGATCCAGCCTTCCTGCTGCAACCGGATGAGCGCGGGATAGACTGAGCCCTGGCTCAACTGCATGTCGTCGCCGGAGACATGCTCGATGCGCCGGGCGATGGCGTATCCATGCAGGGTCCCCAGGGTCTCCAGAGTTTTCAGGATCAGCAGGTCCAGGGTTCCGTAGGGCACTTCATTCTGTTGTTTCGACATGTCGCCTTCCGACAGCTACATGATGCGGCACCTTGACTTCTGTGTCAAGCCGGATGGCATGGAAACCCGGCTGGGGTTAGAGTAGTCAATATTATCAGTATGCGGAAAGCTCGGCTGGCGCTTGTGTTGCTGGTGTTTACGGCCTGGGCGGCAAACATCAAGCTTTACTTGAAGGATGGCGGCTATCACATTGTAAGGGAATACAAAGTGGAAACCGATCGTGTGCATTTCTACAGCGTCGAGCGGAGTGAGTGGGAAGACATTCCGTTGGATCTGGTGGACCTGAAGCGCACGGAAAGCGAGGCGGCGGCGCGCAAACAGACGCTGGAACACGATGCCAAGGTGCTGTCCGACGAAGAAACTGCGGAGCGGGCCATGGCGAAGGAGACTTCGCGCATTCCGCAGAATCCCGGGGTGTACTGGCTGGACGGCGATAAGACTCAGACCCTGAAGGTTGCCCAGAGCGCCGTCCACACCGACAAGCGTCGCGAAATTCTGAAGGTGCTTTCCCCGATACCGGCGATTTCGGGAAAGGGCACCCTGGAAGTCGACGGTGCTCACTCAGCGAACGTCTTCCATAACCCGGAGCAGGAGTTTTACATTCAGCTTTCCGAGACCGAGCGCTTCGGCATCTGCAAACTGACCACGAAGGGCGTGGTGCGCATCGTGGAGAATCTGACTTACATGCCGGTCACGAAAGACGTTGAAGAAGAGCCGGCCATCATCGACATCTTCCGCCAGCAACTGGACCCAAGCGGCCTTTACAAGATCTGGCCGAAGGAAAAGCTGGCGCCGGGCGAATATGCGGTGATCGAGTATACGGCAGGCAAGCTCAACATTCAGGTTTGGGATTTCGCCATCCAGTGACCGGCAAAATATCTCTTGACTGGTGTATCAGTATAATAGTACATTGCTGACGTGCCGCTCGGGAGTTTGTTTTTTCGCCGGGATCGTGGCGTATCGGGTTTGATTGTTCTGGTGCTGGCGTTGGGCATTGGCGGCACCACGGCGATTTTCACCCTGCTGCAAGCCGCGTTCCTCGATCCCCTGCCCTACCGCGACCCGGAGCGTCTGGTCACGGTGATGGAGAACACCGGGTGGATTCCGAACGTCTCGGAGTTCCTGGAAATCCGCGCGCGTAACCGCACCTTGGAACAACTGGCGTTCGCCGAACACCTGGACATGCAACTGACGGGAATGGGCGAACCGGCGCGCGTGTTTGTGGCGCGGGTCACGGCGTCGTTCTTTCCAATGCTGGGTGTCAGCCCGCGGCTCGGGCGAAATTTTCTGGAGGAAGAGAATCAGCCGGGCCGGGCGCCCGCGGTCATTCTCACGGATACGTTCTGGCGCTCGCACATGGCAGCCGACCCCGGCGCGATCGGCCGCACGCTGCGGCTGGACGGCCGGCCGGCCACGATTGTGGGCGTGCTGCCGGGCGGCTTTCAGTTCGACTACCCCTCGCTGCGGATCCCCGAACCGGTGGACATTTACGTTTCGTATCCCATCGAACCCACCTGGGGCATGGGACCGGGCGCCAACGGGCACGGCGCCGCGGTGCGCGTGATCGGCCGCCTGCGGAAGGGCGTCAATCTGGCGCAGGCACAGGACGATCTGCGCGGCGTGGCGCGGGCCCTGACCAGCGAGTATCCCGGCTCCTTTCGCAATCCGCAGCACAATCCGAGCCTCTTTTCGTTTTTGCTTCTGCCGCTTCGCGAAGCCATTGTGGGCACGCAGCGCTCGCTGCTCTGGCTACTTCTGGGCGGGGTCGCGGCGCTGTTGCTGATCGCCTGCGCCAACGCGGCTCAGCTTTTGCTGGCGCGCGGGCTGCGGCGGGAACGCGAGGTCGCCATCCGCGCGGCCTTGGGGGCAACGCGGCTGCGCCTGGTCCGCCAATTCTTTATTGAAGGACTGGTGCTGGCGTGCTGTGGAGGCGCGGCGGGGCTGCTGGCGGCCGCTTGGATGACGCGGCTGCTGGTGCGATGGCTCCCGGTGCGCAGTCCGCTGCTGGCGTCGGCGCACCTGGATGCCCGGACCATCGGATTTACAATGACGGTGTCGCTGCTTTCGGCGCTGTTGTTCGCCATAGTGCCTGCTGTGAAGAGCACCCGTTGGACTCCCGGGCCGAGCCTCTGCGCCCGCGCCACCGCCGGCGAAGGAAACCGCTGGCGTCACCTCATGATTGCCATTGAGACAGCGCTATCGGTGTTTCTACTTTGCGGCGTGGGGCTGGTGGCGCAGAATCTGCGGGCGCTGATCGCTACGCCCATGGGCTTCGACCCCAAAGGCGTGCTGGCCCTGCGGCTGAAACTCCCGCAGCGGGTGCAGCGCGAGATCGAGCCCAACGCGGGCGTGGTATTTCAGGAATACCTGGACCGGGTCGAAGCCATTCCCGGGGTGGATGCGGCGGCTCTGGTGACGGGGCCGCCACTGCGTCCGGCGCGAGGGGGGAACTCCGAGCTCCGCGGCGTAACCGAAGCCAGCGGTGAACTGAAGAGCATCACCGCGTGGAACCACCTGGTGAGCCCGGATTATTTTCGAACGCTGCGGATCCCGGTGCTGGCGGGGCGCACGTTCCGGCGTGACGATGGCGGCCGGCTGGTTACGGTTGCCATCGTGAACGAGGAATTCGCGCGGCGCTTCGGCCTGGGCGTGGACATAGTGGGCAAGCAACTGGACGATGGACCCGACCCGCCGATCGCGATTGTCGGTATGGCGGCGAATGTGCGCACACGCGGATTGCAGACAGCGCCGTTTCCGGAAGTCTACTTATCTTCGCTGCAACTTTCGTGGGCCAACGTGTATTTCGTGGTGCGGTCCGCTTTGCCGCCCGGACAACTGCTGAAGCAGGTGAAAGCGGCGATCCGGACTGCCGACCCCGACCAGGCCGTTTACGGCGTTCAGACGATGGAGGAAGTGATTGCGGATTCGGTGGCCGAGCCGCGATTCGATACCTTCGCGATCGGCGCCTTCGCGCTGCTGGCCACGCTGATGGCGGCGGCCGGAATGTACAGCGTCATCGCGTGCCTGGTGACGCAGAGGACCGGTGAAATCGCCATCCGCATGGCGCTGGGCGCGGGGCGCGGCGACATCGTGCGGACAGTGCTGGGGACGACAGGTCTTTGGGTCACTGCCGGCCTGGCGAGCGGCCTCGCAATGGGATTAGCAGCGAGTCACACCATCCGATCGCTGACCGACGCGGAAGCTGCCGCATCGCCGGCGATATATGGCGCTGTAATGCTGCTGTTTCTGGCGGTGTCGCTGGCCGCGGCATGGATGCCGGCGCGGCGGGCCAGCCGGCTGGATCCGGCGGTCGCGCTGCGAGGGGAATAAACACACGCCTCCGGCTTGTCAACAAAAGAGGCGGCGCGCCCTGTAAAGCAAAGCGGCCAACCCGGCGCCGAGCAAAGCCATCGGAGCCGGCTCCGGCACACTTGCCGGGGAGGGCAGCGACCAGGTACTGGACGGACCGTAATCGGCTGGAACGAGACCCACGCTCCACGAGCCATCGGAGGAGGAGACGAAACTCCAGGCATTGTCCGAAATACTCACGTTCGCAGTGCCGGGCAATACCGACGGCAGTATTCCCGAGACTGCCAGGCCGGACGAATTCTTGCCGATCGTGAAGCCGGGATCCCCCACGATGCTCGACGAATAGGTGAAGAATTGGAAATTGTCGACACCGAAAGAGTCGCCCAGGTTATAGCCAGTAATCAGCGCGAGTGTGCCGGTGCCGTAGCCCACGCAGTCCGTGCAAGTTCCGGAAAAACTGAAAACTTCAAGAGCGATAGTGGCCGATGCGGGCTTCGCGGTAGCGACTCCGAGGGCGATCATCGTTGCGGCGAGCGTCAGCGATTTGAGTTGTCCAGTCATTTACCCATCCTCCGTTGGTCCAATTACGATATCACGTCCCACTTGCCAAGCGTGACTCGTGTGGCATACGCTGAACACGGATGCGAACGAATCGTAGGGAAATGATGGCGGCGGCTCTGGGGCTGGCCGCGGCGGCGCAAGCGAGGGGCGCGGACGATCCCGTGGCGGTCCCGGGCAAGCGTCCGATGATTCTGCATAACGACCGGCCGGAAGACCTGGAGACGCCGGTCAAGGATCTGGAGTCTTACCTCACCCCGGTGGATGCCTTTTTCGTGCGGCAGCACATTCCGCGGCCGGGTCCGATCGATACCGAAGCGTACCGGCTCACGCTCAATGGAATGGTCGCTAAGCCGCTTCAGATTTCGCTGGCCGACCTGCGCAAGCTGCCGCAATTCACCGTTCCGGCCACGCTGGAATGCACAGGCAACGGGCGCGGCTTCTTTGCGCCCAAGGTCCCCGGCATCCAATGGTTGCGCGGCGCGGTGGGTAACGCCGAGTGGAAAGGGCCGCGCATGA
>JARLGM010000170.1 GCA_031292755.1 Candidatus Sulfopaludibacter sp.
TGGGCATTTCGCGCGCGGATACTTCCAGCGCGTCTTCTCCCGTGCGTGCTTCAAGCACTTCGTAGCTGTGGGCCACCAGCGTGGCCTTCATGACGCGGCGAATCTGCGGATCGTCATCCACCACCAGAATCTTTCCCGCGCTCAAAGTTCTTTGTCTCCGTAAACGGTCAGTGTAAAGTAAAAGGCCGAACCATGGCCGGGTTCACTCTCCACCCAGATGCGCTCGCGATGGGCCTCCACAATTCCTTTAGCGATGGCCAGTCCCATGCCTGTTCCTTTCGATTCGAAGCGGTGCTGCCGTCCGCGGAAGAATTTGTCGAAGATTAGCGCCCGCTCGTTCTCTTGGATGCCCGGACCGCGGTCCGCGACTCCAATCACGATCTTCCCACTCTGCAACGCCGCCGAAACGGCGATGGGGGTGGATGCCGGCGAGTATTTCAGCGCGTTTTCCAGAAACTGTTTGATCACCTGCTGTACAAATTCGGGATCCGCTTCGGCTTCGGGGAGGCCGGGCGCAACCTCGATGGTCACGGCGCGACCCTCAAGCGCGGGCTTCAACTCCGCCAGCACATTCGAGATCAGCTCCGCCGGTTGGACCGGTTGCTTCTCCAGGTGCACTTTGCCGGCTTCAATCCGCGCCATGGCGATGACTTCGGCCGCCAACTGGTTCAAGCGGTCGGCCTCTTCATCGATGATGGTGAGCAGTTCGTGACTGGGAGCGGCGTCGCCACTCAACAGGCTGGTCACGGCGGCTTTGATGGAGGTGAGCGGGGTATTGATATCGTGGGCCAGGGAATCCAGGAGGGCCGATTTCAGCACTTCACTCTGACGGGCCGCCTCGGCGTGACTGGCATCTTCCAGGGCTCGTGCCTTTTCAATCGAAAGGGCCATCAGGTTGGCGATCGCGCGCACCATCTGCCCGGAAGGCAGCGGTCCCAGCAGCGCCAGGCTGCCCAAAGTGCGGCCGCCGAGGCGGACCGGGGCGGTGGCAACGTTGCGCGGCAGATCGAGGCAGACGTCGGCAACTTCGGCGGCGGCGACTAGGTCGTGATTGCTGACCGGTTTGCTTTCCGGTCCGGAGCGAAAGAATTCCTCGGTGAGCCGGTAATAAAAAGCCGCGGCGTCACAGCCAAGTACCTGCACCACTTTCTGCACGAACTCGTGAATGGTCTTGCGCGAGTTGCCGGTGAGCATGGTGGTCTGCACCAGGTCGTAGAGGCGCTGGATCTCCAGGCGGCGCGCTTCGGCCTCCGCGGTGCGGCGGCGAGCGCGGGCGGAGAGTTGGCTGACCGTTACGGCGGTCACAAGAAAAGCCACGAACACTACCTGGTTTTGGGGCTCCTGTATGGTGAAGGTACCGACCGGCGGTAGAAAGTAGAAGTTGAAGCCCAACACGGCGGCAAGGGAGGCGAAGGTGGCTTCCGCCAGTCCCCACCACGTGGAGATTCCGAGAATGACCAGCAGCAGCGAGAGCGCAACGGTGGTGTTGTTGACGTGCAGCGCCGTCTTATAAATTGCAATGACGCCCGCGACCAGAAACAGGGACGCGGCGAACCGCAGAATTTTGGTGTGCACAGCTATCTGATTCTAGCTTGTGGTGAGCGCGTGGGGACGGCCGGCCGTGCGCCCGGCGACCCCGGTGTTCCCTACGACAGTTCGCGACGCAACCAGGCTTGGGCAAAGCGGAGTTCGTGCCGGACGACGTGCACGCTTCGGCCCACGGCTACGGCGATTTCCTCCGCGGTGAGCCCTCCGAAATATCGCAATTCAATCACTTCCGCGAGCGGCGGATGATCGCGGGAAAGACCTTCGATCGCACGGTCGAGATCCATCAACTCCACGCGGGCCGGCGAACCTGCCACTTCCATTTCGATCGCCGTGTCCCACCCCATGCGCAAGCCGTCGCCGCCCCGCCGCACGGCCCCCCGGGCACGCGCGTAATCGACCAAAATCCGCCGCATGACGCGCGAAGCAAACGAAATGAAATGGGTGCGGTCGGCGAATTCAGGATGCGCATCGCCAAACATTCGGAGATAGGCCTCGTTGACCAGTGCTGTTGGCTGCAGGGTGTGCTCCGGCCGTTCCCTGTTGAGATGTTTCTGGGCGATCCGGTGAAGCTGCGCGTGGACTAGCGACATGAGCTCATCGGAAGCGGAAGGATCGCCGTCACGAGACCGCTTGAGCAACAGCGTGATCTGGCCCTCTTTGCCTGGCACCTGAGTGGTATTATCACAGGCTGGGGCGGGCATCGCAAATTCAATGGGCATTGACTTACAGTCCCTGTTTCGTGATGTTGCCGATCTCACCGCGGACGAACGGGAGCGATACTTTGACAAGCTGCGGGTCCCGCCAAACGTCCGTGCCGAGGTGGCATCTCTTTGCCGCTTCGACGCTCACAACGTGTCCCTAACGGACTGCATTTCTGAGATTGCATCGGAAGTTCTCCGTCCCGTTATTGAACCCGCCGCCGGAAGCGCATACGGCCCTTACCGGTTGGTTCGACTGCTCGGCAAGGGCGGCATGGGAACGGTCTTTCTGGCGGAGCGCGCCGATGGCGAAGTCAGTCACCGCGTCGCCATCAAATTTATCCGGAGTGCGTCCGAGCATCCCGGCCGCCGCGACCGATTTCTGCGCGAGCGGCAAATCCTGGCGTCGCTCAATCATCCCGGCATTGCGCGCCTTTATGACGCTGGACACACCGACGCCGGGCTGCCTTACCTGGTCATGGAGTATGTCGAGGGTATCCCGCTGGACGAATTTGCCAGCCACTCCGGATTGCGGGACAAGCTGGAAGTGTTCCTGCAGGTGTGCCGCGCACTAGCCTTCGCTCACCGAAACCTGGTAATTCACCGCGATCTGAAACCTTCCAACATTCTGGTCGACTCCGGCGGGCAGGCGAAGCTCCTGGATTTCGGCATCGCCAGAATCCTCGACGATGAAACGGGCGGGGGTGTAACCATCGAGCGGCTGCTGACTCCCGATTATGCCAGCCCGGAACAGGTCCGCGGGCAGGCTCAGACCACCTCGACGGATGTCTACTCTTTGGGAGCGGTGCTTTACCGGTTATTGACCGGCAGTTCCCCGCACACCCGCGCCAACGGCAGCTCCGAGCCGGCCCAAAAAATGGTCTGTTCGGTGGATCCGCAGCCTCCAAGCCGCCTGAACCCGTCGCTCCCGCGTGACCTCGATTTCGTCGTCGCCAAGGCGCTTCGCAAAGAACCCGAGGAACGCTACAAGAGCGTGGACGCATTGGCGGACGACGTCCTGGCTGTCCTCGATTACCGGCCGATTCGAGCCCGGTCCGGCAGCGCCTGGTACCGGACGCGAAAGATGCTGCGCAGGCACTGGCTGCCGGCATCGGCCATCGCGATGGCGATGGTGTGCCTTTCCGCCGGGATGCTGATCGCCAACCGCGAACGGGTTGTCGCGCAGCACCGGTTTTCTCAACTCCGGCAACTGTCGGTCACACTTCTGCAACTCGACTCGGACCTTTTTGGACTTCCGGGAGCGACCCAGGTGCGGCAGAAAGTCGTCGCAGCTTCAATGCAATATCTGGAAAGCCTCAGCCGTGAGGCGCGCAACGACCGGGAACTGAGTCTCGAACTTGCCCGCGGCTACCTTCTGTTAGCTCATAGCCAGGGTGTGCCGGCCTACCCGAATCTTGGCCAGTATGAAGAGGCAGACAGAAGTTTGGGCAAAGCGGAAGACCTTGCCGAGCGCGCCGGGGCCGGAGCGGGAAACCGGCCGGCGCTGCTGCTCGCGGCCGAGGCGGACCAGGACCGGATGATCATCGCCGATACCCAGCACCACCGTGCCGATGCGCTGGCCGAGGCCCAAAAGTGCGCAGCCCGCCTCGAACGGTTGATCCGCGATCCCGCGGTAACAAAGGATCAACTGAGCCAGGCTTCCCAGTTCCTCGCCAACGTGGCGCTCGCCAACATGAACGGCCATCGCTACGACGACGCGGTTCGCTACGCCAGACGCGAAGTAGATATGGCGCGCTCGGCGGGCGCCCCGCCGGATTATGTGATCGGCGGACTGGGAATCCTGGCGAACGCACTGCGCCAGTCCGGAGATCTGGAGGGCGCGCTGAAGTCAATCACGGAAGCGCGGGCTCTCGCCGAGGTTACGGACTTCCGCGACGAAACCGCCAGGGCGTCCGTGCTCTATGCGGTGCTCTATCGGCAGGGCGTGATACTCGGCGAATACGATTCCATCAGTCTCAATCGCCCGGCGGACGCCGTCGAGGCTTTTCAGAAAGCCTTCGATGTGGTGGACCGGCAGGCGTCACGGGACCCGAACGATGCTAACATCCGCGACCGGGTCGCCACCGCCGGCAGAGCATTGGCCGACGTTCTGGCCGGGTTAGATCCACAACGCGCTTTGGATGTCTATGAACTTTCACTGCTACGACTGCGCGAGGCCAAGCCCACGGTACGGGGGCAGCGCGACGAAGCGCGAACCTTGGCGCGGTCTTCTTACGCGTTGCGCAGAGTCGGTCGCACACAGGAGGCGGGACAACGCATTCAGGCGGCCTTTGCACTGCTGCGCGCAACCAAAGATTATCCGGCTTCACAGGTCACCCTCGGCGATGAAGCGGAGGTTACGCTCCGAGCCGGCGCCGACCATCAGGCAGCGACTGGCGAGCCGGGCCGGGCGCTCGAAGGCTACCGCGAACTTCTGGTGAAGGTTATGGCTTCGCAGCCGAATCCCCAGGAAGATCTCCGCCAGGCCAACGACTTATCGCGGATCTACCGCGCGATCGCCACGCTCGCTTCTCTCACTGGAGCGAAGCCCGAGGCGTTGTCCATGGACGCGCGCCGCATGCAACTATGGCGCTTCTGGGATCGGAAGCTGCCTCACAATGCGTACGTGCAGCGGCAACTGGCCGCGGTTCCCGAATCTTTCCGATAGTTTTATTGCTAATTCTCATCAGCGTTTGCGCTTCTCACAACAAGGGCCGTAGATCGGCCGGTTCGGAGGAGCAACCGCGATACACGCGTTTGGGGCGCGGTGCGCCGAGCCTGTCACAAAGGAGTACGAAACGAATGAAACTCAGCATACCTGCCACGTTGCTAGCCAGTGCCTTTGCAGGAACGATCGCCCGTTCTCAATCGCTCCCCAATAACTTTCCGCTTCTGGATGGCTCTGGCTTCGTGGAAACCTACAACCTCAACAACGCACCCATCAGCTTGACTGGGGCTTTCTTCCAATCGCTGGGGACCAACGGACGGTCCTGTTCCTCGTGCCATCTGCCCACGGAGAGTTGGAGTGTGTCCGCGGCCGAGATCCAGTTACGGTTCCTCCTGACGCAAGGGACCGATCCGATTTTCCGCACCAACGACGGCTCGAACTGCGACCATTCGATCGACACCTCCACACTAGAAGGCCGGCGCAGTGCCTACAGTCTGCTAACCAGCCGGGGACTGATCCGGATTGCACTTCCGGTTCCGGCGAACGCCCAGTTCACCGTCCAGAGTGTCAACAATCCCTATGGTTGCAACGAGACGTCGACTGTTTCGGTGTACCGGCGTCCACTTCCCGCCACCAACCTGCGCTTCCTCAGCACGCTGATGTGGGATGGGCGCGAGTCAACAGCGCCGTCCACGGTGAAGATCGCTTACCCTAACACGGGCCAATTGCTCGCCGATCTTGCGCACCAGGCGATCGATGCCATCACCGGGCATGCGCAGGGAGCCGTGCCGGCAAACGCGCAGGTCCTCGATATCGTCAATTTCGAAACCGCCCTGCAGACCGCGCAAGCCTTGGATTTTCAGGCCGGCAGTCTGAGCAATGCCGGAGGGAACGGCGGACCCGTAGCGCTGGCGGCGCAGGCGTTCTTCATCGGGGTTAACGATTCGTTCCCCGCCAGTTTTGGGAACAACCCCACCGGAGCGCCTTTCAATCCCGCCATCTTCAACCTGTTCAACTCGTGGACCAATTCGCCAGTGCGCCAGAGGGCCAGCATCGCGCGCGGGGAGGTGGTCTTCAACTCCAAACCGATCACCATCTCCGGAGTGGCGGGGATCAATGATGTCGTAGGGCTCCCGCCTTCCTTTTCGGGCACCTGCGGAACCTGCCATGATAGCCCCAACGTTGGCGATCACTCCGTGTCCGCGGCATTAAATATCGGCGTGGCCGACATCGACAGCCCGCTGAATGTGAGCTATCTGCCGGTATTCACGCTGGTAAATAATACGACGCACGCCGTGATCAAGACGACGGACCCGGGCCGGGCGTTGATCACCGGCCAATGGGCCGACATCGGCAAAGTGAAGGGCCCGGTTCTTCGGGGCCTGGCTAGCCGCGCTCCGTACTTCCACAATGGGTCGGCCGCCACCTTATCGGACGTGATCCAGTTCTACGACACGCGCTTCGGGATTGGATTCACGGCGCGGGAGAAAGCCGACCTGATAGCGTTCCTGAACGCGCTCTGAGCCAAGGCGTGAGGCGCCGTGCGCAGAATCGGGAAACCGGCGTAATTCGTCGCGTATCCCTCCGATGCCGCCGGCATGAGAGTATGATACGTCACCAACGGCTTGCGCTATGCCATTGCTGCGAACGCTCGGCCGGGGCCACGGCATGGATCGTCAAACCGGTTATGCCGCGCATTCGCCGCGGCCGAGTTTCAGCGAGTAGGCTTCTTCGTCACCCCAATCCTGGTAGATTTCGGGGAACATTTCGGCGGGCTTGGCGAATTCGCCCGTAAGCGCGCGGAACGTCTCCACTTTGTGCCGCAGCACGTAAGCGCGGAAACTTTCCTCAGGCAGGCGGTTGTCGATGAAGTGATCCAGCACGCGCGCGACAGCGGCAGGCGCCAGGCGCGCCGGAATGGACTGAACGGCCAGCCCGAAGCGCAACATGCCGTCCTGGTCGAAGCCGCCGCCCAGCAGCATCTGGTAGTACGGAACCTCTTTGCCGTCCACCTTGCGCGCGTTGCCGTAGAAACCGATATCGGCGATCCAGTGATGGCCGCAGGCGTTGGGGCAGCCGCTGGCTTTGATGGCGAGTTGTTTCACGCGCGGGTCGTCATATTGGCGTACCGTCGCTTGAAGGGCATCGCCCAGGTTCATGGTCTTGGTAAGCGCCAGGTTGCAGGAGTATGCCCCCGGGCAAGTGATGATGTCCTCGATTTGTCCGGCGCCCGACCCGGCGAGGTCGATCGCCCCCAGGGCGGCGTACACACGCGGCAGGCGTGCCAGCGGCACGAACGCCAGCAACAGGTTCTGATTGATGGCCACGCGCACTAGCCCGTCGCCCGCCGTAGCGGCCAGTTGCGCAATCCCTCGCAGTTGGGCCGCGGTCAGGTTGCCCTGGTCCACCCGGATGGTGACGGCGGCGTATCCGGTCTGGCGCTGCTCTTCCGCGTTGGTGGCCAGCCAGGCGTCGTACGCGGCGTCACCGCTCGCGTGCGGATTCACCACCGGAAGCAGGGCGCCGTTGCCCAGAGGCTGCGGCTGCGATTGGTATGCGCCGAAACCTTCCGGCACCAGTTCGGGCCAGGGAATGCCGCCATTGGCCAGAATATCGGCGTACTCTTTTTCGATCTGCGCTTTCACCCAGGCAAAGCCGCGCTCGCGCAGGACGAACTTCATGCGCGCCATATTCTTGTTTTTGCGATTGCCGTACTTGCTGAACATGCGGATGACGGCTTCGCACCAACCGAGCAGCCGCTCTTCCGGAATAAACTCGCTGAACAATTGGGCTTCCATGGGCAGCGGGCCCAAGCCCCCGCCGATCACCATACGGAAGCCGCGCCTGCCGTCGCGAATCACGGCCTTCAGGCCGACATCGTTCATCGGGCCCATGACGCAATCGCCGCCCGCGCAGCCATCGAACGCGATTTTGAATTTGCGCGGCAGGTTGCCGGTCAGTTCCTGGCGCAGCAGAGCGTACGCCACGCGCTGTGCGTACGGCCGGACGTCGAACACTTCGTCGTGTGCGATTCCCGCCTTAGTGCAGGTGGTGATGTTGCGGACGGTGTTGTAGCAGGCCTCGCGATTGGTCAGGCCGGCATCGGCCAGCATGTGCATCAGGTCGGAAACCCGGGCCAGCGGGACGAAGTGATACTGGATATTCTGGCGTGTGGTGAGGTGTCCGCGCCCGCCGCCGAACTCTTCGGCTACGCGCGCCAGTTGCTCCATTTGCCGGGCGGTCAGCAGGCCACCGGGGATCTTGCAGCGCACCATCTGCACCCCGCTCTGACGCTGGCCATAGATGCCATGCTTCAAGCGGAAGGGGCGGAACTGGTCTTCGGTGATCTCGCCAGCCAGAAACTGCTGCGCGCGTTCCCGAAACGTCTCGATTTCCTGCCGGACCGTAAGCTGGTGTTGCCGTTCAAATTCCTCGCGCTGGGCGAGCTCATCCGGGGTAGCTGTAGACATAATCGCCTATATCTCTATAGGGATTATATTCGGTCAATCACCCTAAAAGCAATCGGGTTTGGGTACTACTGCTTACCCTTGCTGAGTTTACGGAAATATTCCGCCACGGCATCCGAGTAGCCTTGCGGGATCTGCTCGTTGCCGGGGCTGCGCACGGTGCCGGGTGCCGCCCCGCCGGCATCCACTTTGCGGCGCAGTTCCATTTCCACCTGCTCTTCGTTGGCCAGTGCGGCCTGAATGCGCTCGGCGAGCAGCGGATCGTTGGTGAAATGTGCGGGATCCAGGTTGCGCAGGTCGCGAATCAGTCCCTGGATGTCGCGCTGGGTGCCCTGATCGTCCTTCATCTGCTGTTGCAGTTGCATCAGGCTCTGGATCGTGGCCTGGTAGTTGCGGTTGAATTCCTGCGGATTGACCGGGCCGCCCCAGGCGCCGCCGCGATCCCACAGATTGCCACCGCCACCGTAATTGTTGCCGCCGTATTGGCCACCCTGGCGCCCCATGCCTACCTGACCGCCTTGGCCCTGCTGGCCTCCCTGGCCCTGCTGACCCTGTTGGCCTCCCTGGCCCTGCTGACCCTGTTGGCCTCCCTGGCCCTGCTGGCCCTGTTGGCCTCCCTGGCCCTGCTGGCCTTGCTGGCCCTGTTGTCCTTGCTGGCCGCCCTGTTGGCCTTGCTGGCCCTGTTGGCCTTGCTGACCCTGCTGGCCGCCCTGTTGACCCTGCTGGCCATTGCGCGACATCTGGCCCTGCTGTCCGTTCTGACCTCTCTGCTGGCCATTGGCTCCCTGTTGTCCGATGGCTTCCATCTGCTTGCGGAACTGCTCCAGTTGCGCCAGGGTCTGCTCGGTTAATTTGTCCGACTGAGCATCCTTGGGGTCTTTGACCAGAGCCTGCTGGGCCTTTTTGATGTTGTCGCGCAGATCGTTGAGGCCGGCAGTGATCTGCGATTCGGACATCACCGCGTACTCGCCCATTCCGCGGCGAATCCACTCGGCATTCTTCTGCATATCGCGGGCAATTTCCTGCTGCTGCATCTGGCCCAGTGCTTCACGCATTTTACTGGAAGCCGGCCGCTGGGTGGACATCAGGTCGCGCACCGCATTCTGCATTTCCTGTTCGAGTTTCTTGAGATCGGCCACCTCGCCGTCCTTCTGTTGGGCCAGTTTCCCCGCATCATCACGGCTAAGTCCGTTATCGCCGCTCACGGCGCGGCGCATCTGGCCTTCAAACGCCTGTTGACGGCGCGCCAGGTCTTCAGCCTGGCGGGCGATATCGTCCACCTGGTTGGTGGATTGGTTGCCGCGCATGGACTGCAGCATCTGCTCGGCCTCTTTCAAACGCTCCGCCGCGCGTCGCGCTGCCGCCTGGCCTTCCGGACTGCCGGCCTGCTGGGACGACGCCGCGCTGCGCTGATCCTGCAACGCCTGGGTCAAGCTCTCCAGGGCGCGCTCCAACTGCTTGGAATCGGCGCCGTTCATGCGCTGATTTTGTTGCTGGTTCTGCTGCTGGCCGCGCTGGCTCATCTGCTGCAACTGGTCCATCTGGCTCTGCTGGCCCTGCTGGTTCTGCTGTTGCCCCTGCTGGCCGCCGTTCTGGCTCATCTGGCCCTGCTGTCCCTGCTGGCCAGAGCTCTGTCCCTGCTGCCCTTGCTGGCCTTGTTGTCCCTGCTGCCCTTGCTGCCCTTGCTGGCCTTGTTGTCCCTGCTGCCCCTGCTGGCCTTGCTGACCCTGCTGGCCGCGACTCATCGCCTGCTCGCTCCGGGTCAACTGCTGAAGCTGCTGCTGGAGTTCTTCGGCCTTGCGGCGGAGCATTTCCTGCTCCCATCGCTGCTGCGAGGTCTGCTGCTTGTTCTGCTTTTGCTGGTCCGCTAACTCCTGCTGGCGGCGCGCCAGTTCCTTCAACTTGTCCAGCGCGTCATCGATCTTGCGCTGCCGTTCGTCGGCCGATTGCGTGGGCTTCACGCCTTCGTACTGATTTTTTTCGGTGTCCAGTTCCAGGTCGAACAGACCCTGCAAATCGCGCGTGGCGCTGTTCCCGCCACCACCGCCGCCACCACCGCCCTGTTGGCCGAAAGCCACCTGGATGTCACGGAACGTCGCTTCGGCGCGCAGCAGATACTGCAGCGCCTTCTGCTCCGGCCCAAGGGCGTCCTGCCACTTGGCGATCTTGAGCTTGTCCGCCGCCGGCTGCATCGCCTCCGACGCCTTTTGCATATCGTCCACGAAGCTCTTGAAGGAGTCGCCCGCGCCTTCCAGTTGCCGCGCTTTCATGCGATCCGCCAGCGACTTCGCCTGGTCTTTCAGCTTGGACTGCACCGAAGAGAGGAACGTGGCATTCTCGGCATCGGTGCCGCGCGCGCCCTGCCCTTTGGCCTGATTCCAGGTGGCGGTGATGATTTCCTTCTGCCGCTGCGAAATCTGGTCCTGCTGGTTGGCCTCGTCGTCGCCGCCCCCGCCACCGCCACCGCCCTGCTGCGACTGCGTATAGTTGCGCTCGAAGGGCTGCGCTTCGATAAAGAGCATGTCGGTATTCGTGGTCTGCCGCGCATCCTTCGCCACGGCGTACAGGCTCACGATGTCGCCCGGTTCCACCTTGAAATCTTCCAGCGCCAGGGTCGTGGTGCCCGATGCCGATTTGGCGCCCTTGGCGGAAAGCAGCGGGATGCTCTTCTCCGGCCCACCGTTGACGGAGTAATGCAGTTCCACGCTCTTCAGGCCGAAATCGTCCTTGGCATCCACCGCTATGGTTACTTCTTCAATCGGACTGGCCTTGAAGTCGTGTCCCGGCCGGGTCACCTTGATATCGGGCGGATTGTCCTTCATCGCCTCGATAAAATAATCTTCGCCCAGGCGCACGTCTTCGCCGTTCTCCATGGCGGCCACGTGATACTGGCCATCCTTTTGGATCGGCACGTTCGCCATCGCCATTCCGTTGTCGCCCGAGCGCAGCGGAATCTTGGAGCCGTCATCCAACAGCAGCACGCCGTTGGCCAGCGGTCGATCCGTCTGCACCGCCACTTCGGCCACGGTGCCCTGGACGGCACGCAGATCGCCGCCCGGATCCTCCACCTCATCCTTCATTTCCGCCCAGGCGGGGAAGTGATACGTGACGCGAATCTTCTTCACGCCCGGCAGATCGATCACGTTGAGCTTATAGTGCTGCGACTGCACGCCGCCGGCTTCCACATAGTATTCCAACGCTTCGGGCACGCCCGCGATCAGGAACTGGTACGAACTGCCGCCCGTCTCGGTGCGCATTTCAGCCTGCTCCCACTGCGAGGCGCTGGCATATTTGGCAAAGAACCGGACCTTGGGCGCGGTGAAGCCGCTGAGGTTGGCCGTGATCACCTGGTCGGCGCGTTTGCGGATGGTCTTGTTGCCGGGTTCTACCCGGATGGCATAGAACGGCTTCAGGTCGCCCTTCGGCAATCCGCCCCACAATAACGATGTGCCGTAGCCCAGGAAACTGGGGCCCGCGATTCCCAGCCACAACAGGAAACCGGCGGCAGCCAGGGCGGCGGAAGAGAATCCGAACATCCACGAAGTTTTGGCCACGTCGTGCGGCTGAGCCTGCTGCGTCAACTTCAAGGCATCGTCGGCCAGCAGCGGCAGGAACGGATCGTTGGCGTTCTGCTCCATCTTCTCGGTGAAAGTGAGCAGGCGTTCTTCGAAATGCGGATACCGGTTTTCCGCTTCGCGCGCCGCTTTCCGCCGGTTCATGCGGATCATGGGTATGACCAGCGCCGCCGCGATGGCCGCGGCCAATCCGAGAAACAGGAACACGCGCGCGCCCATCACGCTGAATTCAGAGAACGCGAACTTGTTGGCGAAGAGAACGGCGATCACCGTAAAGGCCAAAGCCGCCAGCGCCGTGACAGCTACCCCGCGGGTCAGCGCGATCAGCCGCAACCGCCGCTCGATAGCACCCAGATACTCGGATAACCGGTCTAAAGCTTTCATGGAGCCTCTTGATCTACAGAAAGATGTTGGTTCCCCAGTAAGGACTCGGCGACTGCCAGCGCCAGCACCGCCAGCATCACATACCACCACAGCGAAAGCGGTTTTTGCGCGGACTGCGACACGGGCCCGCTCGCCTGATTCCCGCTGGCTGTATTCTGCCACAAATTCAGGGTGTCCGGGGCCGCCGGGGTCAGATCCGATTCGTGCCGGTCCGAATTCACCGCCACCAGTTCGTTGCGGCCATTGGGCCGGCGGATATCGTAGAATCCCGCCAGGGTGTACTGGATGTTCTCCGCCTTGGTGGCTTCGGCCAGCGACAGCACGCGATCTCCCTTGGGATCCAGTACGTCCACCGCCGCACCTACTTCCTTGGAATCGCGCAGTTCACCGAACGAGCCTACCTGCACCGCCGGCGGCCCCTGGTCCAGTTTGCCCAGGTAGCGCGCCGTTTGTTCCACGAAGGGCACAAAGACCGGCTTCTGGGGGAAATCGTTGGCAATATTGTCGAACGTGGACGCGAACACCAGAACGTGTCCATCGCCCTCCTGGTCGTCGATCAATAGCGGCGTCTCGTCCGACAACTTGGCGATGACCCTTCCTTTGCCCGGGTCCACCTTGATTGCCTGGTAAAATTTTACGTCGTCCCAGCGGTTGTTCTTCTGAATGGCGGGGTGCGAGGGATCCAGCCAGGCCGCCGATTCGAAGCGCGCCCCTTCCCGCCCGGCGTACCGCGTCTCCACAATACGCTCGTCGGTCACCGGCACCTTGCTGCGGCCCGCCGAGGTGTGGCCCAGGGAAACCAGCACGCTCCCGCCGCCGCGGACGTAATTGCGGAGTTCATTTTCGAACGAAGCCGGCAGCGCGCCCACGTCGGAGAGCACCACGAAGGCGTACTTGGTGGGGTTGACATTGGCTACCTGATCCGCCGTGGCGGAGTCGATCGTGAACGCGTCCTGCCCTGAGGCTTCCAGCGCGGTTTTGAAGTACAGCAGCGCGGTGGTATTGCCGGATTCGCTCACGAACAACGCGTGACGCGGGTCGCCGCGCTCCACGGAAAAGTAGAAGACATCGTCGGCAGGCAGCGAATCGCCCGAATCCACACGCACTTCGCCTTTATTGCGGCCGTAGGGGACTTCCAGCGAATTGAATTCCACGCTGGCGCGTCCGCTTTCCGGAATCTGCGCCGGCTTGGTTTCCACCGTCCGGCCGTTCAGCACCAGAGAGACATTCTTCTCCGCCTTCTGCGTGTTGTAACCGGCCACAGTTACCAGGACGCGCGTCTTCTTGGCGTCGTAGACGCGCCGCGGCGCCACCACGTTTTCCACGGTGAAGTTGGGCACGTCCTTTTGCTCGATGGGGTGCGGTTCCAGACGGACGTCGGAATTCAGCCGTAGATCGTTGAAGTTGGCCGGCATGCCGGATTTCTGCATGTCCGAATACAGTTGCACGTGCAGCGGCAGGCGCAGCGAGCCGGCGATGGAGCGCAGGGACCGGGAAAGTTCCGCGAAGCTGGTCCGGTCGTCACTGCCCTGGATGGAATCGATGGCGGCATTGAGCGAGAGATGATCGTCGGTGACTTCACTCAGGACAGCCACGCGCGATCCGAAGGACAGCACCTGCGCGCGCTCGCCGGGGTGAAGGCTGGCCACCTCGCTTTTGGCCATTTGTTTGGCCTCTGCCATGCGGTTGCCGGAACGCATGCTCAGGGAATTGTCCACCGCCAGCACCGTCACTTCATTCGACCGCAGGCGCGGCAGCACCTTCTGTTCCACGTAGGGATGCGCGAAGGCCAGCACCAGGAACAGCAGCAGCGACGCGCGCAGCGCGAACAGCAGCAGGTAGCGCAGGCGCCGGTGCTTGATGGAACTCTGCGTGCGCCTTTCGAAAAACATCAACGAGCCGAATGGCAGGGGGGTGGTCTTGTGCTTGCGCAACAGGTGCAGCCAGACCGGCAGCCCGACGGCCGCCGCGCCCGCCAGAAACCAGGGAGTCAGGAAACCCATTTACAGGATCCCCCTCCGCACGCTCAAATATTCCCGCAGCCCCTCATCGAGGGGACGTCCCGTGTCCATAAGAAAATAATCCAGTCCCGCGCCGCGGGCCTTGGAAGACAGCGCCTCAATGTGCGCGTCGATCTTCTGCCGGTACTCGTGTTTGGCATACTCCGGCGAAACTTCCAGCGAATTGGTTTCGTTCTCCAGGTCGAACAGCAGGACCGGTTCGCGAAATTTAGGCTTGAGTTCCTGCGGGTCGAGCACGTGGAAGAGGATCACATCGTTGCCGCGATAGCGCAGCGGCTCAATCGTCTTGACGAGAGTCTCGGGGTCTTCGTAAAAGTCCGACAGCACCACCACGATGCCACGGCGATGCAGGTAATTCTGAAAGTGGATGAACGGCTTGATGTAATCCGTCCGGGTGCTCGCCTGGGCCTTTTCGATGGCGTGCAACAGCCGGAAGATCTGTCCCTGCCGGGTGGAAGGCGCCACGTAATTGGTCACTTCCTCATCGAAGATGATGAGCCCCGCGGCGTCGCGCTGCAAATTCGCCATGTAGCACAGCGATGCCGCCACGAAGCGCGCGTAATCCAGCTTGTGCACCTCGTGCGAGCCGTACCCCATGGAGGCCGAGGTATCCAGCAGAACCAGCAACTGCGAATTGGTTTCCCCGCGATACCGCCGGAGGAAAAGCTTATCGGTGCGGGCATAGACGTTCCAGTCCACGTGCCGCAAATCGTCGCCCTCGGTATAAGCCCGGTACTCCGCGAACTCCTGGGAAAAACCGAAGTCCGGAGACCGGTGCAGGCCCGCTACAAACCCATCCACCACCGTCTTGGCAATCAAGTCCAGCCCGGAGATCGAAGCCAAAGTAGCCGGATCCAAAAATCGCTGGAGCATCAGAGGGTCTCCTGTGGGGCGGGTTCGAGTTCATCGCGGAGGCGCGGAGGCACCGAGGAAGACGCGGAGGAAATCTCGGGACCGGAATAATGATTCACTACTCGCTTGATGCCGGCCTTGAGGATTTCGACGTTGAAGTTGATCAGCAACCCCACCTGTTTTCCCGCGGATCGAAGATAGGTCAGTAGCTGCGCGGAGTGAACCGGCAGGAGGCCGTCAATGGCCTTCAACTCGACGACAATAGCGTCTTGCACCACCAGGTCCATCTTGTAACCGCAATCCAGGCTTAGCCCCTTGTACCGCACCGGCAGACGCACCTGCCGCTGAAAACTCAGCCCTGCGAGCGCCAATTCATAGCAGAGGCACTCCTCATAAGCAGATTCCAGAAGCCCGGGCCCCAGGTGACGATGGACCTCAATGGCAGCGCCGATAATCTTCTCAGTCAGAGCATTCTCGCTCATTTTCGACTCTTCTCCGCGTCTTCCTCCGCGCCTCTGCGTCTCCGCGATGAATTCACTCTCGCCAGCCCTAGTCCCGGGGAGCCGGCTTCCATTCCAGGACCTTTTTCAAAATATCGTCCTGTTTCAAGCGGTCGGATTCGGCGTGGAAGTTCAGCAGGATTCTGTGGCGCA
>JARLGM010000171.1 GCA_031292755.1 Candidatus Sulfopaludibacter sp.
AGGCCCCAGGCCCCCAAGCGCGAAGCGCGCCACATTGACACCCCCTTTTGGGTGCTGTTAGCCTGAATTTTCATGCCTGAAGCGTCTTCGCTCCGCGTTACCCCGCTGCATTCCCTCCATTGCGGCCTTTGCGCCAGGATGGTCGACTTCGGCGGATGGGACATGCCGGTGCAGTATTCCGGGATCATCGACGAGCACAATACCGTGCGCAACGCCGTGGGCCTCTTCGATGTGAGCCACATGGGCGAGTTGGAAATCCGCGGGCCGGAGGCGGGGAAACTCGCCGACTTCGTCACCACCAATAATGTAGCCAAACTGAAAATCGGACAGGCGCATTATTCCGGCCTGCTCTACGAGCATGGCGGATTCGTGGACGATATCCTGGTTCATAAGGTGGCCGACGACCATTACTTCCTGTGCGTGAACGCCTCCAACCAGGACAAGGATTTCGAGCACATCCGCTCCCTGAACCGGTTTGACGCCGAGGTGGAGAATAACGGCGACAAGTACGCGCAGTTGGCCATCCAGGGCCCCAAGGCCCGCGCCACTCTGCAGAAGCTGACGCCGGTAGACCTGGCTGCCATCAAGTATTATTGGTTCACCGATGGCGAAGTCTCCGGCACGCCGGCGCGGATCGCCCACACCGGCTACACTGGCGAGGATGGCTTCGAAATCTACGTGCCGCCCTCGGAGGCAGCGCGCATGTGGAACCTGGTGCTGGAGGCGGGCGCTGAGTTCGGCATCAAACCGGCCGGGCTGGGGGCGCGCAATACCTTACGCCTGGAAGCCAAGATGGCGCTGTACGGGCACGAAATCGATGCTTCGATCTCGCCTTTGGAGGCCGGACTCGACTGGATCGTCAAATTCGACAAGGGTGAATTCGTGGGGCGCGCCGCGCTGCTGAAGCAGAAGGAAAGCGGACTGACGCGCCAACTGGTGGGTTTCGAAATGCGCGGCCGGGGCATTGGCCGCGATGGTTATGAAGTTTACCTGAACGGCACGCCCGCGGGCTGGGTCACCAGCGGCTCGCCTTCGCCGACTTTAGGTAAGAATATCGGTCTCTGCTACCTGCCCACGGCGCAGGCGCAGACGGGCAAGGCTATCCAGATTATGATCCGCAACCAGCCTGTGGATGCGGTGACGGTGGAAACTCCGTTTTACAAGCGAGCAAAATAGAAAATGTATCCAGAAAACTTCCGCTACACCAAGGAACACGAGTGGATCCACGTGGAAGGAGACACCGGAACGATCGGGATCACCGATCACGCGCAAGAGGAACTGGGCGATATCGTCTATGTCGATCTGCCCAAGCCGGGAACCCACATCGAACAGGGCAAATCGCTCGGGTCGGTCGAATCCGTGAAGGCCGTTTCCGACGTCTATTCGCCGGTGAGCGGCGAAGTGCTGGAGGCCAACGCGCTTTTGGCCGATTCACCGGAGAAGTTGAACGAAGACCCCCACGCCGCGGCGTGGCTGGTGAAGGTGAAATTGAGGGCCCCCGCGGAAGTTGAGAATCTTATGACCGCCGCGGATTATCAAACCTATATAGGAGCTGAAAAGTAGTTGCGCTATCTTCCGAAGTCTGAATCTGAACGCCGCCAGATGCTGGACGTTTGCGGCGCCGGGTCCCCCGAAGAACTGTTTTCGCATTTGCCCGAAGCGGCGCGCCTGCATCGCCCGCTGGATCTGCCGCCGGGGATCTCCGAATATGAGATCGTCGAGTACTTTACCCGCCGCGCCGAAGAGAACGGCATAGGGTACACCAGTTTCCTGGGCGCCGGTGTGTATCGCCACTACCGCCCCGTGCTGGTGGATACGGTGGTGTCGCGCGGCGAGTTTCTCACGTCTTACACACCCTACCAGGCGGAGATCTCGCAGGGCACACTCACCGCGATCTTTGAATTCCAGACCATGATCTGCCAGTTGACCGGCATGGACGTGGCCAACGCCTCCATGTACGACGGCTCTACCGCGGTGCCCGAAGCCGCCATGATGGCCGTGCGCGCCACCGGCAAGGGCCGGGTGCTGGTAGCCAAAACAGTGCATCCCGAATACCGCGAAGTGCTGCGCACCTATGCCCGGAATCAAGGGATGCCGGTGGAGGAATTCGGCTATGTGGACGGCGCCGGCACGCTCGATCTGGAAGACCTGGAGCGCAAAATGGATGATTTCACCGGCGCGGTGATCCTCCAATCGCCCAATTTCTTCGGCATCGTGGACCAGGTGAAAGCTGCCGCGGAAATCGCGCACAAGCGCGGCGCCCTGCTCGTGGTCATCTTTACCGAAGCCGTCTCGCTGGGTATTCTGGAGCCGCCCGCCGATGCCGATATCGTAGCCGGTGAACTGCAAAGCTTCGCCATCACGCCCAGCTATGGCGGTCCGTACGCCGGCATTATCGCCACCAAGGAAAAGCTGATTCGCCAGATGCCCGGGCGCCTGGTGGGTCAGACTACCGATTCGCGCGGCAATCGCGCCTTTTGCCTGACGCTGGCCACCCGCGAGCAGCACATCCGCCGCGAGAAGGCGACCAGCAACATCTGCACCAACCAGGCCCTCATCGCCCTCATGGCGACGGTTTTCATGTCGGTATACGGTAAGCTGGGGCTGCGCGAACTGGCGGAACAGAACCTGGCCAAGTCGCATTACCTGGCCGGCAAGCTGACGCCGCGGTTCAGCGGAAAGTTCTTCAACGAATTCGTCGCCAAAGTCGGTTCGCCCGATGCGGTCAATAAAGCATTGCTGAAAAAGAAAATCATCGGCGGTCTGCCTCTGGGCCGCTTCTATCCCGAACTGGCCGATTGCATACTGATTTGCGCCACGGAAATGTCGCGAAAAGGCGACATGGATACTGTGGGGCAAGTGGTTCAGCCCGCGGCAGCCACGGAAGCGGCGGAGGTGCTGGCATGATTAACAAAGTCCGCCAGCATCTTTCGCAGAATGAAGCGCTGCTCTTCGAGCGCAGCTCACCGGGTAAAAAGGCGTATCAGCTTCCCGAACTGGACGTGCCCGCGGTGGATGCCGCGGAGGCGCTCGGCGCGGAGAACGTGCGCGCGGAGATCGAAGGCTTCCCCGAAGTCAGCGAAGTGGAAGCCATCCGCCACTTCACGCGGCTTTCCACATGGAACTATGCCATCGACCACGGCATGTATCCGCTGGGTTCCTGCACCATGAAGTACAACCCGCGGATCAATGAACTGGTGGCGCGCATCGATGGGCTAGCCTGGGCGCATCCGTATCAGCCCGAAGCGCTGTCGCAAGGCTGCATGCAGGTGATGGAGCGGCTGGAACTGATGCTGGCGGAAATTACCGGCATGGATGCGGTGACGCTCCAGCCGGCTGCCGGCGCTCACGGCGAGCTCACCGGCATCCTGCTGATTCGCGCGCTGCTGGAAAAGCGCGGCAACCCGCGCAAGAAGATCCTGATTCCCGATTCGGCGCACGGCACCAATCCCGCCACGGCGGCGATTGCCGGCTACGCGGTGGAAAACATCAAATCCAGCAGCACCGGCGGGGTGGACCTGGCAGCGCTGGAAGGCCTGGTAAACGAAGACGTGGCCGCCCTGATGGTGACCAACCCCAATACGTTGGGCGTGTTCGAGGAAAACATCATCCGGGTGGCCGAGATTCTGCACCGGAAAGGCGCCATGCTCTACATGGATGGCGCCAACATGAACGCACTGGTGGGGATGGCTCGCCCCGGCGATTTCGGCGTCGACGTGCTGCATCTGAATCTGCACAAGACGTTTTCCACGCCGCATGGCGGCGGGGGTCCCGGCGCGGGTCCGGTGTGCGTAAAAAAAGTGCTGGAGCCTTTTCTGCCCACTCCCCGGCTGAAGCGCTCCGGCAAAAAGCTGACATTCGATTACAAGCGCAAGAACTCCATTGGCCGCGTGAAGGCCTTCTACGGCAATTTCGGCGTGCTGGTGCGGGCTCTCGCCTACATCCTGGCGCACGGCGGTCCGGGACTCCGCAACGCCACCATGGACGCGGTGCTCAATGCCGTATACATTCGCAAACAACTGGAGCCCTACTTCGACCTGCCGTACCCTTCGCCCAACATGCACGAAGTGGTTTTCAGCGACGACCGGCAGGCCAAGCTCGGCGTGCGCACCGGCGAAATCGCCAAGCGGCTGATCGATTACGGCTTCCATCCCTACACCGTGAGCTTTCCGCTCATCGTGCACGGCGCCCTCATGATCGAGCCCACGGAGACAGAAGGCAAACTGGAACTCGATCAGTTCATCGAAGCCATGATCTCCATCGCCAAAGAAGTGGAGACCGATCCGGAACTGGTGAAGAACGCACCCTACGGCACGCGCACCAGCAAGGTGGATGAAGTCACCGCCGCCCGTAAGCCGGTATTGCGATGGAAGCCGGCGTAAGCCGCCGGTTCGGCTTATGGCTGGTCCTCGGGCTGGTCCTTTTGATCCGCGCGCCGTTCTTCGGCGGGGCGGTGCAGGGTGACGACCATATTTATCTGAGCGCCGCCACTCACGCCCTGGTCGAGCCGCTGCACCCGAATAACACGGACTATGTCTTTCGTGGGGATTTAGTGGACCTGCGCGGCCATCCACACCCTCCTCTGGTAGCGTGGACGTTAGCCGGGCTGATCGCGATCTTTGGCGATGTCAAAGAAGTGCCGTTTCACGCGGCCTTCACGGTGTTCTCGCTGATTGCCGCGGCGTCGATGTGGTCTCTGGCGCGGCGATTCTCGCCGCATCCTCTATGGGCCACGCTGCTGTTTGTGGCGGTCCCGGCGTTCGTGATCAACGGCAACTCCTTCGAAACGGACGTGCCGTTTCTGGCCTTCTGGATGCTGGCCGTCGCGCTATTTGTGTCCGGCCGGCTGTGGGGCGCGGGCGTTGCGATGGCCCTTGCCAGCCTGACCGCGTATCAGGCCGTGCTGCTCTGCCCCATCCTCGCCGTGTATTTGTGGTTGAACCCGGGCAATCGGCGCCGCTGGCTGGTGCTCCTGGTCCCGCCGGTGACCATTGCGGCATACCAGATCTTCGAACGCCTCTCCACGGGCGCTTTGCCTGCCACGGTGCTGACCGGCTACCTGACGATCTACGAGACGCTTCAGGCCAAGCTCCAGAATGCCCTGATGCTGTTCATCCATTCCTGGTTCATCGTCTTCCCTGCCCTGGCGCCGCCGGCCCTCGTGCTCGCCTGGCGACGGCGGAAGGAGCCGGATACACGCTTCCTGCTGACCTGGATCGGCATCTTCTTCGTATGTGCCGTGGCTGTGGCGTTCGCCGGTTCCGCGCGCTACCTGCTGCCCATAGCGGCTCCGGTCGCCCTGCTCGCATCTTATCTGCGACCCAGGTGGCTGGCAGCCGGGTTCGCTCTGCAATTGGCGCTGAGCCTGGGGCTCGCAGCCATGAACCAGCAGCACTGGGCGGCCTATCGCGACTTTGCCGCGTCATTGCGCCGCGTCGCCGGGGGGCATCGCGTCTGGGTTGACAACGACTGGGGACTGCGTTTCTATATCGAGCGCGACGGCGGACTCCCTCTCACGCACAAGCAAGTTCTGCGCCCGGGCGATCTGGTGGCCATCAGCGAATTGGGACACAACACGGAGATTCATGCGCCCGTCACACCAGTGATGAAGACCCTGGAGATTCGCCCGTCGATCCCGCTGCGGCTGATCGGCCTGGAAACCGGGTCGGGCTACTCGACGGCTTCGCGCGGCTTCTGGCCGTTTGGCGTGTCCGCGGGCGTGGTCGATCGTGTTTCCGCCGTGCAGGTGGGCGAGCGCCACCCCACCCTGGAATACCTCACGATGGATGCGCCCAACGCCGCCGATCACATCGTCACCGGCATCTGGCCGGACCATTGGATGTCGCGCAGCGCCGTGGTGGTGCTGCGCAATCCGGCTGTGCCCAAGCCGCTCAGCGCGTCTATTTATATTTCCGATAAAGCCCGCGCCCGCAAGGTGACCCTTCTGCTGGACGGCCGCGAAGTGGCCTCGCAGACGTTCCCCGCGCCGGGACCCTACACGCTGGCCTCGGCGCCCGTGCGCGCGGCGGGAACCAACGCCACGGTGGAAATCGACGTAGACCAGACCTTTACCGTTCCCCAGGACGCGCGCGAGCTAGGCGTGATCGTGACCGGTATCGGGTTCCAGCAGTAGTACCATGAACACAGGAGAATAGAAATGGGATGTGGAGGCGGTGGACTCAACCGCATTGAAAACGTGATTGCACCGGGAGCGCGCAAGGTGTTTTGCGTGAAGTTCCAGAAGGAAATGGAAGGCCTGGACGAAGTGCCCTTTGAAGGCCACCCGCTGGGACAGAAGATTTACGAGAATGTCTCCAAGGAAGCCTGGAAGATGTGGGTGGAGCACATGAAGATGCTCATGAATGAGTATCGTCTCAACCTTGGCACGCAGCAAGCCCAGGAGTTCCTGATCCAGCAGATGGACAGCTACTTCTTCGGCGAAGGCGCGGCCCTGCCGCCGGATTTCGTGCCTCCTAGGGCGAAGGCCTGAAGGTCTCCAGAGCGGTCGCAATCTGAAATCGGAGCGCTGCGTGCGACTGCCGCAGCGCTGCTTCCACTTCGCCCGCGGATGCGGCGCGCGCAAAAATGAATCCCAGATAACTGGAGCCCTCCGGCAGCGGAACCAGACGCTGCCCCGGCTGCGCCGTGATGATTACTTCCGCGGACGCGTCTTCAATGCCATGCACCGATTCGTAAATCCCGGCCTTGGGGATGGGAATCATCATCACCCCGGAAGCCGATTCTTCTCGCTGCATCGCTGAAACATCCTCGCCCAGCGCGTGACGAACAATCAGCTCTTCGAGTGGAATGCCCTGGTCGAATCGCAGCGTCCTGGCGCACAGACCGCCGATGGGGCGTGCGGCCGTTTCCAGGATCCAGGCACTCTCGCCGTCATACCGAAGCTCGATGTGGGCCGGCCCGTGATACAGGCCCAGCGCATGTACCGCGCGCGCCGCAGTTTCGAGCAAGGCGCTTTGCACGTCCGCCGCTTCGCGCGACGGAGTGACATAGATGGTCTCTTCAAAGAACGGACCGGTGAGCGGATCCGGCTTATCGAAAAGCGCCAGGGCGCGAAACTCACCGGCCGTCACCAGGCCCTCGACGGCGAACTCGCGCCCTTCGATGTAGCCCTCGACCTGTAACCCCCGCTCCCCCATTTTGCCGATGCGCCGGAACGCCGCCGTGAATTCGGCGGAATCATTGGCGCGAATCACGCCGCGGCTGGCGGAAAGCCCCAGGGGCTTAAGGACGCACGGGTAAGATGCGCGCAGCGCGAGCGAATCCGGATCGTCATGGAAGGCCGCGCGAAAGAACCACGGCACGCGCATTCCAGCCGCCTGGTAGAGTTGGCGCGCCAGGTGCTTATCATGGCAGGCACGCGCCGCGGCCGCCGGGTGGAAGGGAATGCGCAGCATCTCCGCGGCCTGCGCCGCCAGCACCACGGGGCCATCGCCGACCGCTGCTACGCCGTCGAACTGCATGTCCCGCAGTGCGTGCAGGGATTCGGCCGGCCGGTCAAACTTCACCGCCACGGCGCCATCGCCCCACGGATCCTCTATGACGTGACAGCGATCCGTCGCCAGCGTGAGATGGACGCCCAGACGCCGCGCCGCGTCCGCGAAGGCGCGAAGCTGGTATCCGGTGGTCGACGCGAAGAGCAGTAACCGTTTGTTCACACTAGAACTATTGTCGCTCTCGGAGGCGGGCGTATGAAATACGTTATCGTAGTCTTGTGAAAGCACTGGTCAAAAGCAAGCGGCAACAAGGTTTGTGGCTGGAAGATATCGACGTCCCCAAGATCGGGATCAACGATGTGCTGATTCAGGTGCTCCGCACCGGCATCTGCGGAACGGACGTGCACATTTACAAATGGGATGCGTGGGCGCAGACCACCATCCCGGTGCCGATGGCGATCGGCCACGAATTTGTGGGCCGCATTGTCGAGGTGGGTTCGAACGTCAATGACTTTTTCCCGGGCGACCTGGTGAGCGGCGAAGGTCACGTTACCTGCGGCCGCTGCCGCAACTGCCTGGCAGGCCGGCGCCATCTCTGCGCGTATACGCAGGGCGTGGGAGTGAACCGTCCGGGCGCATTCGCCGAATTCATTTCCCTGCCGATGAGCAATATCTGGCGCCATCACGAGGGGGTACCGCTCGATGTGGCGGCCATTTTCGATCCCTTCGGCAATGCGGTACACACAGCGTTATCCTTTCCCGTTTTGGGAGAGGACGTGCTGATCACCGGCGCGGGCCCCATCGGCATCATGGCGGCGGCGGTGGCGCATCACGCCGGCGCGCGCTATATCGTGATCACCGACGTAAATCCCTACCGCCTGGAACTGGCCCGCAAAATGGGCGTGACCCGGGCTGTGAATGTGCGCGAGACGAAGCTGAAAGACTTGCAAAAGGAACTCGGCATGACTGAGGGCTTCGACGTAGGGCTGGAGATGTCCGGCAACCCTTCCGCGTTCCGCGACATGATCGCCAACATGAGCCACGGCGCGAAAATCGCCATGCTCGGCATTCCCACCGATGAGATGAGCATCGACTGGCGCACCGTGATCTTCAACATGCTGACCGTCAAAGGCATCTATGGCCGCGAAATGTACGAGACCTGGTACAAGATGACGGTGATGCTGCAATCGGGCCTGGACATCACTCCGGTGATCACGCACCGCTTCCACTACACCGAATTCGAAAAGGGATTCGAAGTCATGACCTCGGCAAATTCGGGCAAAGTGATTCTGAACTGGGACAGTTAACTCGCGTCTACTGGTAGCGAAGCGCGTCCAGCGGGTCCAGGCGGCTGGCGCGGCGGGCCGGAATGAGGCAGGCGGCCAGGGAGACCAATCCGAGGAGGGCGGCGACCAGCGCGATGGTGAGCGGGTCGCCGCCGTCCATGTCATACAGCAGGCTGCTCAGGACGCGGCCGAAGGCCAAGGCAACGGCCGCCGCGGCAAGCAGTCCGGCGACGACCGGCGCCATGCCCTGCCAGAGGATCAGGCCGTACAGATCGCCGGATCGCGCGCCCAGCGCAGCGCGGATTCCCAGCTCCGACGTGCGCCGCACAACGGAATAAGACACAACGGCATAGATTCCGAAACTGGCGACCAGCAGGGCCATCAGGGCAAAGCCGCCGGCCAGAAGCATCTGGAAGCGGCGCGTGCCGACGCTCGAGTCGAGCACTTCCGACATGGTGCGCATGGGCGGCGCCGGGACATCCGGGTCGGCCGCGTGGATGGCGGCGCGGAGGGCGCCGGCAATGGATTGGGGAGCGCCGGCGGCGCGCGCCACCAACACCGTCCGGGACGGCATCCATTCCCAATAGCCGCGATACATCATCGCCACCGGTGCCTGGTCCGCTTCGGCCCGAACGTCGCCCGCCACGCCGGCGACTTCGAACCATTCGTTGTTCCCGCGCGTGAACCGGCGTCCCAGCGGGTCCTGCCCGGGCCACAGAGATGCCGCCAGGCGGCTGGAGATCACGGCCCGCTGATGGCCGCGGTCGCCCTCACTGAGAGGCCGGCCGGCGCGCAACGGAATGCCCATGGTACGGAAGTAGTCTGGACTGACAAACCGGACATTCACGGAAAACTCGGGACTGGAGCCGCCATTGGCGGAAACGCCGTCGATCCACGTTTCGCCCTGTAGGGGGAGGGCGGAAGAGATGGCGGCCGCCTGCACGCCAGGCTGCGTGGACAACGCCGCGAACAGCCTCCGGTAGAAGCCGTCTCGCGCACCGTCCGGCTGATACCGCTCGCCCGACAAACCGATGTCCACCGCCAGAACCGTGGGCGCGCGGAATCCCTTATCGGCGCGGATGAGCCGCACGAAGCTATTTACAAGCATTCCGGCAAGGATCAGCAACGCAGCGCTCAAACCTACTTCGGTCGCGACCAGGACGTTACGCAGCCGCATCGCGCCGGCTGAGGCGGTCGCGCCGCGGGTGGCCGAACGCAGCGTGTCCTGCGGATCGGTGCGACTCGCGCGCCAAGCGGGGAGGAACCCGAACAACAGCGCGGTCACGGCAACCAGCGCCGCGGCGAACGCCATTACGCGGCCATCCAGCGCTACCTCGTCGAGCCGGGGAATGCCGGCGGGAGCGTACGCCTTCAGCAAGTCGATTCCAACGGCGGCGATGCCCGCTGCCAGCAGGCCTCCACTAAAGGCCAGGAGCAGCGATTCCGCCAATCCGTGACGGATGAGCGCACCGCGCGTGGCGCCCAGCGCCGCCCGCACGGCGAACTCCCGGCTGTGGCGTTCGCTGCGTGCCAGCAGAAGGTTGGCCAGGTTGACGCAGATAATCAACAGCAGCGCTGCGATGGCGCTCATCAGCACCATCAGGCCGCGCCGGGACTTGCCTGCCACGGTCTCCAGCAAAGGAGTAACCAGAGCCCGCAGGTTGACCTTCTCTCCCGCCATGGATTCCATGCGAGCCTGCACCGCCTCGAGCTGCGCCACCGCCTGTTCCCGCGAAGCGCCGGGCCTCAGCCTGGCGATTACGGCGTAGTTGTGCGTGCCCAGCAACTGCTCCAATTCGCCCTTGGCAAAGACCTTGGGCACGAAGACCTCGGCGTGCGGCGCTGTTGCCTGGCCGATGTCAAACGCGTTGCGATCCGGGAAGCGGAAATCGGGCGCGAGAATTCCGATTACGGTGCGGGAACGGCCATTCAACGAAACAGTGCGGCCTACCAGAGACGGGTCGGCATGGAACCGGCGGCGCCACAGACCGTCGGTCAGAATGGCGACCGTGTCCTTACCGTCCTGCTCCTCATCGTCTCGAAAATCGCGGCCCCGCGCCGGCAAGACCCGCAGGACACGGAAGAGGTTTGCCGACACCATCGCCGCATCCAGGCGCTCGGGCTCACCCCACCCGGTCAGGTTCAGCGTCCCGGGCTGGAACACGGACATACTCTCCAGGGCAGGGCACGATTTGCGCCACTCGACGAAGTGGCGGGCGTTGACGGGCAACGAAGGGTACAGTGGGGCGATCTTCGGAATGACTTCACGAATACTCACCAGGCGGTCCGGTTGCGCGTATGGAAGGGGCTTGAGCAGGACGCCGTTCACCAGCGAGAAGACCACGCTGGTGGCGCCGAGGCCCAATCCAAGCATGAGAATCGCCGGCACGGCGAATCCAGGCTCCCGTACGAGAGAACGCGCGGCGTGGCCGAGATCGCCGATCAGCTTCATGTATACTCCAACGCAAATTGGACGCGGTAGTTCCCAAGATGTTAGGCGAGTTGGAGTTCGAAGCTCTAATTGATCGGTCGCTCCGGCTTCAGATATTTCGCCAGAAAGCGGTACACATCCCGCCGCGATTCCTGGGCCAGCCTGGTATCCAGGCGGCCGAATTCATGGCCCCCCGGCGCGTTGTCGTAAATCTTGTATTCGAAATTCTTCCCTGCTGCCTTCAGCGCCGCCACAAATCGCTGCACCTCAATTACGTTCACGTCTTCGTCGTTGGTGTTGCCGTGAATCAGCAGCGGCGTCTCCAGTTTGTCCGCATACGTGATGGGCGACCGCTTCAGATACTCCTGAATGTCGCCCTGCACGGTCTTCCCGATGTGCTGCGGCGCCGAAAAAATCGCCTGATAGGAAGGATCGTGATAGCCCAGACGCAACACCAGGTCCGTGACCGGCACCCCGGCATACGCCACCGCGTACGCGCCCGGGTGCAGCAGGATATTCATCAGGGTGATCATGCCGCCGTGGCTCCAGCCGATCATCCCCACGCGCTTCTCGTCCAGAAACGGGTAGTTTTCCAGCATCCATGCCCGTGCCTGGAAGACGTCCTCTACCTCCAGCCCGCCATAGTCGATTTCGTTATAGAATCCGCCGCCATAGCCGGTGCTGCCGCGATAGTCCGGGCCGATCACCGAGTAGCCCTGCTCCACCAGCGACCGCACTACGCCAAATTCGTAATCGTGTCCGAAATCGCTGTGGATGCCCTGGTGCGCAAATACGATGAGCGGTTGTTTTTTCGTTTTGTCGATGTTTTTGGGCACGAAGGTCATCGCATGAATGATCAGCGGGTTCTTTGCGCCGGGCGCCGTGGGATTCAGAGGCCTGTGGCGCGGCGCGCTGGTGTAGCGGATTTGGTGGACCTCGGCGATGTCGCCAAGCTCGGTGTGCCACTGCTGCACTTCGAGCGCTTTCATCAGAATGTCGTTGCCCTGATCGCGGCCGGCGCCTTGCGCGCCACCGGGCGCTCCTCCGGTCGCCACCGCCGGCGTTCCCGCCCCCGCCGGCGCGGGAGTTGGAGGAGCCGCACCCGACCTCTGAGCCTGGGCCAGCGAGCACACCAACACGCACACCATACCGATTCGCCAAATCATCAAAACTTCCCTCGTATTCAGTGAGTATAAGCTGACGGAAGCGTTTTTGACCAGTCGCGCAATTTGACAAATTCGGCTCTCGCGGGGTAAAAATACTCATGCGAAATCCTTCCCGGCGCGAATTTCTCGCCGCCAGCGCTGGAACGCTCGCCACCGGATTTGCTTTCGCGCAAGGCGCCTCCGATCTGTGCCTGCTCACCCTGAAAGAGGCTTCCTCGGGCATACGGTCCAAGAAATTTTCTCCCGTCGATCTGACGCAAGCCTGCCTCGATTCCATCAAAACGTGGAATCCCAAAATCAACGCCTGGATTACGGTTATGCGCGACAAGGCGATGGCGCAGGCTAAGATCCTGGCGGACGAACAGGCGGCCGGGCGTTTTCGCGGTCCACTGCACGGAATTCCCATCGGGCTGAAGGACAGCATCGATACCGCCGGCGCCCGCACCACGGCGGCCAGCGCCGTTTACGAATATCGTTTTCCCTCCGAGGACGCGGAAGTGGTGCGGCGGTTGAAAGCCGCGGGCGCGGTTCTGATCGGCAAGTGCAACATGCACGAGTTCGACGCGGGTGCTTCGTCGGCTGTCAGTTACTGGGGGCCGGTGCGAAACCCGTGGAACCTGGAGCGCATCGCGGGCGGCCCGTCAGGCGGCTCTGCCGCTGCTGTCGCCATGGGCAACTGCTTCGCGGCGTTGGGCACGGATTCGGGCGGCGGCATTCGCATCCCGGCGGCGGATTGCAGCATCACCGGGTTGAAGCCCACTTACGGCCGGGTCAGTCTGCGCGGCATCGTGCCGTTTGCGTGGTCGCTGGATCATTGCGGCCCCATGGCGCGCACCGTGGAGGATGCGGCGCTCGTGCTACAGCAGATCGCGGGCTACGATCGCCTGGATATCGACAGCATCGATAAAACCGTGCCCGACTACGCGGCTGGCCTCGCAGCGCCGGTGTCGCAGTTCCGCATCGGCATGGCGGCGCAGTTTTTCGATCACCTCGACGATGAGGTGGCCCGCGCCGTGGAGGACGCGCTCGGCGTGCTGAACAAGTTGACCCGGGGCTCGCACGAAGTGGGCTTGCCATCTTTGCTGCACGCGGAGGTATCGGCGGAGATTGCCGCGTCGCACGAAAATGTGCGCGGCGTAAACGGCGGCGGATTCGAGCCTGCCACGGCGCGCGTGTTTCCGGCGGGGCAGGACGCTTCCAGCGCGGTGAACTACGTGCGCGGATGGCGCGAACTCACCATGGTCCGGCGCACCGTGGATGAAGAGGTGTTTGGGAAACAGAACGTGAATGTACTGGTAGCGCCTGTCGTGCGTCATCTGCCGGCGCTCATCGAAGACGAACTGAACCCGGGTGGCGGAGGTGGCGGGGGAGGACGCGGGGCCGGCGGCGGCGGCGCATCTGGCGGAGGCGGGGGAGGACGCGGGACCGGCGGTGGCGGACGTTCCGGCGCCGTGCTGGACAGCGAAGACAATACGCGCCCGTTCAACGGCTACGGACTGCCCGTGATTTCGATCCCCTGCGGCTTCTCAAAACAGGGACTGCCGATCGGATTGCAGATCGCGGGACCGCTCTTCGCCGAAGGGAGCGTGCTGGCGCTGGCGCACGCTTACCAGCAGGAGACCGATTGGCACAAGCGGCGGCCGCCCTTACAGCCCGATGCCAAGGTGCCGGCGCTGTCCAAGACCGCGGCCGAGCAGACCGGCGGCTAGCCGGCAGGTAACGAGCGATGCAGAATTCAGGCAATCCCATCTCCTGGACCCTCCGGCAGGCATCCGAAAATATTCGCGCCCGCAAGATCTCCTCGGTTGAACTCACGCAGGCGTGCCTCGAACAGATTCGCACCTTCAATCCCAAGACCGATGCATGGATCACCGTGCTGCGGGAACAGGCGCTGGCGCAGGCGAAGGCGCTTGACCAGGAACAGGCGTCGGGCCATTATCGCGGCCTGCTGCATGGCATCCCCATCGGCCTGAAGGACAATATCGACGTGGCCGGGGTACGCACTACGGCCGGCAGCAAGACGCTGGCGGGCAATGTCGCGACCGGGGATGCCGAGGTGACGCGGCGTCTGCGGGGCGCCGGCGCGGTGCTCATCGGTAAATGCAACATGCACATCTTCGCCGCCGGCGCCACGTCCGCCGTGAGCTATTACGGCCCGGTGCGCAATCCGTGGAATCTGGAAATGATCGCGGGTGGGTCGTCCGGAGGTTCCGCCGCCGCCGTCGCCACGGACAATTGTTATGCGGCGCTGGGCACCGATACCGGCGGCTCGATTCGCACGCCCTCGGCCATGTGCGGCGTGACCGGCTTCAAGGCGACGTACGGGCGCGTCAGCATTCGCGGCATCGTGCCGCTCACCTGGTCGCTCGATCACTGCGGTCCCATCGCCCGGACGGTGGAAGACACGGCCCTGGTTCTCCAGACAATCGCGGGCTACGACCGGCTCGATCTGCAATCGGTCGATTACCCCGTGTCCGATTATCCGGCCGCGATCGGCGCACCGGTGGCGCAATTCCGTTTGGGCATATCCACGCAATTCTACGATGGCCTGGAACCCGACGTGGCGAGCGCTCTGGAGGCGGCCAACGGCGTGCTGAACAAGATGACGGCAGGCGCTAAGGAGATCCAACTGCCGTCCATCCTGGGCACCGGCGCGAACAGCGAGGGCGGCCTGTACCGCGAGAATTTGGGAAGCGGCTTCGTGCGCGC
Source organism: Candidatus Sulfopaludibacter sp. (assembly GCA_031292755.1). Classification (GTDB taxonomy): domain Bacteria; phylum Acidobacteriota; class Terriglobia; order Bryobacterales; family Bryobacteraceae; genus Sulfopaludibacter. The sequence goes on from JARLGM010000171.1 coordinate 15,047, forward strand.
CGAAACGGACAGTGCCGGCGGCGGCGGGGGGTTCGGCGGCGGACGTGGGGGAGGCAGCGCAGTCGATTACATCCGCGAGTGGCGGGCGCTTCGCCTGGTGCGCCGCATCGTGGACGAGGAAGTGTTCCGGAAGCAGGAAGTGGACCTGATCGTCACGCCGACGATTCGCGAAGTATCGTGGAGCATCGAAGAGGAACTGACGCGGGCCGCCAACGCCCGCGCGCGCAATCCCAAGCCTGGAAACACGCGCGCTCTGGACGACTACGGGTTGCCCACAATCACCGTTCCCTGCGGATTTTCGAAGAGCGGCTTGCCCATCGGCCTGCAAATCAGCGGTGCGAACTGGCGCGAGGTGGACGTACTGGCCCTGGCACATGCCTATCAGCGGGCCACGGATTGGCATACGCGACGCCCGCCCCTCACGCCCGATGCCAAAGTGCCTGTCCTGTCCAAAGCGGCAGCGGCCCAAACCGGCGAAGCGGTCACACGGTAGGCTCTGCGGCCCGGAGGCAGAAAATGCACGGTTCGCCGACGAAGATGGCTGCAATAAGCGCGCCGAACTGCTAGCAGCCGCACATTCACCACGTGCGAAACCGTTCAATTCAAGCGGCGCGGTGCGCACGAGTACGCGCGCCCTTGGCGGCGGCCCGCTTCCGGCCCGCCGGCCCTTTGGTGCGCACCGCCTTCTTCGCCGAGGCACTCCGCTTGGCGCTTCCCCGTTTCGCCGCGCTGCTTTTCACCGGATGTTCACCCTTGGGGACGGATTAACCCGGCAACGCAAGGCATTGGATTTTA
>JARLGM010000172.1 GCA_031292755.1 Candidatus Sulfopaludibacter sp.
ATTTACCTTTTCGTATCCGGTTTTCCGCAGCAGGCCGGAAAACTCATCGATGGAAAGAAAGCTTTGCAGGGAATCGGGAATGTACGTGTAAACGCGCGGGCGGCCATGCAGCACCGTTCCCCAAAACACGCCCTGCGCATACAGGTATGCCAGGTACAAGTGGCGGATCACGGGATTGGCGGGCAGGAAAAAATCCAGGCTGACCAGCAGGCCGCCGGGCCGCGTCACGCGTTCGATCTCGCGCACGGCCACGGCGAGGTCCGGAAAATTGCGCAGGCCGTAGCCTATGAAGACACAATCGAAGGAATCGTCGGCAAAGGGAAGCAGGCCGGCATCGCTACAGACGGCATCCTCCAAGCCGCGGGCCCGCGCCAGTTGAAGCATGCGCTCGGTCAGATCGGCGGCCACCGCGCGGCTCCCGGGATAGCGCCGCTTCACCAGCAGCGAGAAGTCCCCGGTGCCCGAAGCCAGGTCGAGCACGACGGGTTTCGCGGGTAGCAATGCGCGATCCACCAGCAGCCGTTTCCAGCGCTTGTCCATGCCGTAGGAAAAGGCTCGTGTGATGAAATCGTAGCGCGGCGCCACGATGGAGAACATCGAGCGCATGAGTCTGGAGTTACGTTGTTCGGCTGGCGGTGGCAAGCCGAAATTGTAACAGACAGACGCCGGACGGTCTGTCCGGCTATCTTCGCGAACCGCGTGCGTTGGCGACGCGCACGTGGTCTACCGACGCGGTGGCTGCCAGCGTGCCCGGAGGCGGCGCCAGCGAAATGTCCGCCATCTGCACCATGGCGTAAGCCGGCATATCCTCGGCCTCGGTAACGAAGGTGAGGCGTTGCAAGGCTCCATCGTAGTCCACGCGAAGCAGGTCGCCACCACGCACCTGCCCGGTGGCGATCAGGTTGGAGAGCGGATGCACCAGGTTGCGATCGATGGCCCGCTTCAGGTGGCGGGCGCCGTACTTCAGATCGGTGCCTTCGCGGAGCAGGTGCTCTCTGGCCGCATCGGTGAGCGAGAAAACGAAGGGAGATCCCTTGCCGGCGATGAAAATTCGCTGCTGCACAATATTCAGCTCGAGGGTGAGGATCTTGCGCAGTTCGGCTTCACCGAGTGGACGGAACACTACAGTCTTATCGATGCGATTCATGAACTCCGGCGAAAATTTCTTGCGTGCGGCCTCGATTCCGGCGCGTCTGACCTTGTCGGTGGTGGAGTGGTCAACGTGCCGGGGGCTGGTGTGCATCGCCGCGAAACCCAGGGAGGGATGCAGAATGCCGTTCATCTCCGCCGCGCCCAGGTTGCTCGTCATGAAGATCATGGCGCGCGAGAAATCCACACGCCGGTTGTCGCCCAGGGTAAGGGTGGCTTTGTCGAGGATGCCCAGCAGCAGATTCCACAACGCATCGCTGGCCTTTTCGATTTCGTCGAACAGCACAAAGCTCAGCTTCGTCCGCTCAGTGTGGTATTGATTGAGCATTTCCTGGCTCAGCAGCGGATGGGTTTCGCGATGGCCCAGGTATCCCGGAGGCGAGCCGATCAGTTTTGCAATTTCGTGACTGTGCTGGAACTCCGCGCAGTCGATTTTAATTACGGCGCCGGGATCGCCCAGCAGGGCTTCCGCGGTGGCCTCCACGATACGGGTTTTCCCGGATCCGGTGGGGCCGAGGAACAAGAAGTTTCCAATCGGTCTGCCAGGGCTGGACATGCCCGCAAGGTTCGTCTGATAAATGTTAAGGATTTGCTGAATCGCTTCATCCTGCCCCACAATTCGCTTGCGGAGATCGGTCTCGAGCTTTTCCGCTTCCGTTCCGGTCTGTGTCGGATCCAACTGCCTGTTCAGTCGCCCCATCGGGTTTCCCCTCCGTCTCACTCTCGACTTGGTCAGAGCAACTGTAATGCCACGGCATGACCACTTACTTTTTGGGGCGCGAAGGACGCATTTCGACGGCGCTGATCATAGTCCGCTCGGGCATGGACAGCACCATGGCAACCGTGTCCGCGACATCTTCCGGAGCGATCATCCAACTGCTATCACCGGTCCGATGGCTGCCATCGCCACCGAAATCAGTATCCACGCTACCCGGCATGATGGAGCAGACACGCACCTTATCGTGACGGTGATCCAGCATGAGCGCTTGCGTGAAAATATTCACGCCTGCTTTGGCGGCGTTGTATCCGGCGCCCCCGGTGAAGGCATTCTTTCCTGCCAGGCTGGAGATGTTGACGATGAATCCGCCGCGGGTCGCAAAAAGCGACAAGGCTTCGTGTGAGCAATAAAACGTGCCGTTCAGATTCAGGTCGATATTTCGTCGCCAGTCTTCCACGCTCATCTCGCCGACCTTCCGGAAAACGCCTTCGCCGGCGTTGTTTACCAGAATGTCGAGCCTGCCGAACTCTTCGGCGACCGCACGGAAGAAGTTGCGCACCTGAGTGAAATCCGTGACGTCCGCGGCCTGACCGAAGACCCGGCCCAGCGATTTCATCTCTTCCACGACTCGCGATACGGTATCTCCCTTACGTCCGCAGATCGCGACCGCCACTCCTGAGCGCAACAGGCGCTCGGCAATCGCGCGCCCGATGCCGCGAGTGCCTCCGGTAACTACCGCGATCTTACCCGCCAGTCTGTCCATAATCGTCATTCTAATCCGCGGCGCGCGGAAAGCACTCGCCAGCAGTTAAAATAAGGACAACAACAATGGCCGGAGCGCCGACACCCTTCCGTCAGATACTCGAAACCCGCCTTTCGCAACTGGCCGCAGACACGGAGTTGCTGTTCGCCGATGCGCGCCAGCGTGCCCGCGGCGAGGTTGCCTCTGAGTTGAATCAAGCGGCCCGGCGGCTGTTTCAGGCCGGCGCCGCCGAAGAACTGGCATCCACGCTGGCATCCGCCGCGGCTCCCTATGCGTCCACCGTGCTGGTGTTTCGCATCGAAGGCGATGTGGCGCGCTCGCCCGAAATCGATGTCCCGTTGTCTTCGGCCGCGGCTCTCTCGGGCGCGATGCAAACGCGCGACCCGGTAATTGCGGCCGCGACGCCGGGCGAAGTTTCCGCGGCTCTGGTGGACCGGCTGGCGCATTCGCCGGAAGATCGCGCCTACGTGTTTCCCCTGGTGGCCGCCGGAAAAGTGCCGGCCCTGCTCTATGCCTGCGGAGCGGTGCAGGGTCCGGCGTTGGAGTTGCTGGCGCAGGTGGCGGCGGCGGCGTGGATTCGCTGGTTGCCCGCTACGCCGCCTCCGGAATCCCCCGCTCCCGCCCGCGACCTGGTGAGCATCGCTCCCGCCGTCTCGCCGCCACCGGTATCTCCCTGGGACCGGCTCAGCACGGAAGAACAGCAGATTCACCTGCGGGCGCAGCGTTGGGCACGCGTGCGCATGGCCGAGTTGCGGCTGCGGCAAAGTGCCGCAGTGCAGGCCGCACGCTCCAGGGGAAATGTATACCAGGCTCTGCGGGAGCATCTCGATCGCGCGCGCGAAGAATACCGGAAGGCATTCTTTGCTCCGTGCCCCAGCATGGTGGATTACCTTCACCTGGAAATGTTACGCACTCTGGCTCATGACGATGCGGATCTGCTCGGCAAAGATTATCCCGGCCCTTTGGTTTAGCCTCTGTGCCCTCGGCGCGATGGTGTGGGCGGCGGAAGTATCCTCGGCGATTGCCTCCACGCCGGCGAAGTCCGCAAAGAAAGCCGCGCCTCGCAAGAAGGCGCCGCCCGTCGCTTCCGGGCCCGTGACGCTGGCCGGCCTGGTGCGCGCCTATCGCCAGGCGCCCACGCCGGCGCGACGCTCGGCGGTGACGGCCTATGCGGCGGCGCATCCCAAGGAGGCTCCGCTGGCGAACCTGGCGCTGGGCGTGGCGGCTTACGAGCAGAAGGATTTTCCAAACGCCATTGCCAGCCTCCAGAAGCTCAACGGCAAGCTTCCGCAGATTGCCGATTACGCCGCCTATTATTCGGCCGCCGCGCGCGTGGAAAACAACGATGGCGCGGGCGCGGTGCGCGATCTGCTCCCTCTCCGTTCCACCGAGGTGACTTCGCCATTGACCGCCAGGTCGCGCGTGGTGGAAGCGCGCGCGCTCAAGCTGACGCAACCCTCCGACGCCGTCCGCGTGCTGCGCGACCATTACGGCGAGCTGCCGCAGCCCGACGGCGACCTGACCCTGGGCGAGTGCGACCAGGCGGCCGGCGACCTGCGGGGCGCCGCCGAAGCCTATCAGCGCGTCTACTATCAATATCCGCTGGGCGATGCGGCCACGCGCGCCGCCGCCGCGCTACTGGCCCTGAAAGACGCCATGGCCGATCGATATCCGCAGCCCCCTCCGCGCCTGCTGCTGCGGCGCCCGGACCGGCTGCTTGAACTGCGCGATCTGTCCCACGCGCGCTCTGAATATCAGGCGCTCCTGGACCGGCCGCCATCGCTGGAGCGCGACCAGGCGCGCGTGCGCATCGGCGCAGTGGATTACGTTGCCGGCCGCATTTCCGTCGCGATCCCTTACCTGGTGAGTCTGGATGTGGGCGAATCCGAAGCCGATGCCGAGCGCCTTTACTACCTGGAGGAATGCCAGCGCCGCCAGGGTGACGACCAGGAGATAGCCGCTATCCTCAAACATCTGGCCGAAAAATATCCCAATTCCCCGTGGCGGCTCAAGGCGCTGATGTCGGCCGGCAATCGCTATTTGCTGGTCAACCGTCCCGAGGATTATGTGCCCCTGTACCAGGAGGCCTATCGGAAGTTCGCCAGCGAACCGGCGGCGGCCACGGCGCATTGGAAAGTGACGTTCAGCGCCTGGATGCACAACCATGGCGACACGGCCGCATTGCTGCGCGAGCAAGTCACGCGTTACCCGACCCATGCCACGGCCGGCGCGGCGCTCTACTTCCTGGGTCGCGATGCGGAACAGCATCGCGAATTCGGCGATGCGCGCGCCTATTATGACCGCCTGTGCAAGACGTTCGAGAATCACTATTACGCCCTGCTCGCCCGCGAGCGGTTGCAGCGCGTGGAAATCCAGGCGGTGGCGCCGTCCGCCAGAGCGCAACAGTTTCTTTCCACGCTGGCCCTTCCCATTGCCAAGCCAATTGGCCCGGACGCCACGCCGGCCACCGCCGCACGGATCGAGCGCTCCCGCCTGCTGCGCGGCGCGGGCCTCGGCGACCTGGCCGATTCCGAACTCCGCTTCGGCGCGCGCACCGATGGCCAGCCGGGCCTGCTCGGCATGGAAATGGCCTCCGCCGCCGAGGCCCCCAACCACGCCATGCGCATCATGAAGGGCATGTCGCCGGAGTATATGGAACTGCCGCTGGAGAGCAGCCCGCGCAAATATTGGGAACTGCTGTTTCCGCTGCCTTACCGCGGCGAACTGACGGCGGATGCCGCGGAGCGCGGCATCGATCCCTACCTGCTGGCCGGGCTCATCCGGCAGGAATCGGAATTCGACCCCGGGGCGCTTTCCCCGGCCCGGGCGTACGGCCTGACGCAGGTTCGCCCCGGCACGGGACGCCAGTTCGCCCGCTCCGCCGGCATCTCCCGCTTCAGCGCGGGTATGCTGTATGAGCCCGCCGTCAACCTGAAAATCGGCAGTTCGATTTTGCGCTCCATGCTGGACCAGAACGGCGGTCACCTGGAGCAGACCCTGGCCTCTTATAACGCCGGTCCGGCGCGCGTGAGCGAATGGCTCACCTGGAACAACTATCGCGAGCCCGCGGAATTTGTGGAATCGATTCCTTTCACCGAAACGCGCGACTACGTGCAGGCGGTGCTGCGCAATGCCGACATCTACCGGCGTCTGTATCAATGAACATCGTGAGGTTCCGGTAAGACTGCATGACTCCGCGCGCCCGTAACCGATCACGTCACTCTTTTACCACCGGGAGACATGTCTGTGGGCAGGAGACGCGCCGGAGTCACTCATCGGAACCGCTTGCGTACTTTGCGCCTCAGGAAGCCCGCAATTGCCAGCAGTCCAGCGCCAAGCAGCAATGAAGACGAGGGCTCGGGCGTACTTTGGGCGCCAGGGCTGACTTCCAGTGTGAAATCGGCGGCGTATTGGAAGCTAGGATCGATTTCCACTGAGGGATCGACCGTAGCGGCCCAAGTCCCGTTGAATGCGGAGCCGTCGATTCTTATATCGATGGGCACCGAGGAGCCCGGGGTGGCGTTGTAGGTTGTAGATTCGCCGAGGAGCACTTGAGATCCGATTCCACAGCCGGAGCCGGCAACGACGTAGGTAAAGGAACAGGCCGTCGTTCCGATACCACCTACGGCGAAAAAGGCGCGGGCCCCGGCAGCGGAGCTGGTAGCTGCGGTTTCGTCCGTTAAGAGGCTGTATGTGACGATGACCGGAACCGTGAACACGCCTGCTTGGGAACCCACCACCTCAAAATCATAGATTAAGAGGGCTGAGCCGGCGGTACCATCTCCTCCATTTGCAGAACCATTTCCAGTTACCGAGGAATTGAAGCTGCCGCCATACGATGCCGACGTTGTCGCAAAAATATCGGCCGGAAGCCCGGTATACGGGACGATGACACACTGGTCACAGGTTATGCTGCCGGGAGCCGTCCCTATGAGGTTTGACGCAGAAACATAGCCGGATACCGAGGGCAAAGTGTTGTTCGCAGAGACAATGCTGCTTCCATAGGCTGGAGGGTCCGCCACAACCACGGCCATGGCCAGCAGAATGAAACCACCGATGTGTGTTAATTTTCGCGCAGTGAGCATTGGTAGTCCTAACGTCATATTCTCTTTCAGTTTCGTGTTTGGGCTGTGCGCCGGATTGGCTCTCCGGGTTAGTGGATCGTGGTCGTCGCCCCGGCTCCTTGACACTACGGGCGCATTCGTTTCAACGGCACACGCGCCCCTCCTGTTCTTGCCGAAGGCCTCATTCATAGGCCTCTGTACAGAAACGCGGGAAAACGGGGGCAAAATAGTAACCGGCGGATAAGAAAGTTGAAAAGGATTTAGCGCCGCCCGGGAGACAGGCCGCTCGCGACATATGACGGTCGGCTGTATACTGTAATGAACCCACGGGGGGGCTTGGATGGTTCCGCCTTCGACCCACGACGTTACGCATCTGCTCAAGGCCTGGTCCACGGGAGACGAACAGGCTCTGGAAGAGCTGACCCCACTGGTGTATGACCAACTGCACCGTATCGCGCAGCGCTGCATGGCCCGCGAACGCTCCGGCCACACGTTGCAAACCACGGCGCTGATCAATGAGACCTATTTGCAGTTGATCGACTGCCAAAGAGTCGACTGGCAGGACCGGGCGCATTTTTTCGCCGTCTCGGCGCAGTTGATGCGGCGCATTCTGGTGGATTTTGCGCGCTCGCGCGGGTACCAAAAAAGGGGCGGAGGTACGCCACAGCTGCCGCTCGACGAAACGTCTTGGGTGTCCAACGAACCCGATGCGAACCTAGTGGCGCTGGATGATGCGCTGAATGCCCTGGCCGGGGTGGATAAGCGGAAGAGCAAGGTCGTGGAACTGAGGTTCTTTGGCGGATTGAGCATCGAAGAAACCGCGCAAGTTCTGCGGGTTTCGGTGGAAACCGTGGTGCGGGACTGGAGGCTGGCCAAGGTCTGGCTCCTGCGAGAGTTGAGCGAGGCGAACTGAACATGGAGCCGGAACTCTGGAGCCGGGTCGAAGATTTGTTTCACCGCGCGTTGGAACTCGATCAGAGCCGCCGCGCGGGATTTCTCCACGACGCTTGCGGGGACGACGAAGGGCTCCGGCGCGAGGTGGAGTCCCTGCTGGCTCTCGACAAGCCCGCGGAGCGTTTCATTGAGTCGCCCGCACTGGAGTTGATGGGCATGCGGGCCGCCAATGAATCCGGGATAACCGCGCGACCGGAGAAGATCGGCCCGTACCGCATCGTCCGCGAGATTGGGCATGGCGGGATGGCGGTGGTTTATCTGGCGGAGCGCGACGATCAGAACTACCGCAGCCGGGTGGCGATCAAGATGGTCAAGCCGGGGATCGGCACCGATCCGGTCCTGGAGCGTTTTCGTAACGAGCGGCAGACGCTAGCGGCGCTGGCCCACCCCAACATCGTAAAGCTGCTGGATGGCGGCCGCACGGAACTTGGCCTGCCTTACCTGGTGATGGAATATGTGGAAGGCCTGCCCTTTGACGTGTATTGCGATTTGAACAAGCTATCCATCGCGAGCCGCCTGCGTTTGTTTCGCACGGTCTGTTCCGCCGTGCAATACGCGCACCAGAATCTGGTAATCCATCGCGATCTGAAACCGGGCAACATTCTGGTCACCGAGGAAGGCGTTCCCCGGCTGTTGGACTTTGGAATCGCAAAGCTGCTCAATCCGGAGTGCCTGGATACACCGCTGGTCACGCGCATGGACTGGCGAGTCATGACTCCGGAATACGCCAGTCCGGAGCAGATACGCGGTCAAGCGGTGACAAGCGGGACCGACATCTATTCGCTAGGTGTGTTGCTCTACGAGATACTGACTGGCCATCGCCCTTTCGAAGCCGGCGACCGTCCGTGGAGCGAAATCGAGCAAATGGTCTCGGAACAGGAGCCGGCCCGTCCGAGCACGCGGTTGGGCGCAGATGTTCAACACCTGGAGGCTAACGCCGAGATGCGCCGGGCGGAGCCAAAACAACTGGTGAGTTTGCTGCGCGGCGACCTGGACTGGATCACGATGAAAGCGCTCGAGAAGGATCCGAGCCGCCGGTATGCTACGGTGTCCGAGTTGTCGGCGGACCTCGGCAGGTATCTTGCCCACGATCCGGTAACCGCCCGTCCCGCGACTGCCGTTTATCGCGCCCGGAAATACGTCCGGCGCCATCCGTTCGGCATCGCCGTGGCCGCGGGATTAGTACTGCTGCTGGCCGCGTTTACCGGCATGCAATCGATTCAGCTACGGCGCATCACGCGCGAGCGCGATCGAGCTAACCGGGTCACTGGATTTATCGAGGGAATGTTCCAGGTGTCGGACCCGGGCGAGGCCCGCGGCAACAGCGTCACTGCCCGGGAGATTCTGGACAAAGCGTCAAGGAATATCGACTCAGGACTGGCCCACGACCCGGAACTCCAGGCAGAGATGATGCACGTCATGGGAAATGTGTATAGGAATCTGGGGCTCTTTCCTCGCGCGCAGTTGCTGCTGGGGCGCTCGGCTGAGATCCGGCGCCGCGCCCTCGGGCCGGAGAATGCGGATACGCTACGGTCCATGGACGATCTGGGGTGGATCCTGAACCAGCAAGGCCACGCGCGTGAGGCGGAAAAGCTTCAGCGCGAGACAGTGGAGACCCGGAGGCGAGTTTTTGGTGAGCAGGAGAGGGACACATTACGGTCCATGAGTAACCTGGCCTGGACGCTCGACCGGGAGGGGAACTACGCCGAGGCGGAAAAACTGGAGCGCGCGGTGCTCGACGGCCAGCGGCGCGTCTTCAAAACGGACAACGCCGAGACGGCGAAGACCATGAACAATCTGGCCGCTACTCTGGGCCACGAGGGCCACTACTCCGAGGCGGAAAAGTTGAAGCGGGAAACGTTGGACGTTCGGCGCCGAATTCTGGGGCCGGAACACCCGGACACATTGACCGCCATGAACAACCTCGCCTTCACCCTGTCGCAGGAAGGTCACTACCCGGAAGCGGAGAAGCTACAGCGCGAGACACTCAGCCTGCAGAACCGTGTTCTAGGACCGGAGCACCCGGATACTCTCCGGTCCATGAACAATCTCGCCAATACGCTGGTCGCCGAGGGCCACCTCGCCGAGGCGCTAGAGTTACAGCGTCGAGCGCTTGCCACAAAACAGCGTGTTCTGGGGCCGGAGCACCAGGACACGTTGTGGGCAATGAATACTATGGCCGCAAACCTCCAGCAAATGCTCCGGTATCCGGAAGCCGAGCGGTTGCAGCGCGAAACGCTTGAGATTCAGCGCCGCGTCCTTGGACCTGACCGCCCGAATACGCTGGCAACCATGAGTGACCTGGCAGCCACTCTGAGAAAGGAAGGCCGATACTCCGAGGCGGAGGGCTTGCTGCGCGAGACACTGGAGATTCAGCGCCGGGTTCTCGGGCACGAGCATCCTTTTACCCTGACGACGGCCGACGAATTGGTCCGGACCTTGGAGAAAGAACGCCGGTACGACGAGGCTGAGACGTTGGCGCGAGCAACGCTGGACACTCAGCGTCGCGTACTCGGACCAGAGCATCCGGACGTTGCGAGCACTGGTTACGATCTTGCCTGCATCTTGGCCCATCGCGGCCGGCGTGAGGAGGCCATTGCAGCATTGCGCGACGCTATGGATCACGGGCTGGACTCTGCAAGCAAACTCGCGATTGAATCGGATCCCGATCTCAATTCGCTTCGCGAAGACCCGCGTTTTGAGGCACTGGTAGCTTATGGCCAGCAGCGCGCCGCAACCCAAAACGGGAAGTAGCGTGCCGCGCTCGGGCCAGCCCCCGGGTGACGTTGCAATTGGCCGGAAACGGCCATCTGGCTCAGAACGGCAGTGCTCGCCAGTTTGAGACAGGGCACGGCGAGATATCCCGGAGGATTCCAGACTCGCCATTACCGCGTGCCGGCTCCGCAATGCCGCCAAAGCGAAATCCTTGCAAAGGATGCGATACTCAGGTGAAAGTCAACGCAGATCGAAATTGGAAGATATGGACACCCCCCGCGAGCCCAACGAGGCCGTTCTTCCCCAGGCAGTGGCCGGTCCGCTTACGCGGGCGGCGATCTTTTTGGTGGTGTGTATCCGCCAGGACGAGGATGCCTACGCGCGTCTGCGCGCGTTTTGTGCCGGTCTCTCCGGGCTGATTCGCGCGGTCGAGTTTCGCGACGTAGAGGCGGGACTTACGTGCATCGCCGGATTCGGCTCCGATGCGTGGGATAAACTGTTCGGAGCGCCTCGTCCCGCCGAGCTTCACCCGTTTCAGGAGATTCGCTCCGGGGGACGCCATGCCGTCTCCACGCCAGGCGACATTCTCTTCCACATTCGAGCCCAACGGATGGACCTGTGCTTCGAACTGGCTACGCAGATCATGGAGAGCATCGGGGGCGTGGTTTCCATCGCCGACGAGGTGCACGGCTTCCGCTATTTCGACGACCGCGATGTCATCGGCTTTGTTGACGGCACGGAAAATCCGCGAGGCGATGCGGCGCGTGAAGCGGCCATCGTCGCTGGCGAAGACCCGGCCTTTGCAGGCGGCAGTTACGTCATCGTGCAGAAGTACCTCCACGACATGCATGCCTGGAATGCACTTCCGGTCGAGATGCAGGAACGGATCATCGGCCGCCGCAAGCTCTCCGACGTGGAACTGAACGACGCAGACAAGCCCACATTCGCACACAACGTGCTCACCAACATTGTGGAGAATGGACGCCAGCTCCAGATCCTGCGGGACAACATGCCTTTCGGGCGTCCGGGCCACGGCGAATTCGGAACTTACTTTATCGGCTACAGCCGCACGCCGCGGATCACGGAAATCATGCTGCAGAACATGTTCGCCGGCCGGCCGCCTGGAAACTACGACCGGCTGCTCGACTTCAGCCATGCCGCCACCGGCTGCCTGTTTTTCGTGCCACCGGCGACGTTTCTCGACAGCGTCACTGCCGGCGCGCCAAACGTAGCGGAAAGTGCCAAGGCGCCGCCCGCACCTTTGTCCACGCCGGTCGCCGCGGACGACACATCACTCAGGATAGGATCGTTGAAGGGAGAGAAAGATGAATAACCTCCATCGGGAGTTGGCGCCCGTTTCTGACGCGGCCTGGGCGCAGATCGAGGAAGAGACGACCAGAACGCTCAAGCGGTATCTGGGCGGGCGGCGTATCGTGGATGTTCCTTCCTCGGGAGGAATCGCTTTGTCCGCGATCGGCACCGGTCACCTGAAGACAATTTCCGCTCCTGCGGAGGGCATCGTCGCAAACCAGCGCGAGGTGAAACCGCTGGTGGAGTTGCGGGTTCCGTTTGAGCTTTCGCGTCAGGCGATCGACAGTGTGGAGCGCGGTTCCGATGACTCCGACTGGCAGCCTGCGAAGGAAGCTGCCAGGAAGTTGGCCTTTGCGGAAGATCGGGCCATCTTCGACGGATACCATGAAGCCGATATCCAGGGTATCCGGGAAAGGACCAGCAATCCCATCGAAACATTGCCCGCGGATGTGCGGGCTTATCCCGATGCGGTGGCGCACGCGCTCAGCCAATTGCGGCTTGTGGGCGTCAACGGGCCCTACTCGGTTTTGTTGGGAGCCGGGGAATATACGGCGCTCGCCGAAACCCGCGATCACGGGTATCCCGTGCTGGAGCACGTGAAGCGCATCGTGGACGGCAACCTGATCTGGGCGCCGGCGATTGAAGGCGCGTTCGTGGTGACGACTCGCGGCGGCGACTTTGAGCTAACCATTGGACAGGATGTTTCGATCGGCTATCTCAGCCATACCGATTCCGCCGTGCAATTGTATCTTCAGGAGACGTTCACCTTCCGGGTGCTCACCAGCGAAGCCGCCGTGGCTGTGTCGCCGTCACAGAAATCTTCCTGACCGGCTCCCGGGCCGGTGCCGCGTCTACCGCCAACTCATCAGGTCCGCGCCCTTCGGAGCAGTTTCGCGCATGTAGGCCGCGAACACGTTCACGAAGTGAGTCAGCATGGGAATGCCGTCGGGAATATCGCCCACATAACAGTGCGGCTTGTTGTTGCCGAATTCGAAGCTGCCGGCGTAGTAGGGGCCCTTGCCGGTCTGCTTGGTGGTGTCCAGAAACTCCTGCATGCGGTGCGCCGCGGCATCCAGGTAGAAGGTATCCTTGGTGCCCATGGTGACGTGGATCTTGCCCGCCAGCCGCAGGCCCACGCGGTCCCACTCGCGCTGCAGGAGCGCGGTCAGGTCGTAGTGCTCGCGCCAGTATTTCGCCACGTCGGGGTGGATGGCGCCGGTCTCGGCATCCCACAGTTTGGCGGGGTAGCCATCGGCATCGGTGGGACCGAAGGTGGCGTGGAACGCGTCCATCTGGCCGCCGGACCGCCCGCGCGTGCCCAGCACGGATTCCTGGCGGCTGAAGGATTCCATGGTGGCCAGGATGCGATCGTTGGGCAGGCGGCCCAGCAGTTTCGGGAAACGCTCGAAGGGCCCCTGATCGTAGTAGGCGTTGGTGTCGCCATAGACGTCGATGCTTTGGAAGGCGTGGAAATCCACCGGGTCGGGACAGAATCCCCAGGCGCCGCCGAAATAATCGGGGTAGAAGATCTGCTGCGCCAGCGTCATCCAGCCGCCGGTGGAGCCGCCGAATACCACGCGTGCCCACGGCTGGCCGATGCCGCGGAATTGCCGTTCCACCTCGGGATACAGTTCCTTGGTGAGGGCGTCGCCGTAGGGCCCTGCATTGGCCGTGTTCACGCCGTAGGAATCGTCGTAATAGGGCGTGGCATGGCTGGTGACCACGAGCAGCATACGGGGCAGGCGGCCGCTGGTCCAATCCTGAAAGAACTGGTACGCTTGCGCCTCGCGCGGGTTCGGCGTGTCCGGCGGGGTCTCGCGGAATCCGAAGAAGTCGCCGCCGAAATGGCTCTGCAGAAATGCCACCGGGTAATGCTCCGTGCCGGTATCGAAGTCGCGCGGCACCAGGACGGTCGCCTGCACGTAAATGGGACTGCCCCAGAACTCGGTGAGCAGCTTGCTTTGTACGCGCAGGCGCCGCACATATTTGGTGTCTTTGGGCGGATCGATGGGCGGGATGGTATCGGTGAGGGCGAGTGCCACGGGGGCGCCGTCGCGCACTTCCACGCGCTGCGGCTTGCTGTACAGATTGCCGGGCGAGCGGTTCCACTGCTGGCCCTCGCCGTGATCCGGATGCAGCTTCAGCGTATGCCCATCGGCGCGGTGGAACGTCTCATACACGTTCAGGACGGCTTGCACATTGTACGTGCCGGGGGGCAGGCCGGCGAGAGTGTGCAACGGAGCGCCGGGCGTGCCGCCGTCCATTTCGACGGTGTCGCCGGGCTTCCACCCATCCACGTCCTTACCGAAAATCTGCTGCGTTTCAAGGCCCCACGACACCTGGAAACGCGGTTCGCCCTGCATGTTTTTGGATACCACCACGATCAGCCGTCCGTCGCGAGCGGCGGACCCCGTGTCCAGTTTCACCTGGAAACGCGCCGCGGCGGCCAGGGAACCGGCAAGCAGGAAGACAAGAAGCGAAGTACGCATTACGGAATTATCGCAGAGAGAGTTATGCGGCGCCCGATGACATTCTCCCTCACGCCTCTTGGGATAAAATCTTTGGATGGCACTCGACGAAACGCGGAGACGATTTCTGGGCTGCTGTTCCGGCATGGGACTGGGCGGCACGCTGCTTCCCGGTGTCCTGTGGGCGCAGATGCAGCAGGAGGACGCGCAGCAGGTTACGCCCGAAATGTTGAAGAGCGCGCTGGCCATCGCCGGGCTCTCTTTCAGCGAAGCCGATGAGAAGTCCATGCTGCAATCCGTCAATGGCAGCCTGACGCGCTACGAAGAGATCCGCAATCTGCACATCCCCAACAACGTCGCGCCGCCGTTTTATTTCAGCGCCCTCACGCCAGGCATGAAGGTCAACCGTACGCGCGAGCCTCTGCGCTTCAGCAGCCCGGCGGTGAAGCGTCCGGCCAACCTGGAAGAGGTGGCCTTCTGGCCGGTGATTCAACTGGCGCAGCTTCTGAAGACGCGCCTGGTGACGTCCACCGAGCTGACGAAGATGTACCTGGCCCGCTTGCACAAGTACAACGAGAAGCTGAACTGCGTGGTCACTTTCCTGGACGATGTAGCGCTGGCGCAGGCCAAACAGGCCGATGCCGAGATCGCCGCCGGCAAGTACAAAGGACCGCTGCACGGCATTCCCTGGGGCGCCAAGGATATCATCGCGGTGAAGGGCTACAAGACCACCTGGGGCTCCGGCGCCTACAAGGACCAGATGCTGGAGGAAGAGGCCAGCCTGGTGGAAATGCTGCGCGACGCCGGCGCCGTGCTGCTGGCCAAGCTGACCACGGGCGAACTGGCGCAGGGCGACCAGTGGTTCGGCGGGCAGACGAAGAATCCGTGGAACATCGAACAGGGTTCGAGCGGGTCGTCGGCCGGCCCCGCTTCGGCGACGGCGGGCGGCCTGGTAGGGTTCGGCATCGGCAGTGAAACCAGCGGCTCCATCCTGAGCCCTGCGGCGCGCTGCGGCGTCACGGGCCTACGCCCCACCTTCGGACGTATCAGCCGTTATGGCGTGATGGCGCTCTCCTGGACGCAGGACCGCATGGGCCCGCTGTGCCGCTACGCCGAAGATTGCGCCGTGGTGATGAGCGCGATTGCACGCCCTGACAATCGCGATCTGAGCGTTTCCGATATTCCCTTCAATTGGAACGCCCACCTGGACATCCGCAAGCTGCGCGTGGGCTACCTGGACGGCGCGTTCGAAGAAACGCGGGACGCGGTGGCGAAGAAGGCCGACGAGCAGACCCTCGAGCAGGTGAAATCGCTGGGAGTGAAACTGGTGCCGGTGAAGGCGCCGGAGTGGACCATCGACGTTTCCAGCATCGGGGTCGAGTCGGGCGTGTTCTTCGATGACCTTATCCGCGCGGGGCGGGATAAGGAGATGACCAATCCCGGCCGCGCCAACAGTTTTCGTTCCAGCCGCGTGATTCCCGCCGTCGAGTATTTGCAGGGACAGCGGGCGCGCAGCATGATGATGGCGAAACTCGCCGAGGCCACCGCCGATGTGGATGTGTACCTGGTGCCGGCGAATCAGGGAGGAGGAGGCGGCGCGGGACGCGGGCGCGGAGCAACAGGCGGTGGGGCCGCAACGCCTCCGGCGGGCGCGGGGCG
>JARLGM010000173.1 GCA_031292755.1 Candidatus Sulfopaludibacter sp.
GGGGAATGGTGCGGCCCTTCGGGCCGACCTTTTTCCCGAACCAATCACGCTGACGCGGACACCGGAAACACAACGTTTGGGTGCAGCCGCTCATGTTTTTCGATCCGGTCAAAGGGACCACTGCCATCACCTCGGGCCTCACGAACAACGTGGATCCTTCCTGGTGCGAAGACGACCGGTAACACAATCTGCCGTGCCCCGGAACGAGAGGCGGATGGCAGCCCGGTTTGCCGCAACGGGCATCACCGGAGGAGTGTGAACAGAACGGCTATGCAAGCCGAAACAATGATGATTGGATCACCAGGCATGATGCCAATATGATCGGCAGAATCCGCTATCAACCTTAGGGGCTCGGCTTGCCGCCTTGACATTTCAGGGCGATATCGGACAAATATCCGATTGACATTTTTACTTGACCTGGAAGCGGTTTTATTTCACAATGTGTGCAATTGCGAATGCTGTCGATCCCTTCACCCCGCTAAAGAGAAGGTAGTGCTTCTTTTTTCCCCGTCTGAAGCCGTTTGCTCCGATTTGCGGAAGGAGGGCGTATCTTGACGAGCACGAATCTTCCAGTCGCAATCGGTGCGTCGAAGTACATCGAGACGGCGTTCCCGCGAGTGGCCGACGAATGATACTGAACCAAACTGCGAGCGTGATCCCAATCCGGCCGGAGAAACTCATATCGGATACGGACAAGTTAACGGCAGAGCTTGGTTTCGAACTTTGGCTCTCATCGGCCTTTCGCTTGTCGCCGGAGAATGCCCTATTGACGTCGCTGCGGATACTGACGGGGAATGGGCCGGCTGGTCTCTTCCTGGTGCCCAAACGCACACTGAATGGCCGCGTGCTCAGCGTGATGAAGCGTCACTCAGGAGAAGGTTCGGAGTGAAGACGGTTCTTGTGGCGGAAGAAGCGGAGTTGTAACTTCCGCGGTAACCTCCGCTCCCGATCGGATACTGACCAGGAGAGCCAGCTAAACTCAAATGTGACGATGCCGATCCGCCCCGAATTCCGCAAATACTATGGCGCGGAGTGGCACAATACAGTCCGGCCCCGCGTTCTGGCGCGGGCGGGCAATAAGTGCCAGCAGTGCGGGAAGCCCAATCACTCATTCGCTTACGTATACTGCGAGAAAGTGAACGGGCGGACCACGCAGTATTGGGTGGGAGAGGGCCGTTCGAAGTGGCGGGACTCGCTAGGCGTGGTGCTGCCGCGTTCGCAGTGGCCCGCGCCGGGTCTGCCACGCAAGATTCGGGTGGTGCTGCAGGTGGCCCATTTGAACCACGTTCCCGGTGACGACCGGGACGAGAACTTACGCGCCTTATGCGGCTGGTGCCACCTGCATTGGGATGCCGCCGAGCACAGGGACACGCGCGCGGGCCGGAAAGATCAGACGCGTCCGTTATTACAGGAGCTTTCCCTGCGCCCGTAAGTTTTACTGAACGCGGACTGTTCGCCACCGGGAACGTGCCGCCGGCCGGGGCCGCGAGTTTCATCCCGCCGCCATTATAAAAAGAGTTACAGGTGATAAAATCTGCATTCCAATGATCTACTGGCGGCAGATCGTCACACTGGTGCTCTTTGCGGTCCCCGCGCCGGGTTTTGGGCAGTCCGCCGCGGCGGGCGCATTGGAGGGTTCGGTAAGCGACACATCCGGGCACCATCTGGCGGAGGTATCGGTCCGACTGCTGAATGAGGCTACCAACGAGCATCAGGAGGTGAAGGCGGACGCAGCCGGAAGCTTTCATTTTTCACTGATTCCCGCCGGAACCTACCAGGTGGAGTTTGTGCTGCCGGGCTTCAAGACGGCACGCCTGGGCGAGTTGACGCTGAATGCCTCGGAAGTTCCGATGCTGGAGGCAGTGCTGGAACCTGGCGATTCGAGCGTTACGGTGGCGTGCCCGTGCCGCGTGCGGGCGGCGGCGCCCTCCACCGGAACGCTGGTGGACCAAAAGACGATTACGGCGGTGCCGTTGAACACCCGCAATTTCACCCAGGTGCTATCGATGTCCTCCGGATCGGTGGCGAGCGTGAATAACGCCGGCACGCTGGGGCGCGGCACGCCGAGCGTGAACGTCAACGGCAACACCACGGCGGGAGGCTACACCGTGGATGGGTCCTATGCACCCAGCACGGTGCCGAATCCGGACGCCATTTCCGAGTTCAAGATTCAGACTTCCCAGAACGACGCCATGTTCGGCGCCATGGTTCCCAACACGAACCTGATGACGAAGCGGGGAGAGAATAACTTCCACGGAGACTTCTGGGAGTTTCTGCGCAATGACATTTTCAACGCGAACGCGTTTTTTCGCAACTCCACCGGACAACCGAAGCCCAACTTGAAGCAGAATCAGTTTGGCGCGACCGCGGGAGGGCCCGTAAAGCGCGACAGAGTTTTCTTTTTCGGTTCGTATCAGGGCACGCGACAGGTGAACGGGCTCGACAATACTTCCACTTCGAATCTGATTCTGCCGGGTCTGACCGGCGACCGTTCGGCAGCGACTCTTGCCGCGCAGTTCTGCCCGGGGAACCGCATTTCCGACAGCCGCTATCAGACATACGCCGGCGGACGGCAACTGGATTGCCACGATGAGAATACGGCCGCCACCGCGGCCATCAATCCGATCGCGCTGAGGCTGCTGCAGATGAAGGGCAGCGACGGCCAGTACCTGATCCCCACGCCCCAGACGACGATATCGAGCGGCTCGAACGCCGGGCTTGGGTTCTCCACTTACAGCATGCCGTCGACTTACAACGAGCATCATTTTCTGGGTAACGGGGATTATGTGGCGGGGCCGGCAAACGCCCTTTCGTCGCGCCTGTTCGCGGCCACGGTGGACCAGTTGCGCACCTTCGGTTCGCCGGGCGGCTATCCGGGCGCTCCCATTGTTCCCGGCTTTGGCTCGCCACAGGCGCTGGCAGCGACGGATGTCGCGGCGAGCGTGCGGCTGACCACGCAAATGGGCGCGAACCGGGTGAACGAAGCGGTGATGACGTTCACGCGCAATCGCACGGACACCAAAGGAGTGGGCACCCCGAGCGCGGCGCAGGTGGGAATGACGCCGGTGGACGCAATGTTTCCGGAGCCGCCGGAGATCACGGTGCTGGGTCCCATGGGGTCGTTCCGGCTGTTCGGTTCGGATCCGAACGACAACCATTTCGAAACGCGCACGTACTCGTGGGCCGATAACGTTTCGCGGGTCCGGGGCAGGCAGCGGTTGCGGGGAGGCGGATTCTTTCTGGATCAGTACAACGGGCGGAGCGACACGGGAGGCGCGCGCGGCAAAATCACGTTCCAGACTTTCGAAGATTTCCTGGTGGGATTGAGCGCGGCGGAGAACCAAAGCCCGGCCGGGCGCAGCAATATTCAGGCGGTGCAAGCCAATGAAGGGGTGGGGCCCTATGGCGAGGTCGTGTATCGCTACCAGCACTACTATGGGGCGGCATTCGTGCAGGACGATGTCAAAGTGAGCAGCCGGCTGACGGTGAACCTGGGGTTGCGGTGGGAATACATCGGGCCGTCGATAGACGAAGACGGCACGATCGGCAACCTGTCTCCGTCCCTGCTACGCTCCACCGCGGTACCGGGACCGGGCGGGACGCTGGCCGGCAACACGGTGGCGGCGAATTACGACGCGAACCTGGTGAATCCGTACACCGGGAGGCCGTTCGGGCCGGCGCCTGCAGGGGTGGCGGTGCGGGGGTCCAAGAGTTTTTATGACAACGGCGCGCCATTGGACAAATTCGCGCCGCGCGTGGGATTTGCCTGGCAGCCATCCGGCTCAAGCGGACGCATCGTGGCGGGGGGCGCTTACGGGTGGTTTTACCAGAATCCACCCTACAGCGGAAACGCCTCGAGCGCGCCTCTGTTCACTTCCGTGCCGTTCGCGCAGGGATTCACCAACGCGGATTCCAGCAACAACTACGCAACGTTCGAGAAGCCGTTCCCCACGACCACGCTGGGGTATGTGCCGCGAACGCTGACGTCACAGTTGTCGGACCGGGTGGCCGGCCCCGAATACCGGATCCCGCGATTGCAGCAATGGAACCTGACGACGAAGATCCGGCTGCCGCGGAATCTTTCGCTGGATCTGGGTTATGTAGGGTCGCACGGCAGCCAGTTATTGCTGGCGCGCGGCCTCAACCAACCGCTGATGGCAACCGCGGCGCAACCGGTGAATTGCGGGTACGACGGAGTAGCTTCGGACTGCATTGCGACCAACACGGCCGCCAACGCCGCGCAGCGCGTGCCGGTGCTGGGCGAGACGCAAACGGCGCTGTTGACCAGTGAGTTTACCGGCGCCTCGTGGTATCACAGCCTGCAAGCGACGCTGCGCAAGCAGTTGTCGAGCGGGCTGACATTTCAGGCGGCCTACACCTTTTCGAAAGCCGAGAACAACCTGACGGTGCTGAACGACCAGAACGATCCGGGGCTGGACAAAGCTCGCGCGGCTTTCGACCGAACGGACCGTCTGATTGCGAATTTCGATTATCAACTGCCGCTCCGCGGGGGCAATTCGCGCCTGGGACGGGCGCTGGCGCAAGGCTGGTCGCTGACTGGCATCGTACTGGTACAAAGCGGCCTGCCGCTTACGCTCACCGACGTGAACGGCGGGACAGTGTATGGCCGGGCCGCCACCAGCACCATCACGATGTGCCGGAACGCTTCGTATGCTTCTCTGGCGACAGCAGGCAGCGTAAGCGCGCGGCTGGACCGCTGGATCAACCCGGCGGCGGTGTGCGCGCCCCCGGTGCGGGGCTCGGATGGCTCAGCGGGCTATGGCAATGCGGGGCAGAGCATCCTGAACGGTCCGGGGCAGGTGAATTCCGATCTCTCGCTGGGGAAGCGC
Organism: Candidatus Sulfopaludibacter sp.; assembly: GCA_031292755.1. Taxonomy (GTDB): domain Bacteria; phylum Acidobacteriota; class Terriglobia; order Bryobacterales; family Bryobacteraceae; genus Sulfopaludibacter. The sequence continues at coordinate 4,851 of JARLGM010000173.1, forward strand.
TCCCGGGTAGGCGGGTTGCGCGAGGGCGCCGAACTCAGCTTCCGGGTGGAGTTCTATAACGCGATGAACCACGCGCAGTTTGCCAATCCGGGCACTACGTATCAAACCGCCGGCTTCGGAGCGATCACGCAGACGGCGGTGGCGCCGCGGTTGATTCAATTCGGACTAAAATATCTCTTTTAACTCCCTTGCAGTTTTGAAACCGTTCTCCACGGCGGATTTGTGCCGCACCGTACGGTGGGCGCAGGCGCAAACACTCCGCAGCGCGTTAAAGCGCGTGCGGTCTCCGGGCGATCTGGTAGCATTGCCAGAGGTAGAAAGTAGAAAGGGCCCGGCCGGTGTGATGAAACTCACCCGGTTTCGGAATCGACACCTGGATGGGCAGCGATTCGCTCAAGATCTTAATCATCGACGACGATGCTCAAGACCGGACTGTGCTGAAACAGTCGCTGTATGCAGCCGCAGGCTGGGATGTCACCGTACACGAAGCCGCATCCGGCAGCGAGGGTGTGGAGCGCTGCGCCGCGCTTCTGCCGGATTGCATTTTGCTCAACTACCGGCTGCCGGACCGGAACGGACTGGAGGTGGTTCGGGCCTTGAACGGGACGCGCGGGGAATGCGCCATCGTGATGCTCACGGCCATCGGAAATGAACGGGTGGCCGTGGAGGCGATGAAGGCCGGGGTGCTGGACTATGCCAGCAAGGACTCAGCCACACCGGAAGCGTTGCAGCAGATGGTGCGGGGCGCGATCCAGAAATTCCGGATGCAGGGGAAGATCGACGAGCAACGGGCGGTGCTGGAGCAGCGCAACCGCGATCTGGAAGAGGCTATCCATCGTGAAACCGTGGCGCGGGGAGAGGCTGAATCCAGCAAGGTGGAATATCGCGTTCTGGTGGAGACGGTTCCGCAGTTGATCTGGCGGTCGAACCAGAACGGCGAGATCACGTTCAGCAACGAGCGGTGGCGGAGTTTTGTGGGCGGCCCCAAAGCAGCGGCGGACACCTGGATGGAGCGGGTGCATCCCGAGGATCGCGAGACGATTTGGGAGCGGTGGACGGCGGCGGCGAAAACGGGCGTGGCGCTGGAGGTGGAAGGCCGATTCCTGCGCGGCGACGGGCAATATCGCTGGCACCTGATTTCAGCGATACCGCCGGCGGACCCTGCCCAGGCGGCGACGTGGCTATTTACCGCGACCGATGTGACCGAGCAGAAGGATGCGCAGCAGGCCCTGCTTCAAAAGCAGAAGCTGGATAGCATCGGTCTGCTAGCCGGCGGCGTGGCGCACGATTTCAACAATCTGCTGGTCGGCATCATGGGCAGCGCGAGTTTCGCACGCGACACCATGCCGGAGACGCATCCCGCCTACCCTCTGCTGGAGAATGTGATGGAGGCGAGCGAACGGGCGGCGCACCTGACGCGGCAGTTGCTGGCATATGCCGGCAACGGCCAACTGACGCCGGAGCCGATCGAGTTGTCTCCACTGATCGTACGCACGGTGGACCTGGTGGCCGCCTTCGTGCCGAAAACAGTGCAGCTTCAGTTGGATTTGGATGCGCGGCTGCCGTCATTCACGAGCGATCCGGGGCAGGTGGAACAGGTGGCGATGAACCTGGTCATCAACGCGGCGGAAGCTATCGGTCACGACCGCCACGGCTTGATCGGGATCCGCACCGCGGTGGAGGAGGTGACGGCGCAAAAGCCGCTGACAGACGTATGGGGCCTGAAGATTCCCAACGGCCGGTACGTGGTGCTGGAGGTGCGGGACACGGGATGCGGCATCCCCGAAAAAACACGGGCCAGGATTTTCGACCCGTTCTTCACCACCAAATTCACGGGCCGCGGACTGGGGCTGGCCGCGGTGCAAGGGATCGTACGGAGCAATCGCGGCGCCATTCAGGTGAGCAGCATCCCGGACAAGGGCACGACGTTTCGAGTGCTATTTCCGGCCGGGGCGGCCTTCGCATCGAAGCGCGCCACGGCGGCAGCCGCGATCGCCTCGGGCGGCGGCACGGTGCTGGTGATTGACGATGAGCGGATTGTTCGCGACGTGGCGGACATCGCACTGAGAAAGGCCGGATACCGGGTGCTGGCAGCGGAGACCGGAGCGCGCGGGATCGAACTGGCCGGGAGGCACCCGGAGATCAGCGCGGTCCTCCTGGATATGAACATGCCTGAGATGACCGGGCCGGAAGTGCTGTCGCGCATTGTGGAGAGCCGGGGCGACCTTCCGGTGATCGTGTGCAGCGGATTCAGCGAGGCGGAAGTAAGGCGCACGTTCGCGGGTTTCACACTGGCGGGGGTCATCGAAAAGCCGTTCACGGCGCAGAAGCTTGCCGCCGGCGTGAATGGCTTATTGTCCGCGTACAGGGGCGCACCGGCTTCTCCACGGGAGCAGTGAGCGACGGGCATGGAGAAACTCTCCCGCATACTCAGCGAGCCGATCCCGGCGGCGCCGGTGGACGTGCTGGCCGGCCGCGACCGGGATTAGGATGGTAGTGGGACCAACAATGATGGACGAAAGCACAGGCACTGACCTGGTGACGATCCGCCAGTTTGGCGACATGTCCGAGGCTCTGCTGGCCAAGGGCTGCCTGGAAGCGGCGGGGTTCGACGCCTTCCTGACCGATCTCAACATCGCGCGGCTGGATTGGCCACTCAGCCGCGGTCTGAGACTCCAGGTGAAGCCGGAGGATGCTGAAGCGGCCCTGGCTGAACTGGACGATTCCGCGCTCGACGAATCGCAATTCCGGTAATCGCGGTTCGACCGGCCTACCAGGCCAGCCACAGCAGGGGCGCGAGGCCGGCGGCCGCCAGGGCGGTCAATAGCGTGAGACTCAGGACGCCGGTGCGGCGGTCTGACGCTCCGTAGGCATAGAAGCCCTTGACGAGATTGTTGCTGGCGGCGGCGATGAGGATGCCGCAGGCGGCCACGTTCAGAGTTGCGTCCGCGCCGGCGGATTGCGTCATGCCCATGATGAAGGGATCGACGTCGGTGACTCCCATCAGCGCGGCGAGCGAATAGACGCCGGCTTTGCCCAGATATTGGACCACCAGGTGGGTCGCCACCAGCATGGCCACGAAGAGCGCCGCGAAGCCGAGGGCCGCGCCGAGTTCGAGGGGGTTCTTGGGCTCGAATTCGCGCTCTACGTCGCCGCTGGTTGGGTCCGGAATCCGGCTCCACAACCACCCCAGAGCCAGCGCGGCGGCGGCCAGGACCAGGAACGGCGCGCCGAGGAGCATGATGAGCCGGCGATTGAACAGGGTAACCAGCGCCGCCAGCCGCAGGTACATCATGCCGGAGGCCACCAGGGTGAGGCCGGAGAACAGGTGCGGGCGCTTTTCGCGAGCGGCGCGCTTGGCCAGAACCAGGGTGGTCACGGTGGAAGAGTAGGCGCCTCCGAGCAAGGCGGCCAGCATTACGCCGCCCTGGCCCCTGGTGATTTTCTGGATGACGTAGCTGCCGTAAGACACGGTGCTGACCGCCACGACCACCAGCCAGGCCTTGGCCGGATTGATATCGAACGGGCCGAATCCGCGATCGGGAAGCACGGGCAGGATCACGGCGGTGAGCAGCAGGAATTTGGTAAAAGTCAGGACCTCCTGCGGGGCGATGCGCTTGCTCAAACCTTCCAGGGCGACTTTCAACTCGAGCAGCAACATGCTGGCAACGGTGAGGGTTGTGGCGATCCAGAATTCGCCCCGGTATACCAGGGCGGCCGCCACGTAAGTGACCAGCGCCGACATTTCAGTGGTGACGCCGGGCAGCCCGGAGGTTTGCAGCTTGTGCCAGTACGACAACATCAGAAAGCCGGCAACCACGGCAAAGCCGGCAATCACCGGCAGCATCTGGCCGCCGGAGAGGAGCGACACGGCATACGCGACCAGGCCAATGAGGGGATAGGTGCGGACGCCGCCGAAAGAGTAATGTTCGTTGCCGGCGCGGCGCTCCTCGCGTTCGAGTCCGGTGAGGAAAGACAGAAAGAGCACCAGCAGAATCTTGACGCCCTCCGGCGGGAGCGAACGAAAAAGATCGTTGAGCACGGGACAGTCCAAGCATAGCTGGTTATGAACCATCCGCGGCGGACGTGCAACAATGCAAGCGTGCGTGTTCTTATCGCGGATAAATTCGAGAAGTCCGGCTTGGACAAATTACAGGCGATCGGTTGCGAAGTCGTCTACAAACCGGGGACGAAAGAAGATGCCCTGGCTCGCGAGATCGAGCGGTTGCGTCCCGATGTGCTGATTGTCCGGTCGACGAAGGTGACGGAGCCGATTCTGAATGCCGGCGCATTGAAACTGGTGGTCCGGGCGGGCGCGGGGTACAACACGATCGATGTGGCGGCGGCTTCGCGGCGCGGCATTTACGTATCGAACTGCCCCGGGAAGAATTCGGTGGCTGTGGCTGAATTGGCCTTCGGGTTGATTCTGGCGCTGGACCGGCGCATCGCCGATAACGTCATATCGCTGCGGCAGGGGCAGTGGGATAAGACGGAATACTCGAAGGCGCGCGGGCTGTTCGGGCGAACGCTGGGACTGATCGGCCTGGGGCAGATTGGCCGCGAGATGGTTCCGCGGGCGGCGGCGTTCGGAATGAACGTGATTGCCTGGAGCCGCAGCCTGACGCCGGAAGCGGCCGAAGATGTGGGAGTGGAATACAAGGAATCGCCGTTGGAAGTCGCGGCCGGCGCCGACATTGTGAGCGTGCACGTGGCGCTGACCGCTGCCACCAGAGGCTTGGTGGGCGCCGAGTTCTTCGCGGCGATGCGCAAGGGCACGTACTTCATCAACACGTCGCGGGCGGAAGTGATCGACCAGGAAGCGCTGGGGCGGGCGGTATGCGAGAAAGGCATCCGCGCGGGGCTGGACGTTTTCGACGGCGAACCGGCGGGCGGCACGGGCGAATTCCAGAGCGCGATTGCGCAGGATGCCGCGGTGTACGGCACGCACCACATCGGGGCATCGACCGAGCAGGCGCAGGAGGCAATTGCCGCCGAATCCGTTCGGATCGTGCGCGTGTTCAAGGAGACGGGCAAGGTGCCCAACGTGGTCAACCTGGCGCAGACCAGCGCAGCGACCTGCGCGCTACTGGTGCGGCATCTGGACCGTCCGGGAGTTCTGGCGGGGGTGCTGGACGTGATCAGCGCGGCGCACATCAATGTGCAGGAAATGGAAAACACTATCTTTGAAGGGGCGGAGGCGGCGGTGGCGCGCATTCACCTGGAAACGGCGCCCGGTGAAGAGGTGATGGATAAGGTGCGCGGCTCCAGCCCGCACATTCTGGAGGCGAGCCTGATCACGCTACAGTAGACAGATATGCGATGTCTGCTTTTGCTTGCGGCGGCACTGCTGCCGGCGCTGCCCGCCCAGACGTTCGACCCGAAACTGTACGCGGGCCTGGAGTGGCGCATGATCGGCCCGTACCGCGGGGGCCGGACGGTGGGGCTGGCGGGGGTGCCCGATCAGCCCAACGTGTTCTATATCGGGGTGAACAACGGCGGCGTCTGGAAGACGGACGATGCCGGGTGGACGTGGCGGCCGATCTTCGACAACGAGCCGACGGGTTCGATTGGCGCGGTGGCCGTGGCCCCCTCCGACCCCAACGTGGTGTACGTGGGCAGCGGCGAGGGATTGCAGCGGCCGGACCTTTCGATAGGCGACGGCATGTACAAGAGCACGGACGCGGGCAAGACGTGGCGGCACCTGGGACTGCGCGACGGCCAGCAGATTCCGCAGATCATCGTGGATCCGGGCAATGCGAACCGGCTGTTCGTGGCGGTGCTGGGGCATCCTTACGGGCCCAACGAAGAGCGCGGCGTGTATCGCTCGACCGATGGCGGCGCGACGTTTCAACGCGTGCTGTACAAAGACGACCGGACCGGAGCGATCGACCTGGCATTCGATCCGCGCAATCCGCAGACGGTGTACGCGGTGCTGTGGCAGGCGCAGCAGGGACCGTGGGAGAACGGGGCGTTTTCCGGCGGGAACAGCGGGCTGTACAAATCGACCGACGGCGGGACGAACTGGGCGCCATTGACCGGCGGGCTGCCAAATTACGCGCAGGGCGGGCTGGGGCGCATCGGCATCGGCATTGCGCCGAGCGACCCGAATCGCATGTACGCGCTGGTGGAAGCGCGGGGGCAGAACGGCGGGCTGTACCGCTCCGACGATGCCGGCGCGAGTTGGAAGAAGGTGAACGGGGAGCAGCGGATTTACGGGCGCGGGTCGGATTTCGCGTGCGTGCGGGCCGATCCGGCGAATCAGGACGTGGTGTACGTGACGAACACGTCGACATACCGTTCCACCAACGGCGGCGAGACGTTTACGGCGATCAAAGGTGCGCCTGGCGGGGACGATTATCACACCGTGTGGATCAACCCGAAGAACCCCGACATCATCGCGCTGGCGCTGGATCAGGGCGCGACGATCAGCGTGAATCACGGGCGCACGTGGAGTAGCTGGTACAACCAGCCGACGGCGCAGTTCTATCACGTGAGCACGGACAACCAGACGCCCTACTGGGTGTACGGGGCGCAGCAGGAGAGCGGGTCGGCGGCCGTGGCGAGCCGCGGCAACGATGGCGAAATCACGTTCCGCGACTGGCATCCGGTAGGCGCGGCCGAGTACGCGTACGTGGCGCCGGATCCGCTGAATGCGCGGTACGTGTACAGCGGCGATATGCCGGGCGCGGGCGCGGTGGTCCGGTGGGACCGCCTGACGGGCGAGGTAGCGCATCTCGGCAAGCCGGGGCGGCACGTGCGCACGTATCCGGTCATCTTCTCTTACAAAGATCCGCACGTACTGTACGCCGGGATGCAGTACGTGATGAAGACCAGCGATGGAGGCAAGAGCTGGGAAACGATCAGTCCCGATCTTTCGCGCGAGACGTACGAACTGCCGGCCAGCGTGGCGGGGTACGCGGCGGCGGCCAAGACGCAGGCGACGCGCCGGGGCGTGGTTTACTCGATTGCGCCTTCGCACCTGGACGTGAACGTGCTTTGGGCGGGCACGGACGATGGCTCGATCCAGGTGACGCACGATGGCGGGAAGACGTGGAAGAACGTGACACCAGCGGCCATTACGCCGTGGAGCAAGGTGGCGCAACTGGATTCTTCGCACTTCGACGACGCGACGGTATACGCGGCCATCAACCGGCTGCGGGTGGATGACATGAAACCGCACGCCTGGCGCACGCACGATGGCGGCGCGACGTGGAAGGAGATCGTCCGCGGCCTGCCGGACGGGCCGGTGAATGCGGTGCGCGAAGATCCGGTGCGTAAGGGCCTGCTGTACGCCGCAACGGAGCTGGCGGTTTATGTTTCGTTCAACGATGGCGACGATTGGCAGCCACTGCGGCTGAACATGCCGCACACCTCCATCCGAGACCTGGTGGTGAAGGACAACGACCTGGTGGTGGGAACTCACGGGCGCGGCTTCTGGATTCTGGACGACATTTCGCCGCTGCGGCAGATGAGCGGGGAGATCGCCGCCGCGGGCGCGCACCTGTTCGCGCCGCGCGCCACGATTCGCTGGCCGCGCGATACCAATACCGACACGCCGCTGCCGCCGGAGGAATCGGCGGGCAAGAATCCGCCGGATGGGGCGATCCTCTATTACTACCTGAAGAGTGCCGCCGCCGGGCCGGTAACGATCCAGATTTTCGACAGCGCGGGGAAAGCGGTGCGGACGTTCTCCAGCACGGATCAAGCGCCACCCATACCCGCCAACCTCAACCTTCCGACGTACTGGCTGCGGCCGTTCCAGCCGGTGGCGACCGCAGCGGGGATGCACCGGTTCGTCTGGGATCTGCATGGCCCGCCGCCCGCGGGAGGGGGTCGCGAGGAGCCTTCGATCGCGGCGGTGTATCGCGATACACCACTGGCGGAGGGTGAGTGGCTGCCCGCGGGGAACTACACGGTGAAGCTGACCGTAGCGGGCCAGACGCAAACGCAGACGCTGGCTGTGAAACCGGATCCGCGGCATTGAGGCAGAGCGGGGGTGGAACCGAAGTAACTGGGGCGATGTTTGTTGCGCCGTCGAACAAATTGTGATCTCTTAATCCTATGAGTCTTCAGCGTCCCACGTCAGGATTATCACTTCTTGCGGCATTCGCGTTGGCGGCCGGGTTGTCAGCCCAGAGCACAGTCGACACCAAGAATTGGACCGCCGCCGAGGATCACCAGAACATGATGGATCAACTCGGAATCAAGGCGCTTCGTCCGGGTCCGAGCGGCAATGAAAGCGCGCCGAACCACGCCAACTACGACGAGGCGACGGCGAATCCATATCCGAATCTGCCGGATGTTCTCACACTCAAGAATGGCAAAAAGGTAACGAAGGCGTCGGTGTGGTGGAATCAGCGGCGGCCCGAAATTGTCGAAGACTTCGATCGCGAGGTGTTGGGACGAATTCCCAAGGCCGTTCCCAAGGTGACGTGGGAAGTGACGAAGACCGCCGAGGCCAAGGTGGGCACGTATCCGGTAATCGGAAAGCAGCTTCTGGGGCACGTGGACAGTTCGACGGACCCCGATATACCGGTCAACATCCAAATGACGTTGGTCCTTCCCGCGGACGCGAAGGGACCGGTACCGGTCATGATGATGTTTGGCGGCCGAAGCATTCCTGAAGTCGCATTTCCCGCGCCGGTATTCCCGGGCCGCGGTGGCGCGGGGCGAGGCGCACCCGTCCCTGGCAGAGGACCGATGAGCCCTCCGGCGAACGCGGACCCGCCGGCGACCGAGCAACTCATTGCCGATGGCTGGGGATTTGCCACCGTCAACCCGAACAGCATTCAGGCCGATAACGGGGCCGGTCTGACCAAAGGAATTATCGGCCTGGTGAACAAGGGTCAGCCGCGTAAGCCGGACGATTGGGGCGCGCTGCGGGCATGGGGCTGGGGCGCTTCCCGCGGCCTCGATTATCTGGAAACGGACAAGGCCGTGAATGCGAAACAGGTGGGCATCGAAGGTGTCTCGCGTTACGGCAAAGCCGCCCTGGTGACGATGGCATTCGATACGCGTTTCGCGGTGGTGTTGATCGGTTCCTCGGGTGAAGGGGGAGCGAAGCTGCACCGGCGCAACTGGGGTGAGGCCGTCGAGAACCTTACAGGGTCCGGCGAATATCACTGGATGGCGGGGAACTTCCTGAAGTACGGAGCCTCCGAAGCGACTTTCGGCAGCAAGACGCCCGGCGACCTGCCGGTAGACGCCCACGAACTGCTGGCGCTCTGCGCGCCGCGCCTGACCTTCGTCAGCTACGGCGTACCGGAGAAGGGTGACGCGAAGTGGCTGGATCATCAGGGCAGCTTCATGGCCGCCGTGGCCGCCGAGCCGGTGTTCCGTTTACTGGGCGCGAAGGATCTGGGCGTTACCGCGGACTATCGCACCGCCAAGATGCCGCCGGTGAACACGGGACTGCTGGACGGGCAGCTTGCGTGGCGCCAGCACGACGGCGGACACACCGACGCGCCGAACTGGAAATACTTTATTCCGTGGGCCGACAAGTTCCTGAAACATACGGGACCGGGGAACCGCCCGTGAAGACTATTCTGGCCGGTTTGGCGATGATCTCGCTGCTGCCGGCACAGACGATTCCCGCCAACAGGCCGGCGCCGCGAACCGACAAGAATTCCCAGATCGCGCACGAACAGCTTCTCGCCAAAGCGAAACAGGGCCGCATCGACGTCTATTTCGAAGGCGATTCGATCACGCGCAGGTGGGGTGCGACGGACTATCCGGAGTTCCTGGAGAACTGGAAGAAGAACTTCTCCGGCTGGAACGCGGCGGATTTCGGATGGGGCGCCGATCGCGTGGAGAACATCCTGTGGCGGCTGGAGAACGGTGAGTTGGACGACATCAATCCGAAGGTGATTGTACTGTTGGCCGGGACGAATAATGTGGGCAACAGAATTCCGCCCGAAGGCTTCGAGAGCAATGTGGCCAATGTGACAAAGGGCCTGGAAGCGGTGGTCCGCGCGATGCAATCGAAGGCGCCCCATGCGGTCATCATCCTGATGGGGATCTTTCCGCGCAACGACAACATGGCGGTGATGCCGGAGATCGAGAAAATCAACGCCAAGCTGGCAGGGATGGCGGATGGCCGGAAGATCCGATATTTGGACATTAACGGCCAGCTCGCCGACCGTGACGGGAAACTCCGCGACGGCATGATGAACGACCGCGACAAGCTGCATCCCGTGCTGAAGGGATATCAAGTGTGGGCGGATGCGCTGAAGCCGGTCTTTACGGAGTTACTGGGGGCGCCGGCAAGTGACGACCACGCGCCCCCGCCCACGGGCGATCCCTCCGCGCGCCGATGAGGAATCGGGCCCACGAACGTTGACGTGCGTGGGTGGCAGAATTTATCCTCTCAGGCCCGTAGCGCTTGCCGCTGTCGGTACGCGGGCCGGTTTGGGGAGGGTAACGCGCCCGGCCAATGTCAGCAACGGGTTTTCCGTCAACTTGACGGGCTCCCGCGGTTCGTCAGCTTTCCCAGCATGAACGAGCGTTCCGTCTCTAATCCGTCGAAGCACCTGGTGCTCGAACCGATTTGCTGACAGTCCCGCCCGCAGTCGTACTATCCATAACAATCCTGGTTGAGCTGGCAATGAGCAACCCGCCGCCTCCTGCACCGCCCTGGGCTCCGTACTGCCCATTCTCATTTGTTCCACTACCGCCGGATCCGCCAACGAGAGGAACCAGAAATCGATTCGTGGCGTTGCGAATTTCCGGCCAAAAGACGGAGTTAGATGTGCACCGCTACAACATCGTCTCGGAACGCGATCTGGCAGACGTGAAAGAGAAGATGAAGCGTAAGCGTCTGACGATCCCAGGTTGACATCAGCGGCGGGTGGCAGACCAACGGGTCGGCGTCAGATTGGCAACTTCGCTCAGCATGCGGCGATCCAGGCCGGGCAACACCCCGGCGAGATACTCCCTCACCGGTACGC
>JARLGM010000174.1 GCA_031292755.1 Candidatus Sulfopaludibacter sp.
GGAGGGATAGCGCGTCGGCGAACAATCCCGGCGGAGTTTGGCACGCTCGATCCCGGCGCCGCTTCTCGATCCCCTCCGGCGTGGCGGGAACTAATCTGAGAAAAACTGCTCGCTATGCGGGGAAGAATTGCGACCCGTTACAGTTTGAGATCCGCAACATCCTTGTGGTGAACGAGCGCCACAAGAGGATCACCGAGTCGGACACGGGCGTTTTCCTGCGAGACCTTGCAGGGCTCCGGATTCGAATCGATCGTGAGCCGGAGGAAGGCGCCGTCCTCAGACTCGCGCGGACCCATCGCCTGTCTGTCTACGATGCCTCGTACCTGGAACTGGCGCTCAGGGAGGCGATACCACTCGCAACCTTGGATGGCGAACTTACAGCCGCGGCTCGCAGGGAAGGGACCAAACTAATATGATTGGAGACCGATCACGAAGTGGACCGAAGGGTGGACCGGAACCACAGATCTACTGTACGCGCGCGATCGTTGGAGCACCGGGTGCACTGTACCGTGCTGGAGGTAGCAAGCATGAATGCCGACCAGATGGAAGGCCAGTGGAAGCAGATGAAAGGAAAGATGCGGGAGAAGTGGGGAAAACTTACCGACAGCGATTGGGACCAGATTGCGGGTAAGAAGGATCAGTTGCTCGGCAAGCTCCAGGAGCGGTACGGCTACTCCCGCGAGCAGGCGGACCGCGAGTACGATGATTGGGAGCGGGCGAACCACCAGACCCGAGTCGCGTAACACATCCTCTCAGTTCGCTCATTCGGCGGGGCCCGGCGCCCCGCCATTCTTTTGCCTCCCCGGCAAAGCGTCCTGCACCGTACACTTCTGTCTTAAATCGTGATCTAATCGAGTAAACCGACATAGAGGTATTGCCGCAGCGTTCATGTTCCTTGAACCGCGCGGTGGAAGGAGTGTACTGCATGATTACAAAGCTGTTACTAGGCGCCCTGCTGGCGGTAGGATTGGCATCCGCTCAGGGCAAGAAGGGCGGAGGCGGTGGAATGGGCGACATGGAAGCGCCGCGCATGCCACGCCAGTCGCGGATCGATATCTTCGCCGATAAGCTCAAACTCACCAAGGACCAGAAGGATGAGGCCACCAAAATCTTCGATAGCGCCCAGGAAAAGGCCACTCCCCTGAACGACCAGGTGCGCAACGGGCGAAGCAAGGTCACCGAGATGCTCATCAGCGGCAAAAACAGCGGCCCCGACTGGGACAGCCTGATGAAGGCGTTTACCGCCGTTCTGGCCCAGCGGGAAGCCGTCGAAACCGAAGCGTATCAAAAGCTGTATGCCGCGCTGGACGACAAACAGAAGCCCAAGGCGGCCCCGGTTTTCGAAGAGTTGATGTCCGGAATGTTCGCCGGGCGCGATTGGAAGCGGGCCCCCGCTGCCGGCGGCGCCCGCGGCGTAGGCGAAGGCATGGGTAGCATGGGCGAAGGTACCGGCCGGGGAGGCCGGTAAGGAGACTGCAATGTTGACGAAACTACTGATTACCGGGTTATTGGCCACCACCCTGGTGTTCGCCCAGCGTGGCGGCGGCGGTGGCGGCGGTGGCGGGATGGGCGGCGAGAGCATGGGCGGCATGGGCGGCGGCGGCGGCAGCATGGTCCGCGTAAACCGCATGGAAATGATCACGGATATGCTCAAGCTCAACAAGGATCAGAAGAAGCTCGTAAAGACCACCTTGGATGAGGGCCAGAAGAGCGCCGCCCCGGTCCGCGAGCAGTTGGCCAAAGGCCGGAAAGCCATTGCCGAGGCGGTAGCTTCCGGCAGCCAGGATTCCATCAACTCCGCCGTAAATAACTACGCGGCGGCCGAAGCGCAGATGGCCACTATCGAACTCCAGGCGTTTGCCAAAATCTACCCCGCTCTGGAAAAGGACCAGCAGCAGCACGGCGGCCAGTTCTTCGCCATGATGAACGGTATTTTCAAAGGCAAAAACTGGAACGAGTAAGGCCCCTGGCGACCCGCTGACAGACCTTTACGAACCTTGCAGGAAACGTTACACCGCCCATGAGTCCCCAGTGCGCCCCGGCGCATATCTATAAGTGGAAGGGGAACGAAAATGGCCGGACTCAAGATGCTGTTGGACCCCACCAAAATGGGGACGGAAGGCGAGACTCTGGAGGAGAACCTGCGGAAGCGCATCGTGGGACAGGATGCGGCCATCCGGCAGATTGTCGATGTATACCAGACGTTCCTGGCCGGTATGTCTAATCCAGGCAGACCCATCGCGAACTTCCTGTTTTTGGGTCCCACGGGATCCGGAAAAACCCGGACGGTGGAAGCTCTGGCGGAAAGCCTCGTCGGCGATCCCAGGGCCTTGATCAAAATCGATTGCGCCGAATATCAGCACGGTCACGAGATCGCCAAACTGATCGGCTCGCCTCCCGGATACTTGGGGCACAAGGAGACGCATGCTCTCCTTTCCCAGGAGGCGCTGGACCAGTTTTACACCGACAAGGTCAAGCTTAGCTTCGTGCTCTTCGACGAAATTGAAAAGGCCAGCGACTCCCTGTGGAATCTGCTGCTCGGCATCCTCGACAAGGCTACCCTGACGCTGGGCGATAACCGGCGCGTGGATTTTTCACGCTCCATGATCTTCCTCACCAGCAACCTCGGCGCCGCGGAAATGGAGGCGATTCTGCGGCCCCGCCTGGGCTTCCGCGTGCACGACCCGGTGGCGCCGGCAGGCCAGGCCGGCAGACTCGATAGTGCCGGCACCGAAGCCGCCCGGCGGCGGTTCTCTCCGGAGTTCATGAACCGCATCGATCGCACCGTGGTCTTCAATCCGCTCGGGCGCGAGGAACTCCAGCGCATCCTGACGCTGGAACTGGAAGCTGTGGAGCGGCGCATCCTGCTGGCCACCGGCGCCGCCTCCATCGATTGTTCCCTCAATGACGCGGCTCGCGACTTCCTGCTCGCCGAAGGCACGGATGCGCGATACGGCGCCCGCCACCTCAAACGGGCCGTCGAGCGCCTGCTCGTGCAGCCCATCGCCAACCTGATCGCCTCCGGTCAATTGCAGAGCAACGACCGCCTGCTGGTGGAATACGATGCGGGTATCCGGCGGCTGATCTTCGCCAAGGAATCGACCCTCGCTGTCGGCTCCGCGGCGGCATAGCTACTTCGTCTGCAGCGCCAGCACAGACGCAATCTGGCCGGGAGCCGTGCCGGGCAGGGTGACGGTTACCCGATCGCCATCCTGCTTCATGGCCAGGCTCTTGTGTGCGGGGTCGGCCAGCAGGTAGGCCTTCACCACCTGCCCTTTCACCTTGTTCAATTCGAAGCTCCCCGTCGGCCACTTGAAAAACGTGATGTACAGTTTGCCCGGCTTGGTGGTGCAGCGCCAGTCGGTGGCCATCTTGAATCCCGGATTGCCCTTCTTGTCGTGCGTGGTATTGTCCACCGCGCCCAGTTCGTCGCCGAAGGGCGTCGGCCCCGCGCCATATACGGCTTCGCCATTGATCTTCAGCCACCGCCCCACCGTCCGCAGATTGTCCTGGCTGGCCTGCGGGATCACGCCTTCCGACGTCGGCCCCACATTCAGCAGATAATTGCCGCCCTTGCTGACAATGTCCACCAGCTTGAACGTGACATCCTCCGGCGTCTTCCAGTCCGTGTCGTCTTTCTTGAAGCCCCAGGTGTGGTTCAGCGTGGCCGGCACTTCCCAATCCCCGGTCACTACCTGGTTCGGAATGCTGTTGTCGCCCATCGAGCGGTAATCGCCCGCTTTGCCCAGGCGGCCGTCGATCAATGTCGCCGGTTGCAGAGTTCGCAGAATGTCCGCGAATCGCTGCGCCCGGTCGCCCACGTTCATCATGCGTGGCGTGTCGAACCACACCAGGCAGATGGGACCATAGTTGGTGAGCAGTTCCTTCACCTGCGGCTCGGCTTTGCTGCGCAGATACTGGTCGAAGTCTTTCTTGTCATCCGGACCGAAATCCCAGGTGTTGCCGGCCCCGTTGGGTTCATGCCAGTCCTGCGCCTGCGAATAGTAAAAGCCGAAGCGGATGTGGTGGCGCTTGCAGGCTGCCGCCAGTTCCTTCATCGGATCGCGGTGGAACGGCGTGGCATCGTAGATGTTGTACTTGCTCACCAGCGAATGGTACATGGCGAATCCGTCGTGATGCTTGCTGGTGATCACGATGTACTTCATCCCCGCGTCCTCGGCCATCTGCACCCACTGTTCGGCATTGAATTTGACGGGATTGAACTGCTTGGCCAGTTGTTCGTATTCCGTCACTGGAATCTGGGCGTGGTTCATGATCCACTCGCCGATGCCGGGAATGGGTTTGCCCTTCCACTCGCCGGCCGGAATCGAGTAGAGACCCCAATGGATGAACAGGCCGAACTTGGCCTCCCGGAACCATTTCATCCGCTCATCCTGGGTCATCTCCTTGGCCGGTGGGCTGGGAGGGGTGGCCGCCAGAGCGGCTGTCGTTAACGCTAAAAAGAGGGCGATTCGACGCATTCCTCCATTCCCGCACAAAACCACCCCCAAGAGCAAATCACTGCCGAGGGTACGAATCGCCAGGATTACCTCTTTGTCGTCGCCTTCTCCTTTTGAATCTCCTTCAGCATCGACATAGTCTGCGAGAGCTGCGAATAAAAATACCGCTTCAGCACGTCCAGCACTTCAATCAGCACCGGATCCCGCAGCGAATAGAAAACCTGGTTGCCTTCCTTCCGGCTGATCACAATCTGCTTGCTGCGCAGTACCGTCAGATGCTGCGACGCGTTGGCCTGCTCCAGTCCCAGCCGCTCGATCAGTTGTCCCGCCGACGTCTCACCGTGGCGCAGTGCTTCCACAATGGCGATCCGGGTGGGATGCGCCAGGGCTTGGAAAATCTCGGCTTTGAAGCGGCGCAATTCCTGGCTCATTTTCTTGCCATCCTTCCCACGGCCAGCAGGATTCCTTGCAGCAGCGCGTGCGGCCGCGGCGGACAGCCGGGAATGTAGACGTCCACCGGGACCACTTGGTCCACACTGCCGGCCGTCGCATAATTTCGCCCGAATATGCCGCCGCTGATCCCGCAGGCGCCCACCGCTACCACCACCTTCGGCTCCGGTACGGCGCGGTAGGTTTTGAGCAGTGCCAGTTCCATATTCCGGGTTACCGGTCCCGTTACCAGGAGCATGTCCGCATGACGGGGAGAGGCCACGAAGTGAATGCCCAGACGCTCAATATCGTAGATGGGGTTGTTCAGCGCCGTGATCTCCACCTCGCAACCATTGCAGGAACCCGCATCCACTTCCCGGATGGCCAGCGACCGCCCCAGCGTCAGGTGAATCGCCCGCTCGACGCTTCGCTCCAGAAACCGGGTATCCCAGTCTATCGGCCGGTCCGCCTGCCTCAGGCTGGTGAGTTGGCGCTGCGTCCCATCGGCGTGGAGATCGTATTCGGCCGTGATCGCCAGCTCCCGCCGGTCCCGCATGGCCAGGTCGAACTCACCGGTGATCTCGACCGACCCGCCCCGGTCCGCCTCACTGCACTCGCCGCAGAAGATGCACAGCCCGTAATCCACCCTCACCTCGCGCGTGTCGCCGGCATCGCGCACCGATATCGCTGCGGTCGGACACGCCGCGGCCGCCGGACGCGCGTCCCTCCAGTGGGCAAAATCGAATCGCGGAGCGCCCCGGAAACTCTCGGGAATCTCGGGCGCCGCGTCCGGATAGCCGATCGTTACCAGCCCGGTATCGAAGCTCTTTTTGAGAATCTTGAACATGCTCTACCGGTCCGTTCCGGAATACGAAAGGTTGAAGCTTTTGTTAATGACGGGAAAGTCCGGCACGATGTTGCCCTGAACCGCCTCCACCAGCGCCGGCCAGTTATTGAGCGAAGGATCCTTCACTTTGCAGCGCGCGATCCGGTTGTCTTTGCCGGCGCGGATCCAATACAATATCTCGCCGCGCCACCCTTCCACCGCGCCCAGCGCGCATTCGTCCACCGGCAGGGGCGGCACCGGCGCCCGGTGCTTGCCCGGCTCCAGCCGCGACTGCGCCGCGCGAATCAACGCCAGAGATTGGCCCACTTCATCGATGCGCACCTGCATCCGCCGCATGACATCGCCTTCCTGGTAGACCGGTACCTGGAACGGCAACGAATCGTAAGCTGCGTACGGATGATCGCGGCGAACGTCCAGATCCTGTCCCGAGGCGCGCCCACCCACCCCGATAATGCCCAGATCCCGCGCCTTCTCCGGGTGCAGGAAGCCGGTCCGCTCCAACCGGTCCCGGGTGGAATCCGAGCTCTCGATCATGTCCACTACGCCGGCGAACTGCCGCTCGAACTCCGCCAGCGCCTCGTGCGACGCCGATACCCGGCCGCGATCCAAGGCGTGCCTGGTTCCGCCCGGACAGACCACGCCGCGCAGCAAACGGCTCCCCGTCAGCTCCTCGTTGATGCCCAGAACCGCTTCCCGCAGCCGGGAAGCATGGGCGTTGGCGATCGCGAATCCCACATCGGTGGCGATGGCGCCGATGTCCGCCACGTGGTTATAGATTCGCTCGAGTTCCAGCAGAATCGTGCGCGTCAGCCTGGCCGCCGCCGGAATCTCCACGCCGGCGATTCGCTCCACCGCCTGGCAAAAGGCCGTTCCGTGCGAAAAACTGGAATCGCCCGAAACGCTCTCGGCCAGGTAAACGGCATGGTGCAGGGGCAGTTGTTCGAACCGCTTCTCGATGCCCTTATGGGTATAGAACATCCGCAGTTGCAGGTACAGAATCGGTTCTCCGGCCACCGCGAAATTGAAATGACCCGGTTCGATGATGCCCGCATGGACCGGCCCCACGGGAATCTGGAACACGCCCTCCCCCAGCGTCGGCCGGTATACATGCCGCTCCCCCTCGAAGGGCGGCAGCACTGTTTCGATCGGAAACTCTTTGCGTAGCGGATGCACATCCGGCCAGTTATCGTGCAAGGCCACGCGGCGCGGATTGGGATGGCCAACCGCCTCGATCCCGAACCAGTCCTGGATCTCCCGCTCCTGCCAGTTCAAGGCGGGAACCTCCGCCGCCATCGACGGGAATTCCGCCTGCCGCGGATCCACCGGCGCGCGCACCACCAGGTAGCGCTTATCTTCGGCATGCTCGAAAACGTAATAGAGGTACGCCAGCGACTCTTCCTCCGTGCGATCCTCGGCGAAGACCGAGACGTGCCGGCACCCCGCCGAGCGAAGATAAGCCGCCGCGGCGCGCGCATCGGTGCCCGGCAGGTCGATGTTGATCTCGTTGGGCCGGGAATTCCGCGGTTGGGCGAATAGTTCGCTGCCCGCCGCCAGAATTTCGTCCAGCTTGCTCATGGATGCACCGCCAGAACGTGCGCCGCGCCCTGAACCAATGCATAAACCGGCCCGGGCAGCCAGAAGCCCAAAACCAGGATCGCCGCGGCCAGGCCGATCGCCGGGTACGTCTTCCACTTACACGTTTCCACGCCCGGAGGCCCGCTGCCGGGACCGAGCACCAGTTGCGAGACGTGGTAGAAGAACCCGCCGAAAATCGCCACCAGCATCGCCACGAAGAGCATCGACAATCCCACGTGGTCCGCGCCCAAGCCGGCTCGCAGAATCAGGATCTCACTCTGAAAGAGGCTGAAGGGTGGCGTGCCGGTCACTGCCAGGGCCGCCAGCAGAAACATCGGGCCGCTAATCGGCAGCGCATGCAGCAGCCCGCCGGCGCTCTTCCTCAGGGAATCGCTGCCGGTCTGTTGCTGGGCGCTGCCGGCGGAGAAGAACAGCAGCGGCTTGATCACGGAGTGGAAAGTCATGTGGAGCAGCATTCCCAGGGGACCCAGAACACCCCCGAATCCAAGCCCCAGCACCATGATTCCCCCGTGATCGATGCTGGAATACGCCAGCAGGCGCCGGTAGCTGCGCTGCACCAGGATGAATGGGACGGCGATGCCGATGGACAGCAGGCCAAACAGCATCAGCAGTTGCGAAGGGAACGCCGGACCCAGGCAGCGTACCGTCACCACGTAAAATCGCGCCATGGCATAGAGGGCGCAATTGAGCACCGTGGTGGCCAGCAGGGCCGCCACCGGGGCGGGCGCTTCGCTATAAGCGTCGGGCTTCCAGGTGTGCATCGGCGCCAGCCCCGCCTTCGTCCCATAACCCAGCAGCACCAGAATGAACGCCAGCCTCATCACGGTGTGATCGAATTTTGCGGCGCTCGCTGACAGCACCGGCCAGTTCAGCGCGCTCAGGCTTTCCGTTCCCAGTGCCTGGTGCACCTCGTAGTACGTGAGGATGGTGCCGAAAAGCGCCATGGACAGTCCCACGCCGGCGATCATGGCGTATTTCCAGGCCGCTTCCAGAGACGTGGGGCGGCCATAGAACGTCACCAGCAGGATGGATGCCAGCGTAGTCCCTTCCAGCGCCACCCACATCACACCCAGGTTGCTTGCCACCGCGACCAGAAACATGGAGAAGGCCAGCAGCGGAGTCAGCGTATAGTATTTGCGCAGCTTCACCAGGCCCTCATCCGGCCCGAACACCTCGCTCCGCTCATCCGCGCGAAGATACCCGATGGAATACGGAGCGCAGGCCAGGTACACGAAAGCCGTGAGCAGCAGGACCAGGGCGCTCAAGTGATCGGCAAACAGATAGCCGCTCCACGCGGAGGATTGCCCCGTTGCCAGAACCTCCGCTGCCAGCCGGATTGCCAGTCCGAACGCCGCCGCCGCCGAGACAAGATGGATGATTTCCATGGCGCGGCGCCCCTTGGCCAGCGCGGTCAATCCGCTCGCGGCTAACGGGACCAGCAACAGCAGAGGAATCGTCATCGTCACAATCAACCCTTCAGCCGGCTCAGGCGGCTGATATCCATGGAATCGAACGTCTCGCGAATGCGATACACCAGAATGGCCAGAATCATCACCGCCACCAGGACGTCGAAGAAAATTCCCAGCTCGACCACCATCGGCATTCCGTACGTTAAAGAGATCGCCGCCAGGAACAGGCCATTCTCCAGCGAGAGGAGCGCCAGAACCTGCGTGAGCGCCTTGCGGCGGTTGATCATCATGAAAAATCCGATCAGAAAAAGTCCAATCGCTACCGGAAGCGTGTTGCGTCCCAGGCCCGCCACCCCCGTCACCGGACTCGACTGGAGAGGCTCCGAGACCACGTACGCCAGCAGTGTCAGCAGGCCCGAGATAATCACCGATACCGGAACATTCACGAAAGGCTCGATCTCCTGGCGAATTCCAATGCGCGCTACCAGCCGCCGCAGAATTTCCGGCAGCACAATTCCCTTCAACCCCAGCATCAGGGCGGCGGCGATATAGAGATGCGGCGCGCGATTGAAATACGCGATGGTGCTGGCGATACAGGCCAGCAGGCACGATTGCACAGCGAACGCCCGAATATTGGTGACCACGCGGCGCTGCGACACCATCATGATTTGCAGCACGAGCACCAGGGCTGCCATGAGGGTGATCATGCGGTCGCCGAATTGTGGATCCTGCCAGAAGAACATATGCTACCCCCGGCCCCCAAAAAGAAACGTGGAGATCAGCGCCAGCGCGCTCAACACGAACGCCACGGCCAGCAACTCCGGCACGCGGAACAATCGCAATTTGGCGTTGAGGGTTTCCACCAGCACCACCGCCAGGGCCAGAATCGCGAGTTTCGCGACGAACAGAATGACGCTGAAGAGCATCGCTCCGGCCGACCCGCCGGCGCTCAGACCGTACGGAAAGAATACGTTCATGAGCAGGGTCATCAGGATCATCTGCTTCATCCATGCGCTCCATTCGATCAATGCCAGGTACGGTCCCGAGTACTCCAGGATCATGGCTTCATGGGTCATGGTGAGTTCCAGGTGCGTTGCCGGGTTATCCACGGGAATCCGGCCGGTTTCGGCAATCAGCACGATGAACAGCGCCGCAAACGCCAGCATCTGCGAGGGCGCCAGGAAGCGCCAGCTCTGCCCTACAGCCGCCTGCGCCATGGTGCTGAGATTCGTCGAACCCGCTCCCAGCGCGACCGTAAATACCGCCAGCATCAAGGCCGGTTCGGCAATCGCCGAGATGGTCATTTCGCGGCTGCTGCCCAACCCGCCGAACGGGCTTCCGGCATCGAGCCCTCCCAGCGCCAGAAAGAAACGGCCCAGTGCCAGCAGATAGACCACCGCCAGCACGCCGCCAATCCAGCTTAGTGGAGCTTGCGCCGAGATGGTCGGAATCAGCAGGCCGGCCAGCAGGGTTGCCGCAAAGAGCACGTACGGTGTCGCCGGAAAGATCCAGGAGGCCGTTTCGGGAATCACCATTCCTTTGCGAAGCAGCTTGTACAGATCGCGGTACGGTTGCAGGAGTGCCGGGCCCCGCCGCGTTTGCAGGCGCGCCTTGAGCGTCTTGCCGAAGCCCGCGATCAAAGGCGAGAACAGCAGCACCAGAGCCGCCTGAACCATCACGAGTGCGATCTGGCCGATCATCCGCGCACCGCAAATACAAGAAGTAAAATCAGCGTAATAAAGATGTACGCCAGGTAGGCATGAAGACTTCCGGCCTGCACCATCTTCATGCTCCGGGCCATGCGGAGAATGCCTTGGAGCAGGGGATCGTAGAAGTGCCGCTCGAAGGCCGGCTGAATCTCCGATTCGAAGTGAATCGATGTGGGGTAATACGGCGAGACTTCGAACTCCGCCTGAATTTCCCGGCGCGGCCGGAACAGCGCCGCGAAGATCATCCGCAGCGGCTTGGAAAATGCGGTGGCGGTGTATTCATTGTCGGCGGTCAGGCCCGGCTGGCCGCAATCCCACGCCGGCCCGGTGACGCGTTTTTCCCGGCGCCCCCACATCCGCCACAGGAACAGGGGGACCACGCTCAGCGCCACCAGCATACACGCCAGGAGCAGTGTGGACACCGTGCCCCGGACCGGCGCGCCGGCCATCAGAAGGAAACCATTTCCCGATACCAGGCTCGCGCTGACACCGGTTCCAAAAGCCTGCTGCGTAATGGGGTCGAAGACCGGCAGGAACCAGGTGGCGCCGAGTCCCAGCAGCACGCACGCCAGGGCCAGGCTCGCCATGCCCGCGCGCATGGAAAGGTCCACTTCCTGCGCCGCTTCTGCCTGGCTGCTCCGCGGCAGCGCCAGAAAGGTGATGCCAAACGCCTTCACGAAACAGGCCGCGGCCAGGGCAGCCGTCAGGGCCAGCAGCGCCCCGGCAATGGGAAAGGCTGCGCGCGTCAATTCCGTAGTGGCGCCGAAGCCCGCCAGCATGGCCTGGTAGGTGAGCCACTCGCTCACGAACCCGTTGAGCGGCGGCAGGCCGGAAATGGCGATCGCCCCGATCAGAAAATACAGCGCCGTTGCCGGCATACGCCGGATCAATCCGCCCATCTCCTCCATGTTTTGCGTATGCGTGGCATGCAGCACGCTGCCCGCGCCCAGAAACAGCAGGCACTTGAAGAGGCCGTGATTCAACGTGTGGAACAGACCGGCGGTGAGGGCGATGGCCGCCAGAACCGGATGCCCGAAGGAGCGGAATAACAGGGCGCCGCCGAAGCCCATCAGGATGATGCCGATATTTTCGATGCTGTGGTAGGCCAGCAGGCGCTTGAGATCGTGCTCCATCAGCGCGTACAGCACGCCCAGGAGCGCCGAGATCACGCCGATCGACAGCACCAGCATACCCGCCCATGCCGGCAGCGCTCCGTAGAAATCGAAAGACACGCGCGCCAGGCCATAGATTCCCGTCTTGATCACGATGCCGGACATCAGCGCCGAGATGTTGCTGGGCGCCACCGGATGAGCGGCGGGCAGCCAGATGTGCAGCGGAATAATGCCGGCTTTCACGCCAAAGCCCAGGAACAGCAGCAGGAATGCCAGCCCGCCGGTGGCCGCCGGCAGCTTGTCGCCGATGCCATGCATCGCCCGGAAATCCGTGCTGCCCGCGGCTCTCGCCAAAAGCAGAAGTCCCACAAACAGCATGCCCGTGCCGGCGCGCGACATCAGGATATAGAGCAATCCCCCCCGCCTGGTTTCAGCGGCTTCGTGGTTGGTCACCACCAGGAAGTAGGAAGTGACTACCATGATCTCCCACGCAATCAGGAAGAAGACCACGTCGGAGGCGGTGAAAACCAGAGTCAGGCCGGCCAGCATCGCGTGCAGCAAAGAACCCGATAATGCGGGATTCTTTCCGGCCGGTCCGTGTTTCAGATAGCCCACCGAGTACACCGCAACCGCGCCGGCCAGCAGGGAAAGCGCCAGCAGAAAGAAGGAAGACAAGGGGTCGAGACGGACACTATAAGCGATATAAGGGATGCCGGAAGGTATGGCCCACGCGACGTCGGAGGAATGCAGCAGGCCGCCGATCGAAGCGCCGGCTTCGAGCAGCGCGCCCACCAGCGCGGCGCCGCACAGGAATGTCGATATCCGGCTGGCGGTTCGCGCCCAAAAATGGCAGGCGGCGCCGGTTATCGCTCCCAGCGCGAAAACCAGCAGGCCCGCGGCATACAACTGATGAGTGAGCAACACTTACGAATACTAGTATATTCGACTTTGCGAATTTTCGTATAGTCGATTGATCACGGCTGCAACCAGTCCAGCATGGCGGTGGCAACCTTCTCCACGCAACTGGAAAGGGCATAGTCCAGGTCGCCCGTCCACAGCCCGGTGCAGAGGGAAAATACCAGCGAGTCCGATTGCGGGCTTTCGCCAAGGGCAGCCGTGATCCCTTCGCTTAAGGACAGACCGGCTCCGTCGCCGAGAGATCCCAGAAAACTCGCGAACGCCACCAACTCGAACGCGAAGTCGGGCCGGAGCAAAGCGCGGCGGTCCGCGGGGATCGCTGCGATCAGTTCCAGCGGACCGGTTTTCGATTCGTCGCAGTACACCATCGCGATCGCGCTATCGGGAAGGGCGTGAATGACCGCGAAGAAGCGGTTGGCCTGCGGGCCCGATTTCGAACAGCGTATCGGACCGTACCATGACCGGCCCGGAGCCTGCCGGAGTGCTTTCTCCAGGTGTCCCGGCCGGGCCCCGTCCAGGCTGAATTCGGTTGGCCCGTGCCAAGCGTTGCATTGTGAATCCCAGCCATACAATTGAACGCATCGTGCGGACGCACAAATCATATATTCATATTTTAGACTCCTAAACGGTCAAATTGTATTACCAGGCGTCTTTCTTCTTTTGCAGGGACCAGAGATAGTCGGCGATCCGATGGATGTCTTCATCGGTAAGGACGCTTTTCCACGACGGCATGTACAGCGGCGGGGCTGGTTTGGCCGCGTTGTCGAGCGGCGGCTGTTTGCCGTTTTGGATAATCTTGACCACCTCGTCTTCGGTGTAATCGTCCGAGGCGTGCAGCAGCGATGGGACCTCGCCGCCCTGGCTGTTGGGATTGGGAACGCCGCCCTGGAGTTGCAGGCCATGACAGCCGACGCATCCGAAGCGCGAGAAATTCTGCTTACCCGCCTCGATGGCGGCATCCCTTGGAGTCAGGGGCTTGGTCCTCTGCGATAAAATCGCCTGCGCGTCGTCGGCGGTGGCGGAGGCCATGAATGCGATGATGGCCTTTCGGGCGTTGGTTTCCAGATCGTAGGCCGGCATGATGCTCCCGGGATAGATCAGTTGGGGGTTCACCAGTTGCTCGTCCAGCCAGCCGGGAGAATGCTCCTTGGTGACTCCCAACAGGTCGGGACCGCTCTTGGCGCCCACACCCCCGATGTTGTGACAGGCGATGCAGTTCTTTTCGGTGAACAACTGTCGTCCGTAGCTGGCGCTGGGAATCAGCCGCACGCTGGAATAGTAAGTTCCCATCTGTTCGTTGGTGAGCGACAGCATGTAGAAGGTCAACGCGCGTGCCTGCGCTTTGGTGAAGCGGAAATTGGGCATGGGCGAGTTGCGCGAGACGGCATTGGGGTCCAGGAAATGGCGCTCCAGCCAATCGGGAGCCCGGTGGGCAGCGCCCTCTTCGGTGAGGTCGGGACCAACGGTCCCACCCACGCCGTTGAGCTTATGACAACCGCGGCACCCTTGCGTTTCAAAAAGGCGGCGGCCATCGGTCAACTCGGGCACGCCGGGGACGTCACCTTCTTTATGGCAGCGCCCGCAGGAAGCGCGGACGTAATCCCTGGGCAGAAGCGGCTCCTGCCAGAATTCCACCTTGCCGTGCGCGTTCTCCTGGTCAGTGGCGAGCCCCTGTCCGCCGTGGCAGACGGTGCAGCCGAACTTGGAGGGGACGTGCGGAGCCAGGTTGGCGTGAAAGGTGAAGGGCTGCGGGGCGCCCTTCATGGTGGGGTCTTCCACGCCCAGGTGGCAGGTGGTGCAGCGATCGACGCGCTGCAAGCCAGGCAGGAGATCCTGACGGATGACCAGCGTGGCATTCAGCACGTTGGTCTTGGCGGCGGAGTTGGGTTCGCCAACCGCTTCGAGACGGTGAAACTCCTGCTGGTAGGATTTCCACCTGGGGCTGGCGGCTTGCCAGACGGCGCCCAGCATCAGCGCCAGCACGATCAGGCTCAGCGCGAAGAAGAACCGCGGTAGTCTCCGTTCCATTTACTCGCCCCCCGCAACGTGGACCCATGGCGGTACCAGCGCCCATCCGGGACCGCGGAAGAATGTCCCCAGGATGATCAGCACGACATTCACAACCACGAAAAGCGTGAAGGCTCGGATGGCCCACTTCCGGTCTGCCGGGCGCCGGCTGGGATTCAGATCGATGTAGGGGATGGCAAGGAGTCCCAGCACCGCGAGCCCAGGCACGATCACGCCGCCGAGCAGTGCCGAGTGGCTGACCAGTTCTTGAAGCCCAAGAAAATACCAGGGAGCTTTCGCCGGATTGGGCGTCTTCGCCGGATTGGCCAGTTCCTCCAGCGGCGCTTTCCAGAAGAGGGAAACCGCCATCACGGAGGCCACCGTTACCAGCAGGGCGATGCCCTCGCGGAAGAAGGCATATGGATAGGAAAAGACCGTGTCCTCTTCCTCCTCCATGCTCACCGTTTCAAAGATAGGCTTGCCGGTTACGACCTCCATGAGTCCATAAGTCTTGTCCTTGGATGCGGGCCCGGCAGCCAGAGCAGCGCTGGCGTCAGGCGCGCCGATAGTGACCAACTGTGTGGATTTCTCGTCCTTCAACTTCCATACCGGACGCGAAAGGCCGCCATCCTTGCGGACCCGCCAGAAGTGCACCATGGTTAACAGCGTCACCAGCGACGGCAGCACGGCCACGTGCAGAACGTAGAAGCGCAGCAGCGCCGACTCGCCGACCGTGTGCCCTCCCAGAAGCAATTCGCGAAGGCTCGCCCCCACCAGCGGAGCATAGCTCCCGATGTTGGTCCCCACCGTAATGGCCCAGTAGGCCAGTTGGTCCCAGGGCAGAAGATAGCCGGTGAACGAGAGTCCCAACGTGAGCAGGAACAGGACCACGCCGATCACCCAGTTGAACTGCCGCGGCAACTTGTACGAGC
>JARLGM010000175.1 GCA_031292755.1 Candidatus Sulfopaludibacter sp.
CCGCCATCATCTTCCAGCGGACGCGGAACTACATGCACTCCGGCAACACCGTCCAGGAGCCTTCCATGCTGGGCGTGGGCCGCGGTGGGAAGGGCCTGTTCGGTCAACAGGCGGTGAGCGCCAGCGCGATTGTCCCGATGGTCAAGGATCTCTCGGCGTTTTCGGTGATGCTGGACCGCGGCCAGGCCACCGGCTTGCGCGAAGGCTGCGAACTGCGTGAGGTATCGGCGGTGGGGAAGGCCGAGCCGGACCCGAAAGTGCGGTTGCAGATCACCAGGCTGGTGGGGCTGGATGAAGCCGAAGCCACGGTGATGAGCGGTGCGCGGCTGGAGGATGTGCACCGTGGCGACCGATTCGAAGTGGACAAATGGATCACCTTCACCGGCGCGGCGCTCTCGGTGTATGTTCCGCCCGCGGCTCCGCCTCTGGACGAGCTGCTGGCGCTCGCCGCGAGCGTCAAGACGGCTGTCGGGCAGCTCAGGCTCACCTGGGTAGTGGATCCCACCAGGCGGGTGCCGGATTCCGCGATGCGGTGGAATGGACGTTCGTGGGAATTGCGCCGGGCCAAAGGCAGGACGGCCGACCTGGGCGCGAAGCCCGCGGCTGCCCGTCTTGCGGCCGAATTGAAAGGCGCTACCGGCGATTTCCTCCTGGAGCTGCCGCCGCCCGCTGAGTGGCTCCCTACGGGTCTGAAGCTGGGCGACGGCACCGAAAACGCGTCCATCGCGGTGAACACGAAATCGCCGGCTTCGGCGCAGTACATGCTGGCCGGCGCGTGGAAGGGCGACCAGATCGAGTATACCTGGCTCGCCCCGAATCTGACGCAGGATGCGCTGGACCGGCAGTTGCAGCATCTGAACCAGGCCAACGTGCCGGCCAACGTGGCGATGCCGCTGCGGACCAAGCCGGTGAAGGTAGCGGCCGGCGGTTCGCGGCCTCCGTATGCTCTGACCGATTACGCGCTCCGGCTGGCGAAAGTACGCGGCTGGCTGCTGCTCGAACCGCCGGCTGAAACCTCCATGCCGTTTCCGTATCATCTCTCGCTGAAGGAAGACTCCAGCGGTCAGTACAATGCGACGGGCACGGTGGTGGAAGACCAGTCGTACCACATCGTGCTGCAGGCCGATCCGAAGACGCTCGACGATTTCGTGGAACGCTACAAGGACGCGCCGCACGGCGTGCCGAAGAGTTTCGTGTACGTGTTCGTGATCGACAGCAGCGGCAGCGGGGTGCTGGTGTTTCCGAGACTGGAAGATAACGGAGTGGTGAATCACCTGCCTGCGGCACAGATGGGCGAAAGCAAGCTCACGCTGCCCCAGGAGATTCCGATTTCGACTAAGTTGACGATCGGCGAACCTTTCGGCGTGGACAGCTATATGCTACTGACCACGGCGACCGCGTTGGGGAATCCGGACGTCCTGAATTTCGCCGGTCCCGGCGGCGCGCGCGGCGCGGGCGGCGGTGCCTTGGAAAGCCTGCTGGGCGGGTTGGGCGAAAGCCGCGGAATTCGCATTCCGACTCCGTCCGACTGGTCCATCCAGCGGACGTTCATCCACAGCGTGCCCAAAAAGTGACGGGCGGCTACTTTTTCTTTTTGGCGGCGCCCTTTGACGGCGCCGTCGAACCGCCGTTATCGGAACTCGGCGGGCTACCGGCCGGGGCAGGAGGAGGTGCGCTGCCCGGAGTGAGTGGGGACACGGCGATCCGCAGGGTCACGTAGGTGACATCGGGCACGCAGTTGGCGGCACGCGTTTCCGGCGGCTGGTTGGAGGGGGCGTTCTTGTCCACCAGGTATCCCTGCGTCAAATCGATCTTGTCCAGGCTCTTGCCCAACTCATCGACGTGCGCCTGCGGGACCAGGACGTAGTCGCCGGTGACCAGCGGCAGGTACTGGGGCGTGCGGGTTTCGTCCAGTAAGGCCTGTTGGGTCGCGACGGCCATGGTGAGAGGGCTGTTGAGCAGAAACGCAGTGTGCTGTTCGAGCGCGCTGTAAATGGTGGTGATGGCTTTCAGGGCGGGAATGCTGATGGCGGGGAAGGCGAAGAACGGCGCGGTGATTCCGGCGATGTTCTGCGCTTCGGTCAGAATCTTGTAGAGCATCGATTCCTTGCGAACGGTGGAGATGTTTACCGCCATCTTGCCCAGACCGCCGGGAAGCGTCACCTTGTTTTCCGGGGCATTGCTGTTGGTGGCCTGAAAGCCCAGGGTTTGCAGAGACGGGAGCTTGCCCTGTTTATCGGGGAAGAGCGATGCCAGCGAGGCCCAGGCTAGCGGCGCGAACAGGTTCATCATGGGCCGGGTCTGCACGCAGTCCACGCGCAGTGAGGAGGATTGCAATTGCCGGAAAGCGTTCTGGTCCGTTCGGGAGGGCCGGAACTGGCCGAGGTTGATGGTGACCGCGACATCGCCGGGGTGGTCCAGCAGGGAGGTCTTCGGAATATCGCTGGTATAGGCGAGCCCCTTGGACCCGTGATAGAGGAAGCGGACTTCGCGTTCCGGCGCGGCGAGTTTCGGCGGACCTCCGCGTTGACTCTCGTAGAGCTGGTTCCAGAAGGCAATGGAATCATGCGTACCCGGCGGCGGGGCGGTTGGTGTTTGCGCCGAGGCGTCTCCGCCGGTCAGACTCGACAGGGCCGCGGCGGCGAAAATCCGATCCAAAAAACTGCGACGGTCGATTGGCATGGCATCCCTCGCTACAGAGTTATTGGGAGATTATAGCGCGGCGGTGAAGCGAGGGATGTCTTAGGAGACTTCGGCTTCTCGCGGAACGAGTCCCCGCAGGGCCAACTCGGTTCGGTTCCTGACCTGCAACTTCTTATAGATCCGGTTGAGGTATTCCTTCACTGTGCCCTCACTCAGGCACAATTCGAAGGCGATTTCCTTGTTGGCTTTCGCCTGGCGGATCAGAGCGACGATCTGAGTCTCGCGGCGCGACAGGTCCGGCCCATCAAACTTGTTCTTGGAACGGGGCTGCCTGCACGCCATACAGACATACTCGCGACGGACCGCCTCGAACCTACTTCCACAACGTGCGCATGTCTTAGGTGTGACAATCACATTGGGCTCACTAGACATGGTCGAACACATTTGGTGCATGACTCTCCTTAGTTGCTGGCTAATAGCGTTCTCTTAGCAATTGTTTCGCCGTTCTCCGGGACGAAGTCTCGCCGATTGATATCTGCACTTTAAGGAAATTCCGGGCTCAGGTATCAGGCGATTCTTACACGACAAGGGACGGGAGAGTACATTTTTCCACCGTAATCGGAGTTTCCAACCACTATCGGGAGACGGTGAGCGCAATTTTTGCCGAAGTTCCGTTGCATGACGCAGAGACGGTCACAGTCTGCTTGCGCCGCACGGACTCTGCCTTGGCACTGAAGGTGGCGGTACTCGAATTCGCGCTCACCGTGAGCGAAGCCGGCATGGAGAGCAACGCGGGGCTCGCTGTCAGAGTGACGGGGATACCGCCCGAGGGGGCCGCCGAAGATAGTGTCACGGTGCAGGACGTACTGGCGCCGGAGACCACTGTGGTTGGCGAGCAGGAGAGTCTGGATACCGTCACGGGGGACCCGATCAGCGGCAAAGTGGTAGTTTTAGATGCTAAATTCAGAGTTGCCGTGATGGCGGCCGATTGGTTCGTTAACAGAGTGCCGGTTGTCGCGCTGAACTGTGCCGAAGTGGCCGCCCCGCCGACGGTTACCGAGGCGGGCACGGTGAGGCTGCCGTTATTACTGACGAGACTCACCGGCGCACCTCCGCCGGGTGCTGCCTGGGTCAATGTCACCGTACAGGTACTACTCGCATTCGAGCCGAGGCTGGACGGAGTGCACGCCAGGGAAGAGACCAGTACGGGCGGCACGAGGCTGATCGCCGCGGTTCCGGAACTGCCGTTGTAGCTGGCCGTGACGGTTGCGGTCTGGCTGATGGTGAGGCTGCCGGTGGTGGCATGGAAGGCCCCACTGGTGGCCGCCGCTGCCACCGTGATGGATGCCGGAACGGTGAGAGCCGCGGCGTTGCTGGACAGTGACACCACCGCGCCGCCGGAGGGCGCGGGCTGAGTCAGCGTCACGGTGCAGGCGCTGTTGCCATTGGAGCCCAGGCTGGTGGGCGTGCAAACCAGAGAGGAGACTCGTACGGCAGCAAGCACGCCGATGGTAGCAGTGGCAGTGTTACTGCCGTAAGTGGCCGTGACCGTAGCACTCTGATTGCTCGACGGGCTTCCAGCGGTCGCTGAGAATATGGCGGAAGTCGAGCCGGCAGGGACCGTCACGGAACCCGGGACGCTCAACGCGCTATTGTTCGAGGAAAGCGATACAGTAGCATTCCCGCTGGGCGCCGGAGCAGAAAGAGTGACCGTGCAAGTGGACGTGCCGCCGGCGGCCAGTGAGGTTGGCGAACACTGCATACTGACGCCGGCAGCGAGGACCGTTACCGTTCCCCCCGTGCCTCCCACGACCGTCGCATTGCCAGTTGGCAGGGCGCCGAGTTCACCCGTCATGGTGACAGGCACCGAGGAACCGGCGGTGGCCGTGCCTAAGTTTACCGTTGCGGTCGCCACGGTGCCGCTGCCGATGAGGTTGGCGTTCATGCCGTAGCCGACGCACGTGACTGCGCCACTAGCGGTATTGCATGCGATCGTTTTTCCAACCGCAATGAGTGCCGGTCCCGCCGCCATGCTGATAGAGGCGATGGTTCCGGCAGGGTAACTGAGGGTCCATTGCAGGCCCGCCGGGATGCTGCTTCCTTCGGCGAGGGTAAGGTTCAGCGCGACTGAACCACCCTGAGCGGCAGACCCGGAAGCCAGGGCCAGCGAACTCTGAGCTGCTACCACAGAGCCTGTGACGAGAAGGAGGAGAGTCAACCGCCCCGCGGAAAATGTGTGAAAACCGAATGATCGCATCCTGTGAGACCGTTCCCGGCGAAAGGAGTTTGCCAGGTCCTAATCGGATCATAGGCGACAGGATGCGGACGCCACCAGATTGCTGTTGGTTGAAGATTCTTTTCTCTCTTTTGACGGCGGCCCGCGCTACATGGCCGATTTGAACGAGTAGACGCCGGATTCGACTTCGAAAATGGCGCTGCCGTTTTCCGAGCGCATATACTTAACGCCCTTGGCGCCGCCGGCGGATTTGCCCGACTCGGTAACCGCGGCGGCGCTCTTGGCGGGCACCCACACGGTGGCCGACGTGTTCGGCGGCACGGTGACGTTCAGGGTGAAGTTCAGGGCGTCGCGTTTCCACGCGGTGGCGATAGGCCCGTACATACTCTTGTGCGAGGCGCGCACGCTGGTCAGATCGCCGGCCGGGTACGGGTGAATCAGAATGTGGTGAAAGCCAGGCTGATCGGGATCGGAGCGGATGCCGGCCAGATATTCGTACATCCAGACGGCGAGGTCGCCGATCTGCATGACGTGGTTGCCGGAATTCATGGCGGGGTCGGCGGTGTTGCCGTTCCACAATTCCCAGATTGTGGTGGCGCCCTGATCCACCATGTAGCCCCAACCGGGATAGGTCTTCTGTGTGGCGATGGTGTAGGCGAGATCGACCTGGCCATTATCGGAGAGCGTGCGCATGAGCCACTGCGCGCCGACGAGGCCTGTGCCTACATGGCCATGGGTAATGTCTTCGATGTTATGAGCAAGGCTGGCGACAACGGCGGCGCGTTCCTCGGGCGGCACCATCTGGAAATAGAGCGGGAGGATGCTGGAGGTTTGCGTGCCGTTGTCGTAGATATTGGCGTCCGGTTTGAAGAAGCGCAACTGGAACGCGTTGTTCACGCGGCTGGCGAGCATTTCCAGATCGGCAGCTTCGGTGGGCTTGTCGAGAATGCGCGCATACCGGGCGATCACGTGGAGCAGTTCATAGTAATACGATGACGCGATCAGGGTCTTGGCGGTGATGCGGGCCGGGTCCTGGGAATGGATGAGTTTGGGATCTTCCGGCGGGACGCACCAATCGGCGTACTGGTCTTTGGAGATCAGGTCGCTCTGCACGAAGCCCTGGATGTGATCGAGCCACTTGCGCATGGCGGGATAGTAGCGCTCGATGGGGCGCTTGTCGCCGTACTCATCGTAGAGCATGCCCGGTACGTAGATGAAGGTGCTGGGCCAGGTCAAGTCATCGTTGTAGAGCGGCCAATAGTTGGGGGCGACATCGGGGATGCTGCCATCGGGACGCTGGGAGTCGGCGAGGTCGGCGGTCCACTTGGAATAGAACGCCGCCACATCGAACATGTAAGATTCGCTGCGGCTCACCTGCGAGCGGTCGCCGAGCCAGCCCTGGCGCTCATCGCGCTGCGGGCAATCGGTGGGGATGCTGCGATAGTTGCCGGCGATGCCCCAGAACACGTTGTGATGGATCTGGTTGAGCAGAGTGTTGGAGCTGGTGAAATCGGCGGTCTTATCCATATCGTCATGGACCACGCGGCCTTCCAGCGTGTCGGCGGTGGGGATGCCGGGGAAGCCCGTCACTTCGACGAACCGGAAGCCATGATAGGTGAACCGCGGCTCCCAGACCTCGGCGCCTTCACCCTTCAGGGTAAAGACATCGGTGGCGAGCGCGGTGCGCAGGTTGGCGACGTACAGCGAGCCGTCGGGGTTCAAGGTTTCGGCATGGCGCAAGCGGATAACCGCACCATTGGGACCGCTGACGTGCAGGCGGCACCAGCCGACCATGTTCTGGCCCATGTCAAAAATGAAGACTCCGGGCCGCAACTGTTTCACACTGAGGGGGTGCAAGGTGTCGGTGACGCGCAGGGGTTCGGCCATCTCGGCGGCCAGAGCGCCCGAGGGTGCGGCCACGAGTCGCACCGGCTCCCAGGTGGAATCCTGGAAGCCGGCGGAAGCCCACCCGGCCATTTCCTTGCGGGCATCGTACTCCTCGCCATCGTATTCGTTGTTGGCGCGGATGGGGCCATCGGCGGTGAGTTTCCACGACTCGTCGCTGATCACGTTGGCAGTGGAGCCGTCCTCATATTCGAGCTTGAGTTGCAGCAGGAGTTTGGGGTAGCCGAAAGTGCGGGTACCGGGCTGGCTTCGCGGAGCGTAATAACGGCCGCTGCCGAGGATGACGCCGATGGCGTTGCGTCCGGCGGCGAGCTGGCGGGTGACATCGTAGGTCACGTAGAGGACGCGCTTATCGTAGTCGGTGAGGCCGGGCGAGAGGACATGGTCGCCGACCCGGGCGCCGTTGAGGTAAAGCTCGGAGAGTCCCAGGCCGGCCATATGGATGGTGGCTCGGCGGACTTTGCGATCGAGGGCGAACTCCTTGCGGAGCATGCGGGCGGGCAGGTGGTGCTCGGCGGCGAGGCCGACGAATCCCCAGGGCGCCATGCCGTATTCGCCGAGTTCGACGGCGGGCTGCCAGGCGATGTCGAGGTAGCCGGGCTTCTGCCATCCATCTTCCACTTTAGCGGCGGTGCGCCAGTGGTTATCGGTCTGAACCGTCAGCGGGCCGCCCGATTCGAATTCGATGCGCACGGTGGCGACGAGGCCGGCGGGGCGATCGGGCCGAAGGTGCGGCACGTGGATGGCGACCACATTTTCGCCGGGATGAAGAAGAGGCGCCACGGATACCGCGGGCGGCAGCAGGGTGTTGGAGTTCGGCGCGATGGGCTCGCCGTTCAGGAATACGTTGGCGCGAGGGTCGCCGGAAGCGATCAGGAGGGCGCGCGCAATTTTGCGGTCGGCGGGAAGGGTGAAGCTCTGGCGGAAATACCGATCGCCGGCAGGGGCGGAGGTTTGCGCGGCGGCAGCGTCCCAGATCCAACGCGCATTGTGGAAGGACTGGTAGGGGCTGGCGGGGTCCTGGTAGATGGCGGTCTCGTCGCGGCCGATCCACTTGGCTTGCCAATCGGCGGCGCTCAGCAGTCCCACGGACCACTGCGCGGGCGCGCTCCATTCGCTCTCGTGGTGGTTCTGGTCCCACACCTGTACCTTCCAGAATGCGACGGCGCCGCTGGCCAGGGGTTTGCCGCGATAGACGATCTGAATGGACTGGCCGGAATCGACTTTGCCGGTATCCCAAAGGGTGCCGTTGTTGGCTTTCAGCGCGGATTCGGTGGAGGCAACCAGGATGCGGTAGGACGTCTGGCGCAGGCCTCGGGTGTTCGGGGCGCCGGTGAGGATCCAACTGAGGCGCGGTTCGGTGGCATCGATGCCTTCCGGATTGGTGCGGTATTCACAACGCAGATTGCCAGGGTGAATGGCGGCGGCGCCGAAAGCAACGGCGGCCAACGCGAAGAGAATGAGAGCTTTTTTCATGAATTGCGGACCCGAGCCAATATTATCTCAGGGGGCAGGGACCGATTGGGATTGGGAGCTGGCGGGGGATTTGAGAGGATGGGAAGGAGATTTGGGGAAGTGGTGAAATGGGGGAGGGGAGGCTCAACGCGGAGGCCGTCACTTTGAACACGAGCGGCTGGCAGGATCTGCCACGGACGCGTCTCCTGGCCGACGTCTCCTTGTGGTCGGCGGATCTCGCCAACCTGGCGGCTGGGATTGAGCGCGTTGAGCCATTCGCCGACTCGTTTCACCTCGACGTCTCGGACGCCCACTTCGCGCCCAGCCTGCTGTTCTTTCCTGAGCTGGTGCGTGCCCTGCGTCCGGTCACCCAACGGCCATTTCACATTCACCTGATGGTCGAGCGTCCCACGACCCTTATCGAGGAGTTCGTATCCAGCGGCGCCGACGTGATTACGATACACGCGGAAGTGGGCACATCCGAAGTGGCAGCGGCCATCCAAGCCATTCGTCGAGCGGGCCGCTCAGCCGGTTTGGCGTTGCGCTTGGACACCCCTGTCGCGGTGTCCGAACCGTACCTCGATCGCATCGACGCCCTACTTCTGCTTGGCACCAGGATAGGCATCAAAGGCCAGGATCTGGCGCCGGAAGCCTGCGACCGGCTCGAAAGCGCGGCGTCTCTGCTGGGCGAACGGCGCGCTCGCGTCCGGCTGGTCGCCGATG
The DNA here is from genome assembly GCA_031292755.1 of Candidatus Sulfopaludibacter sp. Classification (GTDB taxonomy): domain Bacteria; phylum Acidobacteriota; class Terriglobia; order Bryobacterales; family Bryobacteraceae; genus Sulfopaludibacter. The sequence goes on from JARLGM010000175.1 coordinate 8,963, forward strand.
GCGGCATTCGTTCCCACACCGTGCCTCTCCTGCGCCGCGCCGGCGCCGATGTCGTCGTGCCTGGATCGCTGGTATTCCAGTCGCGGAACGTGGCTGAAACCTTTTCGTGGCTGCGCGCGCTCTAGCTGGTGTTATCTATGATTGGCCATCGGCCAGGGTTCGCCCGGATTCCGAAATGGGAAGCAATTTCACCGATTAGCGAAAGTGTGGAGATATAATCCAGGTGGTTGGAGAACTCATGCCAGACATTATTGACGACCCGTTGCGGCGCTCTTTCCTGAAAGCCGGAGCCGGCGTGGTGGGCAGCGCGGCGCTGGGTACGAATCCGTTGGCCGGACAGGGGCCGCAGGGACCGGCGCGGCCGAACCTGATCTTCATGACCACGGATGGTCACCGCCCGGACGCCCTCAGTCTGAACGGCAACCGGATTCTGGAGACGCCCAATTTCGACCGGATCGGACGAGAGGGAGTGCAGTTCCGGAATTCGTTTGTGTGCAACGCTCTTTGTCTTCCATCGCGGGCCACGGCTCTCACGGGCCTGCATAGCCACAACACCGGCTGCGTGGATAACTTGAACCGCGCGATTCCCACGGATATTCCGCTGTTTACGGACCTTCTGCGGACCGCCGGTTACGAGGTGGCGGTCTTCGGCAAAGCTCATGTCCGCGACCTGGGAAAGCGCGACTTCGACTACTATTTCGGCTACCCCGGCGCCGCCACGGACTATTTCTGGCCGGTGATCACCGAAGGCTCTCATGGCGCCCTGGGGCCGCCCACGGTTCACGAGGGCTATGTGGAGGACGTGGTGACGGACCGTGCGGTCCGGTGGATCAAAGAAAAACGATCGAAGCCCTTTTGCCTTATCTTCTGGTTCCAATCTCCTCATGCGCCGTTCTTCCGGCCGCGGCGCCTTTTGGACCTCTACAACGGCGTCTCGATTCCCAAACCGGCCACCTTCGACGACGATTTGAAGGGGTATCCGGGGAAGCCTCGCGCCTTTGCCAATGCGGATGACAGCATCGGCACTTATACCAGGAACTCGCAGACCAAGAGTAACTGCGCCCGCACACTGGAGGAAGTAGTAAAGGATTACTACGCGGGCATTGTCGCCGCCGACCAGAACGTGGGCAAACTATACCAGGCACTTACCGATATAGGGCAATTGGACGACACCGCGATCATGTTTTCGGCGGACCATGGTTTCTTTCTCGGGGAATGGCGTAAGTACGACAAGCGGTTCATGCATGAGCCCTCCATCCGGACTCCGATGCTGGTCCGCTATCCAAGAATGGTGCGGCCGGGTTCCATCGTGGATCCGATGGTGACGAACCTCGACATTGCACCGACATTCCTGGAGTTGGCCGGGGTCAACATTCCCCGCAGGATGCAGGGCCTGAGCATGGTCCCGTTCCTCAAGGGCGAAAAACCAAAGACCTGGCGCAAGGACTGGTTGTACGAATATTACGAATATCCCGGAGCGCACAATGTACCCAAGAATCGCGGGGTTCGCACGGACCGGTATAAGTTCATCCATTATTACGAGGCGCCGGAGGAGTTCGAAATGTACGACCTTCAGAACGACCCGGGCGAACTTCATAATCTCTACGGCGATCGCGCCCACACCGGGCTGGCGAGTGACTTACGCCGGCGCCTCGCGGAGCTGCGCCAGGAGACCGACGATCACTATGTGTACCAGCCGCCGCCCGGCCGCGGGTAAGTGACTTACTGATTGGATTTGTCCGGCGAGATACGGATCACCAGTTGGTGATTTCCGTCGTTCGAGAAGCCGAGCGTCAGGGGCGGGTCAAAGGTGCCGACCGCTTTGGCAAGGGCGAACGATTGCTCCTGCGTCAAGCTGTCTCCGATCCGTACTGGCATGCGTTCGGCCAGTTGTTTTTGCTGCAGATCCGTCAGGCCGGCGATCTCGATGCGGGAGACGATGATACCGGGTTCGCGCGGAAGCAACGAGGCTTCTTGCGCAATCGCGAGTTTCTTTTCGATCTCGGCGATCTGGGCCGGCTCGGCAGGGTTCTGCCTCGCCTTCTCCAACTCTTCCTCCAGGAACTTTAGCGTCTGGTTCTCTCGCGCCACACTAAATGCGACAGTCTGACCATTGAAGGTGAGCAGTTTCGTTTCCTGTTGTCCGCGGTTCTTTTGCGCCTGTTCCCATTGAAAGTTGATGCTGACCTGGCGGATGCTGCCCGCGGCAGCCGGTGCGAAATGCCATTCGAGGACGGATTGCAGCGCATTTTTGCGCAATTCGGCGGGACCCGAGAGGATGCGCGCGTCGCTGACACTGCCTTGAGCGTCGAGCGTGGCTTCCACCACCACGATGCCTCCGATCTTGCGTTCCCAGGCATAGCCAGGATACTCCACGCCCGTGCGCTCCACGACCGTTGCTCCCCCGATGTCGATCTGTACGCCGGGGCTGTCGGGACTTGTGAGAACGCCAACTATCCCCGGCTCACCTTGCTCCTGAGCGCGCGCCCAGTTCATATTGAGCCCGAGGCAGGCAACGCCCAGAAGCAGTGCGGCAATCACCGGCAGCCGTGAGGGCGCCGTTTCGCTCTGTTGAAGGCCCATCAGGCGGCGGACCCGAAACAACAGCGAGCCGCCGGTGCTGCCCATGGCGAGCGAAACGCCGGAGCCGCGCAGTTTCTCCAGCACCGTGAGAGCGCGCGCGTAGCGGATGGCGTCGCCGCACGAACGAACGGCCACATCGTCGCAGCAGAGTTCGCGTTCATGGCGTATGCGGGCGCTGGTCCACCACACCACGGGGTGGTAAAAGAGCAGGGTTTCCACCAGATTCTGCGCCAGGTTCACCAGGTAGTCGTGGCGGCGGATGTGCGCGAACTCATGGGTCAGTACGGCTGCCAGTTGTTGCTCCGAAAGGCCGAGCAGGGTCGCTGCCGGAAGCAGAATCACGGGACGAAGCCAACCCACCACGCTGGGACCGCCGGTCTGCTGCGTGATTACAATGCCCACCGCGCGCTGCAACCGCAATCGGCCCCGCAGACGGGCAGCCATTGCCAGGACCGCCCCGGCAGCCGGCTCACCGGTACGGCGCAGCACCGATACCTGCCGGCATCCCCACGCCAGCCGCAATGAAAAAACAAAAACGCCGGCGAACCACAGAGGCAGCGCCCACGCCTGTAGACCCCCAAGCCAGGCGAATTGCGCACCGGCGGTTCGCGGTAGTGCGGCGGCGGCCGGCCAGACTGTCGCGACGAAGCCGGCCGCATCTCGCGTAGGCGCGGAACCCCGGTACAGCACCCATGTGGTCATCACCGGTAGGATTGCCAGCACAGCCAGGGCGGCGGAACTGGCGAGATATCTCGCATTGGCGGGCCTGTTTTTCAACCCAGAAGCTTTTCGATTTCTTCCAGCTCCGCCGCGGACGATTTTTTGGTGGAGAGCGCCTGCAGCACCAGTGTCTTCACCGAACCGCTAATGGCGCGCTGCAACAGATCCCGCACTAGCTGGCGCTGCGTCTGCTCCTGCGAATAGCGGGGACGGTAAATCTGCGGCCGAACGGTTTCATCCCGCTCCACCAAGCCCTTTTCCGTCATGATCTGGATGGTCTTCAGTACGGTGGTGTAGCCCGTGGCGCGAGTCTTATTCAGGATGTGCTGGATGTCCCGCACAGAAGCGGGGCCGTTGTCCCAAAGCACCCGGAGGATGCTCAGTTTGGCCTCGGTTTCGTCAATGGGCGTAGGGGCGGAAATGTAACAGATCTTTCAGCCGGTCGTACCAGAAGGGAGTGCCCAAACTGATCAGTACCCAGGACAGCGTCAGGCCGGCCCAGTGGCTGGAATTGCGGAGGCGGAGAAACTGGAGCAGATCGAGGCGCGCCGCGAGCACCAGCGCCAGTGCCAGGAGAGCGGTCACGATGCGCGCGTGGAGCCGGTACCGCCGGGTGGCGCGAGCCATCGCCGGCCCGTACCAGGAGTGAATGAGCGCCAGCAGCGGATGGGGTCCCAGGGTCGCGATGACGGCCCTGGTATCGCGCTCGCAGGCCGATTCGCCTGGCCACTCCCGTTCCAGGCGGAGGGCCTCGGCGCCGATCGAGTGAGCGAGTTCGCGGGCCTCGTCGGCGCCGGCGAAACCGAAGCTCCGGCGCAACCGCCCGGCCAGATGCGAAGAGCCGGAGGCCAGTTCGATCAGCAGGCGGACAAAATGTTCACGCCGCAATTCGGAAGCGGAGGCATCTGTCTGCCCGCACAGCCACGGGTGATGCAGCAAGAACGCAGCCAGTTCGCGCGCGTCCCGCGGCGAAAGATGCCGGGGATCGAGTTGGGCGAGCAGTTCCTCCAGCGCCCGGCGCAGGTGCCGCGAGCGCATACGAGTTACCGACGCCACCAGTTGGGTCGCGGCGGCCACCACAGTGCCGGAGGCGAGCATCACCGATATGAAGCCAAATAGTAAGTCGAGATCCTGAAATAAGGGCATAAAAAAGCGGGGCCGGACGCTTACCTGCCGGCCCCGCGGAGTGGGAGATACTTCTATGTGTCCGAAACAACGAACCCTGACTGTAGTTTGGCACGCCACATCGCGATTTCAGGCCTGGATATACCCTTCACCGGCGTGACGTATGATTGAACATATGCCCTTGAGAGCGCTCTGTCTCTTCGCGATGGTGGCCGCAGCGGGATTCGCGCAGGCCGATAGCGACGTGATTTACCGGCAGAGTTTTCAGGAGGATACAGGCGCGTGGACGGCCATGGGAGAAGGCGCTTCGGTGAGCCGCGCGGCGGATTCACATGCCCTGGTTTTCAGTTACGAACTGGCGCCGAAAATATTTTCGGGAGTGGTGTCACCGGCTCCGGCGGAGTTCGCCAAAATGCAGCGGATTCGTTTCCGCGTGAAGACGGACCATGCCACGGCCATGGGCCTGCTGCTCAGTGAAAAGAAGCCCGGAGGCGGCAACTATTCGGCCTGGTTCTGGTCGCCCGCAAACACCTGGCAATGGGTGGAGTTCACGCCCTCCGATTTCAGCGTAAACGATGGCCCCAATGACGCCAAGGACGCTGACGGCAAACTGGACCTGGCCGAAGTGGAAGGCATCGGCCTGTTCGACCTGGGGCAGTTTTTCGCGCAATTGCCGGCGAATCCGGATTTCCCCGTGATTGTCCATCTGGACAAAGGTCAGCACACCGCCAGTGTGGAAGATTTCGAAGTATTGAGCAGTCCCGCCGCGCCGCCTCGCGTTCCCGCCAATGGGTTGCGCCTGGGCATGCTGGACCGGAGCTTCATCGACTGGGTCACGCTGGGAGGCATGGATCTCAAACTGGACGCCGGACCGAATCCCCTGAATGCGCCCGCGCTGGCGGCGAGCTATCGGCAGGCGGAGGGGCATTTTCAGCTCTTACTGCGCCGCATCACGGGTTCGGAGATGGCCCAGGCGAAGCGATTGGTCTTCGACATTGCATCGGAGCACGATGTCACCTTAATGGTGGCGCTGGAAATGAACAAGCCCGGCGGCGGGCAGGGTCCGCGGTTCACTTTGCCGATCTACCCGCCCGGCGATAGGGAAGTGTTCCACGTGGACCTGAAGCTGTCCGATTTTCAAGGCGACGGCAAGTTCGATCCGGCGCAGTGGCGTTCGCTCGCCATTGTCGATCTCACGGCGTTGGGCGGCGGTGCTCCGGAAGCCAACACGATCTGGATCGGCAACGTGGCTGCGATGAAAGAGTAAGCTCCGCCCTGCTCCGGCAACTTCCTCCGGCATCCGGTGTTCGTACACAGCAGGTAGGAATTTAGCGTTATTCTCAAGTAAGGTGCCGATGGAGGGGAATCCGTGACGCACGAGAAAAAACAAACAATCTGTCCCGGGCCGGTCTATCCCACGGCATTCGGCCGGCGCAGTTTCATTCAGGTCGGTTTGCTGGGCGGCATGGGCTTGAGTCTGCCGGACCTGTTTCGAATCAACGCGCAGGCCGGTGAAGTCAGGATCCCGGGCAGCGCCATCGGCAAGCGGCAGGAAGGCCCCGCCACAAGTGTGATCCAGATCATTCTGCCCGGCGGACTGGCGCACCAGGAATCCTGGGATCCGAAACCAGAGGCTCCCATCGAGTATCGCGGGCCGCTTGGCGTGGTAAAGACCAGGATACCCGGCGTGGTTTTTAGCGAGAATCTGTCCCGCACCGCACAAATCGCCGACAAAATTACGGTGGTACGTTCCATCACCGGCCACATTCCCGATCACGCGCAGGCTACGTATCAAATGTTCACCGGCTACCTGCCCACGCCGGCGATTCAGCATCCGAGCCTGGGCGCCGTGGTCTCGCAGGAGTTCGGACCGCGCAACAATCTGCCCGCTTACGTGGGCGTGCCGAATGTTCCGGCGGCGGGCGGCACCGGCTACCTGAGTTCGAAATTCGGCGCATTCGAATTGGGCGCGGACCCGGGACAGAAGAATTTCCAGGTGCGCGATATCACGCTCCCCAAGGGCAT
>JARLGM010000176.1 GCA_031292755.1 Candidatus Sulfopaludibacter sp.
CCACAACATTTGAGGTAAGCCTAAATTCGGGCCGCCCTCATCAAATCAGAATCCATCTGGCATCCATAGGCCATCCCCTGGTAGGCGATCCTCTGTACGGCTTAACCGGCCAGCCTCTTGAAATTCTCCCCGGCCTCCCCGGCGATGGAGGATATTTCCTGCACGCCCAATTTCTGAAATTCCACCACCCCATCACCGGGGAACAAATCAATCTTGAGGCAGCTTTGCCGTCCGGATTCTCATTGCATCAGTAGGTTCACGGCGGGAATCAAATCAGGGTGGCTGTTGAATGCTGCGCGATCCCGCTGGCCCGGCGACTGCGCGCGCCGTGACGCGTTCGTAATCCGAGTGTGCAGCGGCGACATCGTCCGGGAGACTATGAGATGCGGAAGTACATTGCACCTGTTCGAGTCCCAGGCCTGCCGTCTTGGCGTTTGCGTCGGCCGATCGACTCAAACTGCAGACACACGATTATCGGCGGCCTTCTGAGACTGGAATTTGAGCGATTTAGAAAAGGCTATTCAATTGCACCCGCGGAACGTCAGAGGAAGAACGGTTAGGACATGCCTGAAGGGACTTGGGAACCTCACGAGAAACACGGACGGCTCACGACGGTGAGTGACCTGGCGGCTAGCGTTTATGCATTTCCCAAACAGCGCAAAGAACCGCTGACCGACGCAGAGCACGTGCGTAACGCCGTCGCCCGGTTCGATCAAGTCATCGACGTCTCCGATGAAAATCGTGATTTGGCGTTCGCGAACATCCAGAAAGCTGCACGGCACTATGGTGTCAACCTCTCGGAAGGGTCGTGGTACGATCTGGGCATCCACCGGCGGGAGAGAAGAAAAGCGCCACCAGACGCGCTGTGACGTGAACCGCGGAGGCATGAAATGAAGGCAGTCGTCGTCCACAAGTATGGCGGTCCGGAGGTTCTGAAGTTTGAGGACTATCCGGATCCGGTGCCAGGTGCCGGCGAGGTGCTCGTGCGAGTCGCCGCCGCCAGTGTGAACCCGCTCGACTACAAGCGGCGTGCCGGGTTAACGGACGATTATTATCCGATCCATTTCCCGGGCCTCATAGGGGTCGATATGGCGGGAACCGTCGTGAAGATCGGGCCGGAGGTGGAAGGGTTTTCCGTCGGCGATCAGGTCTTCTCTATGGCAGACAATACTTACGCTGAACTTTGTGTCGTCAGTGCGGCGATCCTGGTGAAGGTCCCCAAGGGGCTCGATTTGATCCAAGCGGCGGCGCTGCCGCTCGTGACGATAACGGGCAACCAGCTCCTTTCAGCTACGGGAATCAAGGCCGGCCAGACGGTTTTGGTCGCAGGCGCTGTGGGAAATGTCGGGCGTTCGGCGGTATTCACCGCCAAGGAACGCGGGGCGACTGTGATCGCGGGGGTCTTGCAGAGGCAGGTAGATGAGGCGAGGACTGCCGGCGCGGACCAGGCGGTCGCGACCGACGACGACACAGCGATTGCGAGTCTTCCGCCGCTCGACGCGGTGGCGGATACGGTCGGCGGAAGAACCGCCGAGAAGCTGATCGCCAAGGTCAAGCCCGGAGGAGTGTTTGCCACGGTTCTCAGGGCGCCGCAGAACGCAGCGAAGTACCCAGATGTGAAGGTGGTGCCGGTATTCTCGAAATTCGACAGGAAAACGCTCGAGTTCATGGCCGAAGCCGTGCGAGATGGCAAGCTGGTGATCCCGATTAGCGGGACCCTGCCACTCAGGCAAGCGGCCGAGGCTCAAGCAGCGGCAGAAAAAGGTGTCGCCGGGAAGATCTTGCTAGTCGCTTGATCTTACTTTGCGAACAGAGGACACGAAAGGAAAATCGAAAATGAGCAAAGAATCCCAGTCATCAACGAGCAGCGTACAAATTGAACAGAAGAGCTACGAGATGCCCCCGCGAGAGGGGATCAGCATCGCGCAGTTTCTCACCGTCGCCGACATCGAGCGATCGGCTCGCTACTACGAAAAGGTCTTCGGTGCTCGCATCCTGAGCCTGGGGGATGGCAACGCGCCTGGGTACCTTCAGCTTGCGAATATCTGGATGATTCTGAACGTTGGAGGCGGCCCGACCGCGGATAAGCCGACCGTAACGCTGAGCGTCCCCGACCCGAATCACATCAACAGCTTTATGAATTTCCGCGTTGCGGATATTCAAGCGTGCTATGAATTATGGACAAGTCGCGGAGCGGAGTTCATCACAGAGCCGATACCCAAGTACGGCGAGATTCGGTGCTACATCCGCGATCCTGACGGTTACATTATCGAGGTGGGACAGAGCACCGACCTGAAATACGGTTAACGCTCGGCCTCGCACAAGGCTCTGAATTGGCACGCGTCCTACTTTCAGGCATAGAAAGGAACACGAGATGAAACTAAGGAGAGCCCGCCGGTGAGTGCCGCCATCACGTCGAGCACGCTCGGTGTCAACGTATTTACCGCGCCGGGAAAGGTAATGGTAGGCGAGCGGCCAAAGCCTTTCGGCGAACCGCTCGGCTTTGACCCGATGACGTCGACTTTAATCTTCGGCGAGTACGATGCGGTGCTGGTAGATGCAATGACGACTGTGGCTGAAGCAGAGGCGCTCGGGGATTGGATTGCGCTGCACAACCGCAACCTGGGAGACCATCTATATAACGCACGCCCATTTCGACCACTTCTACGGTTTGAGCATTCTGCTCGACCGTTTCCCGAGCGCCCGGGCGATCGCAACACCCAAGACGGTGACCGCCATGCAGATGTCTTTCACTCCCCCAAGTAGAGCGGTTAGCCCGCCGGTTGTTTCGTGGGCAAATGGCCGCTAAATGGGCGAGGAACTGCGCATCATCGAGCAGGGCCACACCGATAGTGCTGATACGACGTCTCTGTACGTTCCATCGATCGGCCTGGTCGCCGCTGGAGACGTAGTGTATAACCAGTGCCACATGTACGTCGGCGACACCACCCCAGAGAGCCGGAAGAACCGGGTCGCGGCGTTGGACCGGTTGGCGGCGCTCGATCCGTCGATTGTTGTTGCCGGTCACAAGAAGCCCGGCGCGCCCGACTCGCCGTCGGCGATCGAGGATACGAAGCGCTATCTGCTCGACTTCGACCGGCTGCAGAAAACCGCGACGTCCGACGAAGAGCTGTTCAACAAGATGACGGAGCTTTACCCCCATTGGGTAGCGAATCAGTCGTGGTTGATGTTCGGATTCCCGGGCGCCTGAGGGGAACGCACGCTCGCGTATTTGGCGCTACTACAGAGGACACTGGGAGCTCCGCGTATCTGAATTGAACATTATTTCCGTTGCGGCGAGGCAGCCCGTGACGCGCGCGGCGCGCGATAATGGTAGCTGCGATGCAAAACATTCTGCCAGTCTTTTGTTTTATCGCCGGTTTTGTGCTGGCGTGGGCGGTGTTGCGGTGGCGGCGGCGGGACACCGAAGCGGCGTTTCGGGCCCTCTCGGCCGACGCTCTGGCGCGCAATAATCAGGCATTTCTGGATCTTGCCAAGGCCACGCTGGCGCAGACCCAGACTTCCGCGGCCGGGGATCTGGAGATGCGGCAGCGGGCCATCGGCGAACTGGTGACGCCCGTGCGCGCGTCGCTGGAGAAGGTGGATGCGCAGATTCAGGAGATCGAGAAGGCGCGGGCCGGGGCCTACGCATCGCTGCACGAGCAGGTACGCAGCCTGCTGGAGACGCAGTCGCAATTGCGCGCCGAGACGGGCAAGCTGGTGACGGCGCTGCGCACGCCGGCGGTGCGCGGCAACTGGGGCGAGATCCAACTGCGGCGGGTGGTGGAGATGGCGGGCATGCTGGACCACTGCGATTTCACGGCGCAGACCACGCTGTTCGGAGAAGAGGGCCGGCTGCGTCCCGACCTGCTGGTGCGGCTGCCGGCGGGAAAGAGCATCGTGGTGGACGCGAAGACGCCGCTGGACGCATACCTGCGCGCCATCGAGGCTCCCGACGATGCCACGCGGAAGGCGCGCTTTGCCGACCACGCCCGGCAGGTGCGCACGCACGTGACCGCGTTGGGCCGGAAATCGTACTGGGAGCAGTTCGACCACGCGCCGGAATTCGTGGTCCTGTTTCTGCCGGGAGAGTGCTTCTTCAGCGCCGCCCTGGAGAGCGATGCGGCATTGATTGAGGCGGGGGTGGAACAGAACGTGATTCTGGCTACGCCCACTACGCTGATCGCGCTGCTGCGGGCGGTGGCGTACGGCTGGCGGCAGGAAAATATCGCGGAGAACGCGGCGGAAATCAGCGCGCTGGGCAAAGATCTGTTCAAGCGGCTCAGCGATATGGGCGATCACCTGAATCGCGTGGGCCGGGGCCTGGAGCGCGCGGTGGAAGCGTACAATAGCGCCGTGGGATCGATGGAAAGCCGCGTGATGGTGAGCGCGCGGAAGTTCGCCGACCTGAAGACGGCGCCTCTGGGCGTGGAGATCGCCGAACTGGAGCCGGTGGAGAAGGCGGTGCGGCAGTTGTTATAAAGGGGACAGGCTCATTCCCCTTCTCCTATATGGCACACCTGCTAATTGTCGATGACGACGCGAACACGCTGGCGTCCCTGGCGCGGGCCTTCCGGCTGGCCGGGCACGAAGCCACGGTATGCGACAACGCGGCGCGCGCGCTGGAACTGGTCAAGGCCACACCGTTTGACATGATGCTGTCGGACGTGGTCATGCCGGGAAGGGATGGCCTCTCGCTGCTGGAAGACCTGCGCAATCTGGGGATCTCCGTTCCCGTCGTCATGATTTCGGGGCAGGCCAATATCGAGATGGCGGTGCGGGCCACGCGCCTGGGAGCGGTCGATTTTCTGGAGAAGCCGTTATCCACCGATAAGCTTCTGCTCACCGTGGATAACGTGCTCCGGCTGAAGCGCCTGGAGCAGGAGAATCGCGATCTGCGGCAGCGGGTGGGCAAGCAGGAGATCGTCCACGCCGGGGAAGCCATGCACCGTGTGATGGCGCAGGTGGATCGCGTGGCCGCCAGTGAAGCGCGCGTCTGCATCCTGGGGGAGACCGGAACCGGCAAGGAACTGATTGCCCGCGCCCTGCATGAGCGCAGCCCGCGGCGCGAAGGTCCGTTCGTGACTTTGAACTGCGCGGCCGTTCCCTCTGAGCTGATCGAATCCGAGCTGTTCGGCCACGAAAAAGGGGCGTTTACCGGCGCCGCCTCGCGGCACATCGGCAAGTTCGAACAGGCCAACCACGGCACCCTGTTTCTGGACGAAATCGGCGACATGCCGCTGGCGATGCAGGCCAAGCTGCTGCGCGTGTTGGAAGAACGGCAGGTGGAGCGCGTGGGCGGCGATCGCACCATCCCGGTGGATGTCCGGGTGCTTGTGGCCACACATCACAATCTCGACGACCTGGTCAAGAAGGGCGCGTTTCGCCAGGATCTGTACCATCGCATTTACGTTTTTCCGCTGTTCCTGCCGCCCCTGCGCGAGCGGCCCGGCGATATTCCGGCGCTGGTAGCGCACTTTGCCGCGCAAGTAGCCGAACAGAACGGATGGAAGCCGAAGCCGTTCACCGCCGAAGCCTTGCAGGCACTGGAACGGTATCCCTGGGCGGGCAACGTGCGCGAGTTGCGCAACGTGGTGGAACGCCTGCTGCTGCTGGCCGATGGCGCGGTGGACGCTCCGGCGGTGCGGCTGGCCCTGCCGCAAAATCACGGCGATCCGCCCCCGGCTTCGACGACCCTCGAAGGTCCGCTGGCGGAACGAGTGGGCACGTTCGAGCGGGATCAGATTCTGGCCGAACTCAGGCGGCACAACCAGCGCATGACCGATACCGCCAAAGCGCTTGGCCTGGAACGTAGCCATCTGTACAAAAAGTGCCAGGCGCTGGGTATCGATCTGCGCGCTTTGCGCAAAGGCGAGGAGGCCGTCTAGGCTACTATCGAAGTAGCCATGGCCAAGTTCCTGATCGGTGTGATTACCGGCGTCGCGCTGGTGTTCCTGTCCGTCATCCTGCTGTTCTTCGCCGCACTGCGGCTGCGAGAGAAACCGCCCCAGATCGCCGACAATTCGGTGCTGGTGCTGCGCCTGGAAGGCGATATTCCCGAGAAGCCGCCAATCGAGCTGCCCGATTTTCTTGGCCGCGGTCCGGCCATCACCATCGGCAACGTCTGGATGGCGCTGCGCAAGGCGGCGGCGGACCCGCACATCAAGGCAATTGTGCTTGAACCCGAGGGTCTGACGGTGGGCTGGGCGAAGAGCGAAGAGTTGCGCGCCGATCTCGACCGGTTTCGCAAATCGGGCAAGCCCGTGTATGCCTATCTGCGCACTCCGGCGATGCACGATTACTACGTGGCGATGGGAGCCGACCGGATCTTTCTCGGTCCCGCGGACCAGATGTACATCAAAGGACTGCGCGCCGAGGTGATGTACTTCAAGAACACCCTGGACAAACTCGGCGTCAGCGTGGAGATCGAACACGCCGGGAAGTACAAGGATTTCGGCGACATGTTCACCCGCTCCGACATGAGCCCGGAGACCCACGAAGTGATGGACGCAGTGGTGGACGGCATCTACGGCAATATCGTGAACCACCTGGCCGCCGGCCGAAAGAAGTCGCCCGACGAAATCCGCGCCCTTATCGATCAGGGTCCGTACACCGCCGCACAGGGGCTGAAAGCCGGCCTGGTGGATGAACTCCGCTTCGAAGACCAGATGTACGGCGAACTGAAGACCGCGCTGAAATCCGGCGAGCCGAAGAGAGTTTCGATCGAGAGTTACGTCAAGGTGCCGGCGAGCAGCGTGGGTCTGGGAGGTACCAGCCGGATTGCCCTGGTGGTGGCGCAGGGCGACATCATCCGCGGCGATTCCAATGACGATGGCACCGAGGACAACCTCACCAGCTACGGATTCGACCGGATGCTTCGGCAGGTGGGCGCCGATGCGAGCGTGAAGGGCGTGATCGTGCGCATCGATTCACCGGGAGGCGAAGTGACAGCCTCCGATGAAATGTGGCGCGAAATGAACCTGCTCAGCCAGAAGAAGCCGCTAGTGATTTCCATGAGCGACGTTGCCGCCAGCGGCGGATACTACATGGCCATGACGGGCGCGCCGATCGTGGCTTACGCGGCAACGGAAACCGGATCCATCGGAGTGGTCTTCGGCAAGCCCAACCTGCACGGGCTGTATGACAAGCTCGGCGTCACCAAGAATTTTGTGCAGCGAGGCCGCCATGCCGATATCGATTCCGACTATAGTCCCCTGACGCCGGATGAGCGCGACCTGCTGCGCAAGGGCATCGACGAGAACTATCGCGACTTCGTCAGCAAGGTGGCCGCGGCGCGTCACCGGACGTTCGAGCAGATCGAACCGGTGGCCCAGGGACGGGTCTGGCTGGGCTCCGATGCGCAGTCGCGGGGATTAGTCGATCAACTCGGCGGCCTGGATACGGCCGTGCAACTGGTCAAGGAGAAGGCCCACATCCCGGCCAACCAGAACGTGAATATCGACGTCTACCCGCAGACGCGGACCCTGTTCGATTTCCTGACGAAGAAATCGCAGCCCGACGCCCTGGACGCCCGGCTCAAACAGGTTTTCGGCAGCGTTCCCTATCGCGCCTGGCTGCACGGCGGCTACCTGCGCCTGATGCCGTATTGGATCAAGATGTAGGGTGCGCTACTCGTTCAAGATTTCCCGCACCTTGCGATTCAGATCCCGGGCGGTGAACGGTTTCTGGATGAAGGCCGTGCCCGCGGAAAGCAGTCCCTGCCTCACCACGGAATTGTCCGTATACCCGGACATAAACAGCACCCGGATCCCAGGCAGAAGGGTTTGCACGTCCGCCGCCAGGTCTGTTCCGTAGCGGAGCGGCATCACGATATCGGTCAACAGCAGGTCGATATTTTCCCCGGCCTGCCCGGCAATCCGCAAGGCTTCCGCCGGTGTGGCCGCCACCAGAACGCGGTAGCCGAGGCGCTCGAGGATGATCCGGGTCAGTGTCCTTACCTGATCTTCATCTTCCACCAGTAGAATGGTCGCGCCGGCCGGTTCCAGCGGTGCGTGCGGAGTCACCGCCGGGGCGGCTTCGGCGGCCTGCGCGGCCGGCAGATAAATCTTGAAAACGGTGCCGTGACCCGGTTCGCTATAGACCAGCACCTCGCCGCCGCTCTGTTTCACGATGCCATAGACAATCGACAGCCCCAACCCGGTGCCCTTGCCCTTCTCCTTGGTGGTGAAGAATGGCTCGAAGATCCGTTCCCGCGTGGCCGCGTCCATGCCTACACCGCTATCGCTCACCGCCAGCATCACCCAGTGCCCCGGAGCGATTCCGATGTGTCCCGACGCATACCCTTCGGTGATCTCGGCGTTTGCCGTTTCGATGGTCAGCTTCCCGCCTTGCGGCATGGCGTCGCGCGAATTGACCGCCAGGTTCAGAATCACCTGGTCGATGTGGGCCGGATCTACTTTCACGCGGGCGAGAGCCGGGTCCAGGCGTGTCTCCAGTTCGAGGTCCTCGCCAATCACCCGTTTCAGCATCTTGTCGATATTCCGGACGAGAGCGTTGAGGTCGGTGACGCGGGGCGATGAGACTTGTCTGCGGCTGAACGCCAGCAGTTGATTGGTAAGACTGGCGGCCCGTTCGCTGGCCTGCGAAATCTCGCTGGCGTACTCCAGCGCTGTAGGATCGTCTTTCACGTGCTCGCGCAGGATCTCGTCGTAGCCCAAAATCACCGTCAGCAGGTTGTTGAAGTCGTGCGCGATACCTCCGGCCAGGCGCCCCACGGCTTCCATCTTCTGCGCCTGAATCAGTTCGCGCTCCAGCTCCTGGCGCCGCAGCATTTCCTTGCGCAGGTCCTGTAGCGCCTGCTCGAGCGATGCGGTGCGGTCCGCTACGCGCACTTCCAGCTCTTCGTTGATTTTTCGAATGTGCGCTTCCGCTGCGCGGCGGACCTCGATTTCGCGCGCCAGGGCCGCCGGGCTGGGGAGGCTGATCAGGGTGGGCATCATGGGAATCAACCCGGCAAAGGTGGCGACCGAAGCCACAGCGGTCACTGCCTTGATGACTCCGTCCAGGCGGTAAATGGGGTGCCAGACGGTCACCGTCCCCATCAGGTGGGTAGTTCCGCAAGCCAGAATGAACATGCCGAACGCTACGAAAATCCACTTGAAGGCGATGTCCCGCCGCCGCCGGACAAAATAAAACAGCAGGAACGGAATGGCATAGTACGAAGCCGCGATCAAAGCATCGGAGATCACGTTGACCCAGAGTACCGCTGGATCCCAGAGGTAACACATGCCGTGCGGCATGAACTCTGTCGAGAACAACTGGCGGAAGAACGCAAACATGAGACTTCCGCCATCATACTCGCTTATGGATGGGAAAACATTCCACCCGGGGTCCGGTTAAACTGGAATAGGGACGCACCGGTGCATTCGCACTCTCATAGCCATCACCATCACGGAGCCACCGGCAGCCGGCTGCAATGGTCGCTGGCAGCCACCGCTCTGTTCGTGGTTATCGAAGTGGTTGCCGGCATGCAATCCCATTCGCTGGCATTGCTTTCCGATGCCGGCCATAACTTCACCGATGCCCTCGCCCTGTTTCTGGCCTGGTTCGGTTTCTATCTGCAATCGAAGCCGGCGAACGAATCCAAGACTTACGGCTATCACCGCGCCGGCGTGCTTTCCGCTTTTGTCAACGCGCTGACCCTGGTGGCGCTGTCTGCCTGGATTCTTTATGAGGGCGTGACGCGCCTGCGCCACCCCGAAGCCGTACACGAAAGCGTGATGATGGCGGTGGCTGCCCTGGGGCTGGTGCTCAACGGCGGCATCATGCTGTCTCTGCGCCAGGCCAGCCAGAACGATATCAACGTGCGCAGCGCCTTCATCCACATGTTGGGCGACGCGGTGGGGTCGCTGGCCATCATCGCCGGCGCCGTCATCATCCGCTACACCGGATGGGTGCGGGTGGACCCGATTCTTTCCATGCTGATCGGCGTGTTGATCGTCTGGACCGCCTGGGACATCATTCGCGAGTCGCTCAACATTCTGCTGGAAGGGCTGCCGCGCGGCCTGGCTCTGCCGGAGGTCACCGGGGCGATGCGCTCGACGGCGGGGGTTCTGGACGTGCACGACCTGCACATCTGGAGCCTGGGATCCAGCACCCATGCCCTAAGCTGTCACGTGCTGATTGAAGATGTGCCGCCTTCCGCCAGCGATTGCATTCTGCGGAGCCTCAACACGATGCTGGCCGAGCGGTTCCGCATTGCGCATACCACGGTACAGTTCGAACACGTGAGTTGCGCCATTTCCGAGACCGGCTGCGCCATTCCCGTGCACCTGGAAGATCACGAAGGGCACCATCACCATTAACTGGGTTCCACTTCACACTCACGGAAAGCCTACCGCGGAGTCGCAGAGGCGCGGAGGAAGACGCGGAGGACCTTGCCTCTGGCCCAATTTCACCCCGGCCCGGCAGTCGCTTGCCGGATTGGCGAAGTGAGCGCGGTGACCGGAAACTTCCATAGTTTCCCTTCTTTGAAGGCTCCTTCAATTCGGCCCCGGCTGGCCTGATAACGCAGCGTGCGTTCCGGCATTTGAAGCCGCTTGGCCGCGGCATGAAGACACAGCACGCGGGTGCGGTTGTCCATCTGAAAATTCATGCAGTCCTCCACTGAAAGCAAATTTTGAGACTTGCAGTCGCAGCGGGAGGGTCTAAATCCGGAGGGGTGCGTCCAGTGAGGATAGTCGAGGCGTTCGGCTCGCAACGGGGGCTCGGCCTACTCGCGATAACGAGGGGAGTGCGGTGAGCACGCGCGGCGGCGCCGTGGCGACCAGTTTACGCCCGGGCAGGTAGGGATAGTCGTATCGCGGCCGGAACCTGGCGGCGGCAGCGGGAAACTCGAGCCCCGCCGGATCCACCGTCAGCTTGTACGGCAAAGATACGAAGTCGGAATAGACGCGCACGAAGACGACCGGCGGGGCCAGCAGGCTTGCCGCCGGAGAACCACGCTTCAGACGGTACGCGCAGGTGAGCCGGCATTTTACGGCGTCAACGGTGACGGTGACATCCCAGTTGCCTGCACTGGCGGAGGTCCAATCCACTTTGGCGGCGCGGCTGGGAAGGTGAAACCGGTAGAGGAATTCCGGTGAGTCCGCGGCGCGCAGTAATCCCGCTGCCAAAGCCAGCAAGACGAGTTTCCGCCCGGTTCCCACGCGTCCTCAGTATACGGCGAGTGCTCACGCCGCTTCAATGGCGATTGCCGGAAATCCGCGGGGCGGGCTATCCCCCGATATTGTGGACCGGCTTGCCGGGCGCCTGGGTGGTGAGTTTCTTAGTGTCCAGGCCCATCTTGTCGATCTCGTTGAAGTAGACTTTACGGCCTTCGTCCATCGCCATGTTGGAGAGAATCACGGCCACGGCATCCGCCATACCCACTTCCAGGCCGGCTCTCGGTTTCACACCGTCGCGGCAACTGTTGAAGAAGCTTTCCAGCTCCACATCCACCGGGTTGCGCGACTCTTCCTGCACCATCACACCCTTGGCGGTGAGCCAGCGGCGTGCAAACTTTGCCTCGCGCGTGAAGAATCCTTCGTTGCCGGTGAAAGCCAGGTCCGGGGTGTTCAGCGGGATGGGACCATTGGCTCCGCCGGATGCCACCATGGTGGCGCCGGCCACAAACGGTTTGTTCTTGTCCGCGGCGCTGGTCACCGTGGTGGTCTTGGGGGGCTCGCGATACCACCAGGCGATGGGCGGGTGGACGTCGTCACCCACGGTGATTTCGACGGTGCCGTCAGTGCCCATGATGATCTCGCCCATTTCGGGGCGATTGCCATTAAAATACGGCAGGAATTGATTGGTGCTGATGGAAGAATAAGTGAGCTTCTGCCCGTTGGGGTACTTGTAGATTAATTGGATGTTGTCGTAGACGTCGCGCCCGTCTTTCAACATGTCCAGGCTGCCCAGCCCCATGACGAATTCGGGCTTCGAGCCGAACATCCAGTCGGAAACGTCCACCTGGTGCGAGGTCAACTCGGCGGTGAGACCGCCGGACATCGAACGATATACGCGCCAGTTGTCGATGTTCTTTTCGCCGCCCGGCTTCATGGTCCACAGCGAGCTGGGCTTGTTGATCATGTTGCGATGCCATTGCGCGTGGATGTGGTGCACGTTGCCCAGGATGCCCTTGTCCACCATGTCCTTAACGGTCTGGTAGAAGTAGCTGTAGCGGCGCTGCAGGCCGGTTTGCAGAATCTGCTTGGGATGGTCCTGCACCAGGCTGGTGAGGGCATGCACTTCTTCCGGCTTGAACACCAGGCACTTTTCGCAGAACACATGCTTGCCCGCGAGCAGCACATCGCGCGTCAGCGGGAAGTGCACAAACAACGGCGTGATCACGAAGACCGCGTCGATGTCTTTCTGCTCCAGCAACTGGTGGTAATCCGAGTAGGTCCGTGGATTGCCGCCGATGGTATCCACGCCGTGCTTGAGGTGCTCGGGATTGATGTCGCACAGCGCTACGCACTTACCGTTCTCGATGTTTTTCAGGTGTTTCAGCAGGTAAGTTCCGCGGCTGCCGGTGCCGATCATGCCATAGCGAACAGGCTCGCCCGCGGCTTTGGCGGTTTGCAGAGAGGGAAGCGCCGAAGCAACGGCGGTCACGGCGCCCGCGGCCTTCAACAAGTCCCGGCGGGAAAGATCGTTATTCTCGGGCATTGCAGCACCTCGCAAAAGGGTGAATTTCTCCCGATTGTAGCATGCGCCGCTATCGCCGAAGACCGGCTTGGGCCGCCGGCGGCAGGCGATCGGCGTGCTTCAGAAACATGGTCAACTGCCATCGGGTGGTTTCCGGGAGGGTATCGAAGCGCGGCATACCGGAAAGGCGGATGCCGTTGGAGACTTTCCAGAAGGTGGCGCCTTCCGGGTCGTCCGTCACCATTTCGCGCGCTACCATCAACTGCGGCGGCGGAGGGAACATGCCGGCGGCAATGACAGGTTTCGATTCGCCGGGCAGTCCGTGACAAACCGCACAGTGCTCGCGGTACGCTTTGAAGCCGGCCAGCAGGTTTTCGTCGGTCACGGGTAATGGATCCTGCAGGTTCTGCGCACTCCCGATGCTCTCGCGGAGCGCGGTGTGCGCCATGAATTCCTCCATCGGGAGCGGTTTGGCAGTGGTGGCGAGCGAGAGAAATCCAAGTTTTACATAGAAATAGGCGCCCAGAGGCGCCACCACCAGGAGACCAATGAGGATTCCGATAAGCAGTTTCATGGTGCAATTCTAATGAGCATTTCAGCGGCCAGAAGAATCCGCCCGTGTGAGATGATGTTCTGTCATGCCTGCCTCACATCACGTGGAAGCGCACTTTGAAGCCTCGGAGACGGTCCGGGATGTTGTCATTGGAATGGCGGACGGCTTGACCGTGCCCTTCGCCCTGGCGGCCGGACTCTCCGGTTCCGTGAAGCAGACAGCCATCGTGGTGATTGCCGGACTGGCGGAGATTGCCGCGGGTTCGATCGCCATGGGGCTGGGCGGGTACCTGGCGGCGCGCACGGATCGCGACCATTACCTCTCTGAGCGCCAGCGCGAATACCGCGAGACCGTGGAAGTGCCGGCCCGGGAGACCGAAGAGGTAGCGGATGTGTTCCGCAGCTACGGCATGAACGAGGAGGAACTGGCGCCGGTGGTGAAGGCCATCTGCGCCGATCAGAAACGGTGGGTCGATTTCATGATGAAGTTCGAACTGGGCTTCGAGGAACCCGATCCGAAGCGCGCGCGCAACAGCGCCATCGCCATTGCACTGTCGTACATTGTGGGCGGGATGGTGCCGCTGGCGCCGTACATGATCGCCAGCGATCTGGAGCGGGCACTCCGCATTTCGGTGATCGTGACCCTGATTGCGCTGTTCCTCTTCGGCTATGTGAAGGGCCGGATGACGGGCATTTCTCCGTTTCGCGGGGGGCTGCAGACGGTGGTGATCGGGGGGCTCGCTTCGGCGGCTGCGTTCACGCTGGCGCGGCTGATCCGGCCGGCGTAGTCTCACTGGTTCCAATCGAACCCCTGGGACCGGAGAAGCGGGCCTGTGTTCACCTGGTAGTCCTTCACCTCATACTGGAGATCCACCTCCTGGTCGGGAACGAACCTGGTGACTGTGAACACAAACAGTCCGCGCCGGTATTCCGAATTGATGACCACCGCATAGGTGTGGCCCTGGACAACGTTGGCGGTCCAGGTGAATTTGGTGTAATCCCCCGGCGTATTGACGTTCAGCAGATTGAACACCTGATGCGTGTTCAGCGATGCCAGAGAGACGCCCGGACCAAGGTCGGCAATCAGCGAGATATCGTCTCCCGCCAGGTTGACGTCGAAGTAGTCCGCCGCGCCGCATGCGCCGTTCAAGAGAAGCTCGGGACCCTGCTGCTGGCTGAAGGTGGATAGAAACAAGCCGTTGGTCGCATAACTCAGAGCCGGGGCGCAGCTATAAGGAGGCCCCAGAGTTGCACTGACCATCACATTCAGCACAGGCAGGCCCGGGTTCTCGGGCGGCCGGTGGATGCCCCGCTGGCTCCGGGCGGGACCCGAAACCAGCATCGCCATCAGCCCCAACAGTGCGTACTTTCCGGTCATGGTAAGAATTTTGACCCTCGGGGAGACGCTATGGCAATGGCCATAAGGGGGCACCCGTGCAGACCGGCCGGGCTTGTGCCACATTGTTATATATGTGGATGCGAGCGGTCTGCTGGGCGGCCGTGCTGGGTTGTGCCCCTCTCTGGGGCGGTAGCGTACCTTCGCCCGCGGACTGGGTTCCCATGCGCTGGCAGTGGAGCGACGCCCAATCGCTGGAACTGCTGGCCAACAGTCCCGTCAATTGCCTGTTGCTCCAGAACTACCCGGCGGATCTGGTGGCCGGCGCGTCGGGTCGCGGCTTGATCGCGCTCGCAGTAATCACTCCGGGCGGCGATGCCGTCGCGGAGGCCCGCAAGGCGCTGGCCGCGAAACTCAACGGCATCGTGCTGGAAGGCGATTTCCCGGCGGAGGTGGCGGCGGGCGTGCGCGCGGCGGCGGGCGCGGCGCCGGTGATCGAGCTGACTTCGCGGAGCCACATGAAACTCGGCGCCGGGGCGGCGGTCATCGGCACCTACCAGGGAGTCTGGCCGGGCGTGGCGATACAGGAAGCCGGCCACGCCAAATCCGGACCCACGGGCTCCACCTGGATCGATACCAACACCGGATTCATCCGCGCGGTGCGGGCGTGGGGCGATGCGCAACTCTGGATCGGCAACGAGCCGCCGGCGCGCACCGTAATCA
>JARLGM010000177.1 GCA_031292755.1 Candidatus Sulfopaludibacter sp.
CTCTTTGAACTACAAAACCGGCCGAAATGCTGCTGTTTTATTCCGGCGCTGACACGCGATTCCGGCAATCGTCGAACTGGCGTATTTTGCGGGACTGGCCGGCGCCGGAATGGCGTTGTTGACGCCGGATCTCTGGTCGCCCTGGCCCACTTATCCTGCCGTCTACTTCTTTATTGCCCATGGGGCGATTGTGGTCGCCGTTGCCGTATTGGTGTTCGGACGCATCTCCCCGCTCGGGCGCGGAGCGGTCTGGCGGGCTTACGTCTTGTTATTGGGATATGCCTTGCTGCTCGGGATGTTCAATCAAATCTGCGGGACCAATTACATGTATCTGTGCCGGAAGCCGAAAAATGCATCTTTGCTGGACGCCCTGGGTCCCTGGCCGTGGTATCTGGTTCCCGCCGCGGTAACCGTGCTGGCGTTATTCTGGCTGCTCTGGCTGCCGGCTAGACCCGGTAGTAAGCCGGCTCGTTCCCAGGCCGCCACTTGATATTGCAGCCCAGGCTGGGGCGCTGCGTTGCGGCGATCTCCCGCCCGCCAAGCAGGGCATCGATGGCGGCTCGCAAGTCGGCTCCGGTTACCGGGATATCCGTTTTGGGCCGGCTGCCGTCCAACTGCCCGCGATACACCAGGCGGCGGGATTCATCGTATAAGAAGAAATCCGGCGTACAGGCTGCCTGGTAAGCTTTGGCGATCTCCTGCGATTCGTCATAGCAAACCGGAAAAGCCAGCGCCAGTTCGGCCGCGAACTCCCGGAGACTTTCGGGCGAATCGTCGGGGTATTGCGGCACGTAGTTGGAAGCGATCGCCACAATGCCCAGCTCTTTTTCGCGATAGTCCGTCCCCAGCCGGGCCAGTTCCTGTTTCACATGCTGCACGTAGGGGCAGTGACGCGATATGAACATCACCAGCAGTCCCTTTTTGCCGGCGAAAGATGCCAGGCTCACGGTCTGCACGGAAACCACGTCGGGTAGCAGAAAGTCCGGAGCGGCGGCGCCGAGACCGGTCATGACAGATTCTGTGCGTGCCATAGGTGTTCCGCTTTTCAGGATACCGTGCCCGTCATTCGTACCGCAGGGCGGTCTGCGGAGAGATGCGCGACGCCCGGCGCGCGGGCCACCAGACGGCCAGCAGCAGCACCGTCAGAACGGCGGCGAGCGAGATGCCAATCGTGCCCGCGTCGAACGCCTTCACCTGGTAAAGCATTCCGGAAATCCACTTCTGCACGTAGAGCGTGACCATCGCGCCCAGCGCCAGGCCCAGGCCCGCGGCGCGCAGCCCCTGACCCATGAACTGGCGCTGAATCTGCGCCGGGCGCGCACCCAGTGCCATGCGAACGCCGATCTCCTGGGTGCGTTCAGCCACCACCTGGGCGATCACGCCGTAGATGCCGATCGTCGCCAGCAGCAGGCTGATGACGCCGAAAATCGCCAGGAGCGCGGCCAGCACGCGCCGGATGCCCAGCTTTTCGCCCATGCGCTCCTCCATGGTTTGCAGGTCGTAAACCGGCACGGTGGAGTTGGTTCGCCGCACGGTGGCGCGGATCAGGGCGGCGGCGGGCACGGCGGAGCGCAGCACCACGCCACTCTGCGCGAAGAACGGGATCTGCGGCAGCGAATAGTAGACTACCGGCCGCGTCTCCTCTTCCAGGCCGTCGGCGCGCACCGCCGCAGTCACGCCCACGATGCGGGCCCATCCTTTGTACATGGAGATTTCCTGGCCGATGGGGTTCTGGCTGGGGAAGAAGCGGTCGGCCAGTTTGCGGTCGATCAGGCAAACCAGCGGTGCTTCGGCGGTGTCCCCGGCGGCCAGATTGCGTCCTGCTACCAGGGGAATGCGCATGGTCCGGAAGTATTCCGGGGTGACGAAGTAGGCTTCGCCGTGGAATTCGGGTTCGCCCGGTTGCTGCTGCCGGTTGCGGATGCCGAAGCCGCTGGTGAGGCCGCCCTGGCTGAACGGCACCGGATAGGCGAGCGCGGCGGCTTCCACGCCCGGAGCATTCTGGAGCGCCGTCTCGAGTCGCGAGGCGAAGGCCGGATCGTTGTGCGGCTTGGTGAAATAGGCCGTGGTGACGTTGTGTACGTCGAAGCCGGGCTGGATCTGCTCTACCATCCACAGGCTGCGCAGAAGGAGTCCTGTTATGACCAGCAGGACGAAAGCGCCACCCACTTCGGCGGTGATGAACAGATCCTGAAACCAGCGGCGCCGGTTGCGCGCCATCTCGGAGGTCTGGCTTTCGCGCAGCATTTGCACGGCGGGTACCAGTCCGAACAGCAGGCCGCTCGCCATCGCCAGCCCCAGACCGTAGAGCAGCATCCGATGATCCAGCCCCACCAGCGCCAGCAGTTGTTTGCCGGGGACGGAAACCCGCGTCACCAGGGAAACCGCGAGTTTGGCCATGGCCAATCCGGCGAGTCCGCCCGCCACTCCCAGCAGCGTGCTTTCCAGCAGCAATTGCCGCACAATCTGCCAGCGCGTGGCTCCCAGGGAAAGACGAATGGCGATTTCCTTGCGCCGCGCCGAACTTCGCGTGAGCAGCAGACCCGCCACGTTGGCGCACCCGGTCAGCAGGACCACCAGCGCGGCGGCCCACAGCAGCCATAAGGGACTGCGCAGATCGCCGGAGAGAAAATCGGCGAACGGCAGCAGGTCGAGGCCGTAGCCGAACTTGGCCATATCGCGGCCTTCCGCGGTGTCGGCTGCCTGCTGCGCCGTGGAGAAGCGATGGACGCGAACGATGGCCGCGAGCGGGGTCACTCCGGTGCGCAGGCGGGCCAGCAGCGTGAGGTTCATATTGTTCCCGTGGCCCTCGGCGTAGCGTTGCGGGGAGATCGCCAGCGGGACGAACGCTTGCGCGTCCGCCGGGTAGTGGAAACCGGCCGGCGCCACGCCCACGATCCGGTAGGGCTTGTCGTCGAGCGTGATGGTACGGCCCAAAGCGCTCGCATCGCCGCCGAATTGAGACTGCCACATGCCATACGAGAGGACCACGCTTTCCCGGTCGTCCGCGTTGAAGAAGCGGCCGAGGGCGGGCGACGCATCGAAGACCCGAAAGAACTCCGGCGTCACCGCGCGGCCGATCAGGCGTACTGCTTCGCCTCCGGCCTGATACGTCCAGACGCCGCCTTCCACTCCGGCCGCCGCGGAGAAGACATCGCTGAGGCCCCGGATATCGCGCAGGTCGGCGGCAGATCCGGCGGCGCCTTTCATGTGGAGGCGGTCGACGTGAACCTGCGCCGCCATCACGCGATCGGTGTGACGCATGCCCAGCGGATTGAGCAGGACGGTTTCCAGAATGCTGAGGATGGCGGTGTTGGCGCCCACGCCGAAGGCCACGGTCAGCACGGCCGCGCCGGTGAGCAGGGGATGCCGCAGCATCAGCCGGAGGGCGAAGCGAACGTCTTTGGCGACGGCGTCGAGGCGAGGAAAGGTCCACTCGTCGCGGCTGAGATCGGCGGCGGAAGAGCTGTTGCCGAATTGCTGCGCGGCGGCGCGTGCGGCTTCGGTGCGCGACATGCCGTCGCGGATGAATTCCTCCTCGATCATTTCGCGATGCAGGCGAATCTCGTCGACGAGTTCGCGTTCCAGGCGGCCTGCTGTTCGGGCACGCAGGCGGAAGCGATTCCAGAATCTCATGCGCCCTCCATGACTCGTGCGATGGCGGCCAGGATGAAGTCGAATTCGCGGACCTCCTCGGCAAGTTGTCGGCGCCCGGTCGGGGTGATGCGGTAGACGCGGGCTTTGCGATTGGTGTCGGTGAGGGCCCATTCGGCCTGCACCCATCCGTTGATCAGGAGGCGTTGCAGGGCGGGGTAGAGTGACCCTTCGCCCACCCTGAAGGCATCCAGGGAGAGTCGCCGGATGTGCAGGGCAATCCTGTAGCCGTGGTTGGGGCCACGGGATAAAGTCCGCAGAATCAGCATGTCGAGCGTGCCTTTGAGAAATTCCGGATTGGCCATACCCATCGGAGTCCGATAGATTGGACGTCGAGGGAGAAAATCCGTCAGCCTGGGATCCGCGATTTTTCTCTGCGAAAATGGAAGCGGGGAATTTGTAGCGTGAAACCAATTTATATCGCCGCTTTCCATCAATCGCGATTTGGCAAGTTGATGGGCATGACCGTGCCCGCCATTTTCGATGCCGCCATCACCGGCGCGTGCCGCCTGATCGATGTGCCGGCCTCCGCGTTGGACGTGGGCTCGGTGGGCGCCGCGTGTAACTTTACGCTGAATGAACAGGGATTGCTGGCGGGTGTGATGGCCATGACTCCGGGCCTGGAAGGGAAGCCCATTGAAGCCGTGGAAAACGCCTGCGCCTCCGGAGGCCAGGCGGTGCTTTCCGTCATTCAGAAACTGCAACTCGGTATGGGCGAGACCGGAATTGCCGTCGGGTACGAGAAGATGCGCGACGCCGAAGGCAAGATGGACGGCAAACTCATCGGCAAGGTGCTGGGCTATTTCTCCCACCCGGGCGAACGTGAAGGCAAGGTCTTCATCTTTCCGCATATCTTCGCCGAAGTGATGCAACAGTACCAGGACGCGTACGGAGTGACCGAACGCGACCTGGCCCACATCCCGGTACAGGAATACGCCAACGCGCGTTTCAACCCCTGCGCGCAGATGAGCAAAGTGCAGATCACGCTGGACCAGGCCGTGGCCATCGAAGGCATCAATCGCTACGTGGTGGAAGGACTGCCGCTCAAGACCTACGACTGCTCCCAGATCACCGACGGCTATGCCGCGCTGATTCTGGCCACCGCAGAGGGCCTCACGCGTCTGGGTGTGAAACGGGCCGACTGCGTCGAAATTGCCGGTTGGGGACAGGCCACCGATCCGATTCAGAAGGCCGGCCGCGATGTGCTCCGCCCCGCCGGCGCTTACAAAGCGATGAACGCCGCGTACCGCATGGCGAACGCCGAGCCGGAAGATGTCAACGTCGCCGAGGTTCACGATTGCTTCAGCGTCATGGGAGCGATCGGCACCGAAGTGATCGGCAAGGCCGCTCCGGGAAAAGGCGCGCAATATTGGGTGGAAGGCAAGGCGGGCCCGTTCGGGGAATGCGGCATCAATACCTCCGGCGGGCTGATCGCCAAAGGTCATCCGATCGGCGCCACAGGCATTGCCATGATCGGATGGTCGGCGCTCCAACTGTTGGGACGCGCGCCCGTCGAACTGCAGGTGAAGAATCCGAAACTCGCGGCCACCTTTAATATCGGCGGGCCCATTTGTGCCAGCGTCTGTACGGTACTGCGGGCGTAATAACACTAACACTCGCCAAAAGAGTTCCGCGCCAACACTGGTGGCATGAGTGCTGAAGTTATAACATCGGCATGTTACCAGAGCAATCTTCCATCTCCGCGCCAGTCGCCGTGGAGACGGTTCCGGAGGGGACCGTCTGCCGGTGGGACGCGCCCGGCAGCCAGCGAATCATTGTAAATTCATCGCTTGTCCGCGACTTGGTGCAAGCGGCGACACACGGGTTTCTGGCCCTTCCGAAAAGAGGCATAGAGATCGGCGGCCTGCTGTTCGGGCAGGTTCGACACGAACGCGAGGCCGTGATCTATGAAATTGTTGCCTTCGAAGAAATAGCGTGCGAGCACAGCTACGGCCCGTCGTTCGTTTTGGGGGAGCGGGATCGCCGGCGCGTAGCGGAATCGCTGGCGAGGCGCGAACGGGAAGGATCTCCTCACATTGTGGGCCTATATCGCAGTTACACGGGGCGGGATGCGGAACTGGATGACGCCGATCTGACGTTATTGGGAGCTGTCTTCCCACGCCACAAGCTGGCCTGCCTGCTGCTTCGTCCGCTGACCGTGCAGAAGTGCGATGCCAGCCTGCAATTCTGGGACAGCGGCGCGATGGAGCGCGAAGCGCCGGCCGTTGCGCCCCCGATGGCGGAAGTGCCCGTCACGTACGAACCGCCGCCGGAGCCGCGCTCCCCGCGCCGGCCGGGAATCCTGGCGGTGCTCTGCTGCCTGCTGGGCGGAATTGCCTGCGCGGCAACCTTCGAGGTTTGGAGGGTATCCCACATGCCGCCCGAAGGGCACGTTCGTTTCGACGCGCAACCGGCGGGAGGAGACCTGTTGCTGACTTGGGACACCGCAAATCCGGCGGTGACGGAATCCACCCGTGGCACACTGGCCATCACCGACGGTGCCTATCCCTTCGAAATTCAGTTGAACGCGCAACAGATACGCCGCGGAAAACTCAACTACTCGCCCACCAGCGGGAACGCTTCCTTTGAACTGCGCCTGTACGACCACGGCCGGAAGGTGGCGGGGGACTACCTGCGCGTGATCCGGAGCGCCAGCGGTGTGGCCGAGCGGTCCGAGCCCCCGCCCGCAACCGAAAACCCGCCGGAGCCCGTTCCGACGCCTCTTCGAGGGAGCATCCCCGTAGCCCGTCACGAAGTGGACCCCGAGATCTCTCCCGGTATTCGCGCACGCATCGGCGCACGCACGGTTGTACCGATCGAGGTCGCCGTCGATTCCTCCGGGCACGTGACCCGGGCCTGGTCCAAGACGGGAGGACAGGACGGACTGGAGCGATACCTCATCGATGCGGCCACGAAGGCTGCGCACGGCTGGTCCTTTACACCGGCGCAATCGAAAAACGGAAACCCGGTAGCCGCCGTCACCACCATCCCTTTCGAATTCACGCCGGCGCATTAGCTCACAGTCCCAGTCCGGGAGGGTTGAGCGCGCCGGCGATTCAGCTTGACCGCCGACCGGCGTTGAGTGGAGAGGTGGCTACGCGGTTGCGGGACCTGATCCGGCACATTCGCGGGAGTATGCTACGGCCGGCAACCTGCCCCGCGCGTGGCGACTATTCTGAGCCGGCGATAGTCGGCAGTGGGACCGGCGGACTGCTCGACCAGACGGTAATATTCGGGCAGTTGCGCGGGCGATAGAGGTTCCACCAGCGTTTGGCCGAACATCTCATACCAGGCCCGGAGGCCGTTCGGCAGCGGCGTGGGTCGATCGAAGAGTGTGGCGAAGGTGACTTCCAGGCCGTGGCGCTCCAGAATGGCGGCGTATTCGGCAATGCCTGGGTAGAACCACGGATGGTAGCGCTCCGGGTCGGGGACGCCCAACTCGCGCAAGGCCCGGTCGGACGCGGCCAGCAGTTCGCGGACGTTGCCGCGGCCGCCCATCTCGATCGCCACGCGGCCGCCCGGCTTGAGTGCGCGCGCCATGGATGCGGCGGCGTCATCCGCTTGCGGCACCCAGTGCAGAACGGCGTTGGAGAAGATGGCGTCAAACTCGGCCTGGTAAGGCATATGGCAGACGTCCCGGACTTCGAATCGCAGAGCCGGCGCATTGCGCCGCGCCTGTTCGATCATGGCGGGGGAACTATCGATGCCGGTCACCTCCGCGCCCGATGCGGCTATTTCCGCCGTAAGTTGACCGGTGCCGCAGCCAATGTCCAGGATCCGTTCGCCGGTCCGCGGCGCAAGCAGGCCCAGCAAATCGCGCCCGTATTGCCATACAAATGAGTAGCCGGCCTGATACTGCTCCGCATTCCACGCCATATCCGTAGGATACGGGTAAATTGCGATACAATTTTGGCGTGGCATCCTTCATCCAGAACCAGTTTGAGCAAAACGTCATCACCACGTCCGTAGATCATGTGTTCAACTGGGCGCGCAAGTCGGCAATCTGGCCGCTCACCTTCGGGCTGGCGTGCTGCGCGATCGAAATGATCGCGGCAAGCACGTCGCGATTCGATATCGCGCGCTTCGGCGCCGAGGTATTTCGTCCCAGTCCGCGGCAGAGCGACCTCATGATTGTGGCGGGCACGGTGACGCTGAAGATGGCGCCGGTGCTCAAGCGCATCTGGGACCAGATGCCCGACCCGAAATGGTGCATCTCCATGGGCGCGTGCTCCAGCGTGGGCGGTCCGTTCAACACCTACGCGGTACTGCAGGGAGTGGACCGGATCGTGCCGGTGGATGTGTACATCACGGGTTGCCCGCCGCGTCCTGAGAATCTCTTCTACGGCCTCTTGAAACTGCAGGATAAGATCGACCAGATGACCACGCTGGTGAAGCGGCCGACGGAAGTGCGTCTGGACGAAAGCATGCTGGAAGAGTTCAAGCAGCAGATCCGCATCGCGCAGATTCAGAACCCGGCATAACGTGTTCTACCTGGATTCGCGCCAGATCTACCGTTCGAGTGAATTGGATTCCCTGGAGTGGCTGCTGCACGGCTTTGGCACGCGATTCGCGGACGTACCCGCGCTGTTTTCCCAACTGGCAACCGTCAAGCAGGTGCATTCCTCGACGTGCGTGGTGGCCGAGGGACGCTCGGGGGTGCTGGGCGAAGCGGACGCCTTGCTGGAGGACCGGCCCGGCGCGGTGGTCGCCGTGAAGACGGCCGATTGCATTCCGGTGTTGCTGGCGGATGAGCGGACTCGCACGGTGGCCGCGATCCACGCGGGGTGGCGTGGCACGGCAGCTCGGATCGTGGAACGCGCGGTGGCGGCGATGGGCGCGCGCTTCGGCTCCGCGCCTGCCGGCCTGCACGCCGCCATAGGGCCGGGAATCGGGAAATGCTGCTATGAAGTAGGACCGGAAGTGGCGGCGCAATTCGGGTTGCAGGGCAGGGCGCACTTGGATCTGGCGGAAGAAAACCGGCGGCAACTGCTAAATACTGGAATCCCAATCGATCATGTCTGCGTCTCTTGGCTTTGTACGATGTGCGGGCCGGGGTTCCACTCGTTTCGCCGGGACCGGGAATCGGCGGGCCGCATGTACTCTTTCATTGGAATAAGCGCCGTACACTAAGAGGTGAGGAACGAGCATGTTCACGTGGATCTGCCCGCAGTGCGGTAAGGAAGTTCCCCCAGCCTATACGGACTGCCCGAATTGTGCGGAGAGAGCAGCCCAGGCGGCTCAACAGGCCCAGGCGCCGGCGGTTCCCGCGGCACAACCCGAGCCGGCACCCGCATACGTGCCACCTCCGCCATTCCAGCAGCCGGCGGCGCAGTATCAACCGCCGCCACCGCCGCAGTACCAGGCGCCACCGTATCAGGCGCCGCAGTATCAGCCGCAAGCTCCGCCGCCTCCGCCGTATAACTATCCGCCGCAGCAACCGCCGCAATACGCCCCGCAGCAGCCGCCGCCGCCGGGATACTGGATGCCGCAGCAGCCCAAAAAGAACTTGCCCACCTGGCTGCTCACGCTGCTGGTAGCGGGCGGCACGGCATTGGTGATCTTCGGCGCCATCTGGCTGTTCTCCGCTCATTCGGAATCGAAGCCGTCGACGGCGGTGGAAAATCCCGCGGCCAAGCCAGGTTCGGCCACCAATCCGATTCAAAGGAACATTGAGGTCTCCGGCGTGCGCTTCGATGTGGATCCGAAAAACAAGGCGAAGGTTATCGTGAAGTTCGTAGTCACGAACCACTCCGGGATGGATCTTTCCGGACTGGCGGGCAACGTCACACTCTGGGGCAGCACGCACAAGAGCGACGAAGATGCGCAAGGCAGTTTTTCATTCGCTACGAATCTCCGGCCGTTCGAATCGAAGGACCTGGAGGCGCCGCTGAGCACCAAGTTCAAGATCTACGAAATGCCCGACTGGCAGGCCGTGACTACCGATGTGCAGATCACCGCTCCCGTAGTGCAGTGAGGTTCTGCCGGGCGCTGAGCAGGTTGGGATCCAACCGCAGGGCGTGCTGGAAGTCCTGGCGCGCGGCATCGGTTTGGCCCAGGGCGGCAAGCGCGGCGCCGCGGTTGTTGTAATTGGCGGCATCGCCTGGATTCAGCGCGAGCGCCCGGCCGAACTCGCTCAACGCGGCGGCGGCCTGCCCTTGCGAAAGCAATACCTTTCCGGTTTCCGTGGCGACGTTGGGGTCGGCGGGAGCCAGGGAGCGGGCGGAGGCGAGCAATTGCATGGCTTCCGGCGCTGCCACGTCGCGAGCCAGTTGAATCTTGGGACGCACCTTATCCGGTGCTCGCGAGACGGCTTCGCGCCAAAGCGCTTCATCGCTGTTCCACACCTGCGTGCGGGCGAACGATACAGCCGTGAGGGCAAGGATCGCTGGGATAGTCGCGCGCTGCCATCGGCTGAACATCACGCCAAAAGCCGCCGCGAAGGCCAGGAGTGGAAGGTACATGCGCCGGTCGGCAGCCAGATCGGCGGCCGGAAAAATCGACGAACTGGCCAGCAACAGAACGAGGCCGGCCAGGATCCACGGGCCAGCGATCAAACGCCACAGAACAGCCACCAATGCTGCGAGAGCCAGCCATGCCGCAAGTCCGAGCCACACGGGCGGCACGGCAATTTCAGGATCGACGGTGAAGCCCCAGGGAATCAGCAGGAGCCGCAGGTATCGCCAGATGACCGGACCTTGCGCCAGAAAGTAATGCCAGGGCGAAATACCCGCCTGGGGGCCCGCGAATGCGCCGGGAGTAACGGCGGTAGCCCAAATGACGCGCACTCCGGCGGCCAGCGAGAGGGCACTCATCGACACGATGGGCGGCCATGCGCGGCGCTCCCTCCCGCTCAGCAGGAGCAATACCAGCGGAAAGGCGACGACTTCTTCCTTGGCAAGCAGGGCCGCGGCGAACCAGGCCACGGCCTGCCAGCGCGCACCGCGCAGCCACGCCAGAAGCGAAGCCAGGCAGAGCAGCGAGGCCAGCACGATGCTCCGGCCCCAAACGTAATCCACCGATTCGGCCTGCAAGGGGTGGACCGCGAAAATAGCGGCGGCCACCAATGCCGCGCGCGGGGGTAGAAGGCGGCGGAGGCACTCGAAGGCCAGCAGGACCGCGCCCAGGTGGAGCGCGAGATTCACCGCATGATAGCCCACCGGGCTCTGTCCGCTGGTTTGCACGTTAAGCCAGAAGGTGAGATAGGTGAGCGGACGCGTTTGCCGGAGCGTCCAGATGCGCAGCCAACCGGCGGGACTGGCAAGGGCCGGGTCGGCGAAAATGGCATAATCGTCAAAGTGAAAGCCCGAACCGAGCGAAGCGCCAAAAGCCAGCAACGCCGCGGTGAGCAGAAGAAGGCGCTCCCGCATGACCTTGTACGAGCTTACGTGAAACGGCCGAAAAACGCAGCCGAACGAAAGGAGCGGGTGGCCGAGATCCTGCTCCGGCTCGACAAAATGTATCCGGGGGCCACTTGTGCCTTGCACCACAAAGGGCCCTGGCAACTGCTGGTGGCCACGATTCTATCGGCTCAGTGCACCGATAAGCGGGTGAACGAAGTGACGCCCGGGCTGTTTGCCAAGTACCCCACGCCCGCCGATTTCGCGGCGGTGCGTCCGGAGGTTCTGGCGCAGGACATCCGCAGCACGGGGTTCTTCAACAACAAGGCGAAGTCGATCGTAGGCGCGGCGAAGCGCGTAATGACCGCGTTCGGCGGCGAAGTACCGCGGACCATGGAAGAGGTGCTGACGATTCCCGGTGCGGCCCGAAAGACGGCGAACGTGGTGCTGGGCACGGCCTACAGAATCGCTTCCGGTGTGGTGGTGGATACGCATGTCCAGCGCCTCTCCAAGCGGCTGGACCTGAGCAAAAACACCGACCCGGTGAAGATCGAGCAGGATCTCATGAAGATCATCCCGCGGGAGAGGTGGATTCTGTTTTCCCATCAGCTCATTCTCCACGGGCGCGCGCTGTGCCAGGCGCGCGGTCCCAAATGCGGCGAATGCGACCTGAATTCGATTTGCTACGCGAAGGACAAGACTACTTAGTCGCCAGCGCAATATGCGTGGGGGCGTTGCGGTCGCATGTGAGTGTGCCTTCGGTGCATTTCAGTTCGACAACCTGGATCACGGTGCGATGCTGCCATTCGCGGTCCTTGCCAGCGGCATCGGGGCCACCTTGGTGGACGAAGTAGAAGAGCCAGGCGCGGCCATTGCTGACGACCACGTCCACGTGATTGCCCTTGAAGCGATCGGTAGGAATTGTGCCGGGCTCCTGGAGCAGATTGCCGGACTGCCGCGCCCATTGGAGGCAATCGGTGGAACTGAAGACGGCAATGCCGTCCCACACGTCCACCATCATCCAATAACGATCCTGCCAGCGGAATATTTTCGGGCCTTCGCCGGAGACGCGCGGAATGGCGTTGCCGCGGCTGGTCCACCGGTAGAGGTCCGGGCTGTCGGCGTAATACAGCGAGCCGTCTTTGGCGCGCTCGTTTTTGTACCACATGCGGAAGGTGCCGTCGGGGAGGCGGATCACGCTGGGATCGATGACCCGGTCGCTGTTGAGGTCGAGGCGGGATTCGAACTGCCACTTGTGCAGGTCGCGGCTGGTGAGGTGGATAATTTCCCGGCCCGCGTTCCAATTGTTGAAAATGCCGGGCACGATGGAAAGGAACATGTGGTACGTGCCGTTGAAATCCACGATCTCCGGCACCCAATAAGTGTAGTCGCTCTTGCCGTACGGGACTTCGACGGTGCCGTCATACTTCCAGGTGGCGCCGCCATCGGACGATTCGGCAATCCCGATAGGCGTGCCGTGGACCCACGAGACGCCGGGCAGATTCGGAACGTTGGCGCGGCGGTCCGTGTAGAACATCATCCATTTCTTTTCGACGCGATTCCACACCAGCACCGGATCGGCGGCGCCATCGTAAAGAGGATCGCGAAACAGCGGTTTGGGAGCAAGCTTGCCGGTATCCTGCGCGCTTGCGGCGAAGGTGAGGAGTGCGATG
The DNA here is from genome assembly GCA_031292755.1 of Candidatus Sulfopaludibacter sp. Lineage (GTDB taxonomy): Bacteria > Acidobacteriota > Terriglobia > Bryobacterales > Bryobacteraceae > Sulfopaludibacter. Next base: position 12,665 of record JARLGM010000177.1, read on the forward strand.
AGGAGCAGTCTCATAGACGTCAATAAGTGGCGCGGCCGCCGCTGGCATCGTAGCACTGGGCGGTAACGAAAGTGCAGTCGGGGCTGGCAGTCGGATTCCTGGCCAGTTATCTGCCCGCAAGGAGGGCCACGAAACTGGATCCGATCGTGGCGCTGCGAGCCGGGTAAGCCGTCACCGTACCGCCACATCCCATATTTTCTCGCGGCGGGACGAACCTTCGGGGCCCTTCACGTTGAGGACCACAGTGTAGTCGCCGGGGCTCTTATATTGGTGGATGGGGTTCTGCTCGGTGGACGACGTCCCGTCTCCGAACTGCCATTCCCAACTGGTGGCCTTGCCGGACGTTTCGTCCTTGAACGAGACCAGGCGGCGATCCATATCGAGCACCTGAAAACTCCAGTTGGCGTCAAACTTACGAAACTCCGGTTCCACCGGCATGAGCCGGAATGCCACGAGTTCATCGGCCTTGCCGTACATGGTGTGCTGGCGCGAGAGATTCCAGAAGGAGTGCGATTCGCTGGCGGGATTGTCGTAGTCCATCACGGCCCAGGCCATGCCGATCAGTTTATTTTCGGTCAGCACGGATTCCACGGCGCGCTGCGGACCTTCGCAGCCGGCATAATCGAACGGTGTGATCCAGAATTCCAGGGTGAGGCGTCCGGGCTCGCCCGGTTTGAAGTTGTATCCGTAGGCCGCGTTGGCGTAAGGCAGGTTTTTGACGTAGGCGTTGCAGCCCCAGGCCAGGGCCCAATCCTTGCCCACGGCCGGCGTCATGATGTGGTAATTCTGCGCCTGCACACCGTGCATGGAAAAGTGGGCGTCGCGCTCGCTGAGCTCTTTGGTGGGCTGAAAGCGCTCGATGAGCGGGCCGCCGGACAGGTCCCCATCGACCACCAGTTCGAAGGTGTCGTTGTGCAGGCCGGGCTGGGCAAAGTCCCAGTAGTTGTCGTAGGCCTCATACAGGAAGTAGAGGCGGTTGAGGCCCTTGACCCAACCGACTCTTACTTTGACGTCCAGGTTCCTGGGATCCGGCTTACGAGTCTTGTCGGTGTCGTCCACGAGCTGATCCATGCCAATGGCGTAGCTTTCGGGGACCATCTTCCAATCGTCGGCATTGCCGTCGATGCGCGGAATCATGTTGGGAGGAAACTGGAAGACCTTGAAGGTGGTGCCGGGCCGGTCAAGCGCAGCGGCGGGCAGACAAAGAAGAGCGGCAAGCATGGCGTACTTCATGGGCAACAGTGTAGCCCGATATAATCGAGGTCGCATTATGGACATGGTCAATTTGAGCCGCCGGGACGCGCTTCGGCTGGCCTCGGCGGGAGCAGTGGCGGCGCGGCTGCGCGCGCAGACGAAGATCTTCGACGTGCGGGATTACGGCGCCAAGGGCGATGGGGTAACGCTGGATACTTCGGCCATCCAGAAGGCTATCGACGCAGCGGCGAATTCCGGAGCGAAGGCGCAGGTGCTGGTGCGCGGCGGCAGGAAATACGTGATCGGCACGCTGGAGTTGAAAGGCAATATCGATTTCCACCTGGCGGACGATGCGGAACTGGTGGTGAGTCCCGATCCGGCCCACTACCAGGGCGGCGCGGTGATTGCGGCGCACGGCGCGCAAGGGCTGCGCATTACCGGAACCGGCAATATTAACGGGAGGGCGAAGGAGTGGATGACGGGGTATGACACGCCCAACGAATGGTGGCTATTTAAAGCCTTCCGCCCGAAGATGTTCGTGCTGACGGCGTGCCGCGACCTGGAAGTGCACGACATCGGCTTCAGCGAGGCGCCCGAATGGGGACTGCACATGGTGGGCTGCGAGCATGTGCTGGTGGACCATCTGAAGATCCGCAATCTGCTGGATGTGCCGAATTGCGACGGCATCGATCCGGACCACTGCCGCGACGTGGAGATTCGTAACTGCGACATCGTGTGCGGGGACGATGCGATTGTGGTGAAGTCCACGAGGCAGGCGCGGGATTACGGCGCATGCTCGGGGATCCGCGTGCACGATTGCGTGATTCGGACGCAGGATTGCGGAGTGAAGATCGGGACGGAGACCACCGGCGAGATTCACGACGTAGTGTTCGAGCGGTGCGAGATCCGGTCGAGCTCACGCGGCATCGGGATTCAACTGCGCGACGAAGGGTACGTTCACGATATCGAATTCCGCGATATCCAGTTCGTCTCGAGATATCATTCGGACCCCTGGTGGGGCCGGGGCGAAGCCATCTCGCTCACGGCCATTCCCCGCAACGGCGAGACGCGCGTGGGCAGGCTGGAGAATATCCGCATTCGCAACGTGACTGGCCGCGCCGAGAACAGCGTGC
>JARLGM010000178.1 GCA_031292755.1 Candidatus Sulfopaludibacter sp.
CGCCGGTAGAAATCGGGCTCGTTGCCGAGTTCAAAGCAGGTAAGACGGGCGCCATGCTTCTGTTGGATATAGCCGGCGATGGCAGCGTCGTCTTCCGCCTTGCTGCGCGGCAGCCGCAGTGTATACAGCACCTGGACGCCGGCGGCTGCCGCAAAGGCAAACAGTTGATCCACGTCGTTTTCGCCGGGCACGGCGTAGCGGGGCATGTCCGCTGTCGATCCGCCGATGCGCAGGCTGCGAATGCCCAGCGTGCGGAAGAGATCGATCAGAGGCTTATTCTCCGCGCTGAACAGATGCCCTCCGCCCGGCTCCGGCAGCAGGTTCGAGGCTTCAAAACTCAGACCCGAAAAATCCTGTGGGATCGCCGCCCCGGTGGTCCGCAGGTCCACCGTCACGGTGATGGGAGATTGCGCCGGCACGGCGGCGGCGCAGCACAGTGCCAGGGCCAAGCCGGTGAGTTTCATTTCTACCCTGAACCTGAGTATAAGCCAGGAATGCGACCGTCTCATTGGGTTTGAACCGCGGGCCCCCGTTCAGCGCCAGAAATCGACACCAAAAAGGGGACAGACACCTTTTAAAAAGGGGACAGACGCATTTAAAAAAGGGGACAGACGCATTTTTAAAAGGGGTCAGACACCTTTTTCCGCCGGACGGAAACTTTCCCCCCGCACTCCGCTTCTAATACCCAGGTATTCCCGAGACCCAGCGCTCGCACTCCGCCGACCCTTGCCCGCGCTCCTCAGGCGCCCGATACCCCACCGGATCCACTCGCCATGAACTCCTTTGCCCGCTTCTATGCGCGCGTCGCCGCCGCTCATTTTCTCTCGTACGTCATCGTCGGAGCCGTCTCGTACATGCTCATCATGCGCTACTGCCTCCCGCGCGTTCCCCCCGATGTGGGACTGCGCGCCATCACCAGCACCCACGTCCAGATCTGGCTCTGGCCCGCTCAGTTTGTGCGGGCGCTGGTAATCGCGGCGGCCTTCTATCCCTTGCGCGACACCCTGCACCGCGCGGGCCGTCTCGCCGGACTCCTGGTAGCCGGTCTGATGGTGGGCATCGGCTGCCTCGCCGGCTTCAACGGCCTGATCGAAAACCTGATCTTCTACCGCAACGTCAGCCTCTATCTCTACTACATCCACATCCCGGAGATCCTGGCCCAGACCCTCACCTTCGGATATTTGCTGATGTGGCTGGAGACATCCGCCGCGCGACCGCACCTTCAGACGCTCGCCGCGAGCGATCCTGGAAGCTGATGCCTTTCCAAAATCGTGTCGATCCCTACGGCGCGCTCTTTCGCACGCCCGCCCGCGGAACTCTGATGGGCAATCGCGGCGGCGCCCTGCACAACGAGAGCCAGGAGATCGTGCGCTCCTACAAAAGCCGGCGTTGGATCGCCTGCCTTCTGAAATTCAAGGGCATCCAGCGTACCGTCATGTCACCCAAACTGCTGTATACGGAACTCTTCTTCCTGGATGAAGCCGTCTCCTTCGCCGCGGGACACCGGCCGTGCGCCGAGTGCCGCCGTGAACGATTCACCGCCTTCGTCAACGCCTGGAATCGCCCGCTCCGTGTGCCGGACCTCGATGCTGAATTGCACAACGCGCGGATCGACCGCCAGGGCCGGAAAGTCACATTTCCAGCACCCTTACATTCGCTGCCCAACGGGTGCTTCATAGATATCGATGGCTCCTCCTACATGGTCTGGGACGACGCGCTCTTCTTATGGACTCCCGGAGGGTACACCAGGAAACAGCACCGCCCCAACAATCAGACCGTCACCGTCCTGACGCCTCGACCCACGGTCGAATGCTTCCGCCGCGGCTATCAACCGCTAACCCACGCTTCAGTGCACACTCTTTAACGCTCTCCGTTTTTCTTTCGTGTTTTCAGCAACAATCAGCCGGCTGTTGTTACCGTTACCACATTACCCCTTCAAGTGTTTTCCTGTCGGAGACCTACTCATTTTTTTGAAGAACCTTCCTCTCGTTGTCATATACAATCTATCGCCACAATAGCTCTAATCTCGAAGTACCGTCTTCGGCCAGTTGTAAATTGTCTCGACCTGAGGTCGCTCAGGGACGATAGTCAGAAAGGCAAAACCATGTCGGTTTTTGGGAAAATCGCTAATTCAGGACGCATAGTAACAGTACTTATTCTCGCCTTCACGATGACTTTGTTCACGCATGTCACCATGGCGCAACAGGTAACCGGGTCTGAGATCGACGGACACGTTATGGACCAGACCGGAGCGCCAGTACCTTCGGCCCAGGTCAAAGCGACTAATGTAGATACCGGTCTGGTACGCGCGGCCGTCGCGGATAATACCGGCCGATACGCGCTTCCTAACCTGCCGGTTGGACACTACCGGCTCGAAGTCTCCGCGCCCGGTTTCAAAACATACGTACAAAAGGGTATCGAACTTCAGGTGGCTACAAATCCGAGCATTCCGGTCACCCTCGAAGTGGGCGCCGTGACCGAGAGCGTGCAGGTCACCGCCAACGCCGCCCAGGTGGAGACCAAGGAGAACTCGATTGCCCAGGTGGTCGATGCGCAAAGAATGGTTGACCTGCCCCTCAACGGCCGGAATCTTACCCAGTTACTCACCATCACCGGATACTCCACTTCCAACATGAATCTTCGGGGTGGCGACCTGACCGGCAGTAAGAACATGGGCGGATCCGACGCGTCGGGCACATTCTCAGTGGCCGGCGGTGCGGCCAACGGCGTCAATTACCTGCTGGACGGCGGCGATAATAACGATGCCTTCAGCAACGTGAATCTACCTATTCCGTTTCCGGACGCCGTCCAGGAATTCAACGTGCAAACCAACGGCTTGCCGGCGCAATACGGTTTGCATCCCGGAGGAGTGGTCAATATCCTTACGAAGTCCGGAACCAATGCCTTCCACGGTGACGTGTTCGATTTCTTGCGTAATGGGGACCTCAACGCGCGGCCCAAGGGCGTTATCGACCAGCAGCCTATCCGCGACTCCCTCAAGCGCAATCAGTTCGGAGGCACCATCGGCGGGCCCATCGAAAAGGACAAACTCTTCTTCTTCGCCGGCTACCAGGGTACCCGGCAGCGCAGCAATCCCGCGGGCAGAACCGCCTACGTTCCCACGGCAGCGGCCTTGGCCGGCGATTTCAGTGTGTTGGACGGTGCCAAGTCCCAGGGCGGCTGTCTGGCCAATGCGCGAACCCTCAGGGACAGCAATGGCAATCCCTATCCCGGCAACCGGATTCCCGTTTCCTCCTTCGATCCCGCGGGCGTGAAACTGGCTTCAGCTTATCTCCCCACCTCCCCGAATCCCTGCGGGCAATATATTTACGGTTACCCCGCCAACAATCCAGATGACCAGATTGTCGGCCGCGTCGATTACAACATCAACAGCAAGCATTCGCTTTTCGGCCGCTACTTCATTTATGATTTTACCGGTCAATATCTTTTCAACGGAACCAACGCGCTGACCACCTCCAACTCGGGTAACCAGGAGCGCTCCCAGACCGCGACGATCGGCGATATCTACAGCATCAGCCCTACCGCGGTGAATGCATTCCATGCCACCTTCGATCGCCGGCGCGACAACCGGGCGTCCACTCTATTCAGCCCGCAGGATCTGGGTGTGAATATGTTTATCAATTCTCCTTCGTACACTCAGCTCAGCGTCAGTAACTATTCCGGGGGTGGATTCGACATTGGATGCGGCACCTGTGCACTGGCAAATTTCGATATCAACACCTATCAGGTCGCCGATGATTTTACTTTGATTCGCGGCAAGCATCAGCTACAGTTCGGCTTCGACGGCCGCAAAGACCAGTTCAATTCCTATAACTATCAGCAGGCCAACGGGCAGTTCACCTTCAATGGCAGCACCAGCGGCGATGGCATGGCCGACCTCCTCCTCGGCCGGTTCTCCGGTTTAACCGACGGCAATGTAATTTCCGATTACCTCCGCCAGACCGTCGTTGCTGCTTACGTGCAGGATACCTTCCATGCCACGCGGCACCTGACCGTCAACCTTGGCCTCCGCTGGGAGCCCGACTTAGCCCCATATGACAAATACGGCCGGGGCGATCAGTTCAGTTGGCCGCTGTTCCAGCAGAATTTCCACAGTTCCGTCTATCCCGATGCCCCGGCCGGCCTGGTCTTCAACGGGGACCCGCAGAATCAGTACGGAAAGGCTTTGACCGCCTCTCATTGGGCCACCTTCTCGCCTCGCGTGGGCCTGGTCTGGGATCCCACCGGTTCTGGCAAACAGACCATCCGCGCGGCGTTTAGCATGATGCATGACACCACCGAGCTTTTCTATCCGGAGCGCTGGACCACCAATCCGCCCTACGTTTCCTCCATCTCGTTAACCAGCGGACAATTCTCCAATCCATTTGGCAATTACACGCTCAACGGAAGGACCGGCGACCCGTTCCCCGGCGTCTCCGTGTTCCCCACGCAGGGAGCCTACATCAGCATTCCTCCGAATGTTCCGCCAACTTACATGATGCAGTGGAACATCAGTTACCAGCGTCAGATCTCTACTAACTGGATCGTCACCGCTAATTACATGGGCAATGCCTCGCGCGATATCTGGGGTTCGACTGACGTAAACTATGCTGTGCCTGGCCCGGGTGCTACCGTCGCGAACGAAAACCAGCGGCGCCTGGCCTATCTGGCGAACCCCGCCCAGGGTCAGTACTACAGCGGTATCATCCAGACCGACCCGGGTGGCAACGCCGAATACCATGCCCTGTTTGTATCCGTCGAGCACCATTTCGCCAAACACTACACTTTGTTGACCAACTACACCTGGAGTCACTGCGTCAGCTCGTGGGATTTCACCGGGGAACTGGCCGGCCCGCAATATCAGAATCCTCTCAACCGCGCGGGCGAACGCGGAAGCTGCGATTGGGACCACCGCCACAATTTTGTCACTACCATGGTCATCGAGAGCCCTGGCTTCGGCACCGGTTTCAGCAAGAAGCTCACTAAGGACTGGATGCTCTCTCCCATCGTCAACCTCTACACCGGCGCCCCCTTCACCATCACCGATGGCAAAGACATTTCCCTTACCGGACAGGGCAACGACCGCCCCAACGTGATCGCGCCTAACTCCGTATTCGCACTGCCTCAATCGAACCTGCCGTACTGGTTCAACCCCGCGGCGTTCCAGTGCGCCGGATCGAACCCGGCGTGTAGCGCCTTCAGCGGTCAATACGGGAACCTCGGCCGCAACGCCCTCTACGGTCCGGGCACCATCAGTTGGGACATGAACATCACCCGCATGTTCCAGTTGAGCGAGCGCTGGCAGCTCCAGATCCGGAGCGATTTCTTCAATATCCTGAATCACGCCAACTGGAACGATCCGGGAACCACCGTGTCCAGCAGCGGTACCTTCGGCGCCGTGACCAGCTTCAGCACGCCGCGGATTATCCAGATGGCGATTAAGATCTACTTCTGATACCCGCTACCACACCCGGCAGGCATTGGCGGAGACCATGGGCTGGCCCGCCTTGCAGGAGAATGCCTTCTGGAACTCGGGCATATTCTGCACCACGCCGTTGACGCGGTCGCGTGCCGGAGAGTGCGGATCGGTCTGCACCTGCATCCGCAATGACTCCGGGTGAATGTTCTCGCACCAGATCTGGCCGAACGCCAGGAAAAAGCGCTGCTCCGGAGTGTATCCGCCGATCACCGGTTTGGTCTTTCCGGCCAGCGTATTCTCCAGGGCCATCAGCGCGATGCGCGCACCGCCATTGTCCGCCGTGTTTTCGCCCAGCGTCAGTGCCCCGTTCACATGCACTCCGGGCGCCACCTCGAACTTGGAGTATTCCTGTTCCACGCACGCCGCGCGCTTCTCGAACTCCTTGGCATCCTCCGGCGTCCACCAGTCGTGCAGATTGCCCTGGGCGTCGAACTGCCGCCCCTGGTCGTCGAACCCGTGCGTCATCTCGTGGCCGATCACCATCCCGATGCCGCCGAAGTTCACCGCATCGTCCATATCGCTTTCGAAGAACGGAGGCTGTAGAATGCCCGCCGGGAAGTTGATGTTGTTCATGGTGGGATCGTAGTAGGCATTCACCGTGGGCGGAGTCATGCTCCACTCGCTCCGGTCCACCGGTTTGCCGATCTTGTTCACCTGCCGCTGGAACTCAAACTCATCCGCCCGCATGGCATTGCCCAGCGGATCGTCGCGCTTGATCACCACGCTGGAATAATCCCGCCACTTGTCCGGATAGCCGATTTTGTTGGCAATCGCCTTCAGCTTGATTTCCGCCTGCGCCTTGGTGGCCGGGCTCATCCACGACAGCCCCTGAATGTCCTGCCCCAGCGATTTCTCCAGCGCGTCCACCATCTTCAGCGTCTTCGCCTTGCCCTCTTTGCCAAAGGTGCGCTCTACGAATTTCTGCCCCACCGCTTCGCCCAGTTCCGCGTCGGCGTAATCCACGCACCGTTTCCAGCGCGGGCGCATCTCCGCGGTGCCGCGCAGCGTCTTGCCGAAGAACTGAAAGTTCTCGCCCACGAAGGCCGCCGGCAGAAGCCCGGCTTCATAGTGCAGCGTCTGCCAGCGGAAATACGCCTTCCAGTCGTCCAGGGTGGCGCTTTGAATTTCCGTGTTCAGCGCCTTGAAAAAATCGGGCCACGCCACGTTGACGGTGTCGAACGCTGCCGCGCCGCTTCCCTTCAGATACTCGGCCCAGTGGAACGCCGGCGCCAGAGCCTCCATCTCCTTCAGGCTCATCTTGTGATACTGCTTCTCGGGGTCGCGCCGCGAGACGATGTCCAGCGATCCCTTGGCCAGGTCCGTCTCGATCCGCATCGCCGTGGCCGCATCCGCCTTCGCCTGCTCGGGTTTCTCACCGGCCAGTTCCAACATCCGCTGCACGTGCGCCACGTAATTCGCCCGAATCTCTTTGCTCTTGGCATCGTCCTTCAGGTAGTAATCGCGCTCCGGCAACCCCAGGCCTCCCTGGTCTGCCTGAGCGATGTTGGTATTGGCGTCCTTGAAATCCGGACCCGATCCGAATTCGAAAAGGGTATCCACTCCGAGCCTTTGCAGGTGCGCCGCCAACTCGCCCATCTGCCCCTTGTCCTTCAGATTGCGGATGCGGTTCAACTCCGGCTCCAGCGCCGACAGTCCCCGCGCATCGATCGCCTTTTCGTCCATGCAGGCCGCGTAATAATCGCCGATCTTTTGCGTCACCGCATCGCGATTCGGCGCCGGTTTGGCCGCTTCTTCCAGAATCTCGCGCAGCACTTCGCGATTATGCTCCTCCAGTTGCGAAAATCGGCCCCACCGCGACTGGTCCGAGGGTATCGGATTCATCTTCATCCAGTTGCCGCACGCATACTGGTAAAAGTCCACGCAAGGCTGCGCGCTGGTATCGATATTGCCCAAATCGAATTGCAGCGGACTCTTCTCCGCCGATTTCGTGGCCGGCGGCTGCGCCCACAGGGCTGCAGCGCAGAAAGGAATCAGAATGCCAATCTTGAACAAGGCTTGCCTCTCCTGACCTCTTCATTTTAAGGGGTCGCACAGATGCTATACTTCAGCACTGTAACACTATGCCCAATATCCTGATCCGCAAGCCCCTCTCCATGATTAAGGACGAAGCCGGAGAGGAGGGCGAGCACACCCTGAAACGCTCGCTGGGCGCGCTCAACCTCATCGCGCTCGGTATTGGCGCTATCATCGGCGCCGGAATTTTCGTGCTCACCGGTTCCGCCGCGGCCCAATATGCCGGACCCGCTATTATTCTCTCATTCGTCCTGGCCGGCACCGGCTGTCTCTTTGCGGGACTCTGCTATGCCGAATTCGCGTCGCTGATCCCCATCGCCGGTTCGGCTTATACCTATGGTTACGCCACGCTCGGCGAACTGTTCGCCTGGATCATCGGCTGGGACCTCATCCTGGAGTACGCGTTCGGAGCCGCCACCGTCGCCTCCGGATGGAGCGCCAACGTACTCAAGGCCCTCCAGCTTCTTCAGATTCACATCCCGCCCCAGTTGATGGCTACGCCCGGCACGGATATGGTCTACTGGCAGGGCATGTGGCGCACCGCCGTCTCGCTTCCCGCCGGCACGGACCTCACCTCCCTCTCGCACGCCACGGCATCGTTCAACATCGTGGCCTTCCTTGCCATCTGCATCATCACCATGATTCTGGTGATCGGCATTCAGGAATCCGCGACTTTGAATACATTCATTGTCTTCGTCAAAGTGGGCACTGTCCTGGTGTTCATCGGGGTAGCGGCGATTTATCTCTTCGCCCACCCGGATATCGCCAGCGCCAACTGGCATCCTTTCATTCCGCCGAACGCCGGTGAGTTCGGCAAGTTCGGCTGGTCCGGAATCGCTCGCGGCGCGGCCGTGATCTTCTTCGCGTATATCGGCTTCGATGCCGTTTCCACCGCCGCGCAGGAAGCCAAGAACCCGCAGAAAGACATGCCCCTCGGTATTTTGGGTTCGCTCGCCATCTGCACCGTGCTCTACATCGTGACCGCCCTCCTGCTCACCGGAGTGCTGAAATACACCCAACTGAATGTGGCGGCCCCCGTGGCCGACGGCATCGAAGCGACCGGCGTGGCCTGGGGCCAATGGCTGGTGCTGATCGGCACCATCGCCGGTCTGAGTACTGTGATGCTGGTCATGTTGCTGGGACAGTCGCGCGTCTTCTTTTCCATGTCGCGCGACGGCTTGCTTCCCGAATGGGCCGGCCGGGTCCATCCGAAATTCCGCACTCCTTACATCTCGTCCATCACCGTCGGCATCTTCGTGGCCATTTTTGCCGCTGTCATTCCCATCGGCATCCTCGGCGAACTGGTCAGCATCGGGACCTTGCTGGCCTTCGTCATTGTCTGCGCCGGCGTCTGGGTGCTGCGCCGGAAGCAGCCGGATTTGCCGCGTCCTTTCAAGACACCGCTGGTGCCTCTGGTGCCCATCCTCGGCATGATTATCTCCTTCGCGCTCATGGCCGCGCTTCCGCTGGACACCTGGCTCCGTATGATTATCTGGCTGGCCATCGGCCTGTTCATTTACTTCGGTTACGGCCGCCATCATAGCCGCGTGCAAATCGCGGCGAAACGTCTCTAGCCGGTTTGTTTGCGGCCTTACACTGGACGCAGGGGTGCATCTCTGGATAAGGGAGATGCCCGTATGATACCCTGCCTAACAATGTGTCAAGACCAACGGCCGATCCAGCTTCCGAAAGTACGCTTTTGCGAGGAAAAGCGCCAGCTCATGGATGCCTTCCTGGAAGCCATCCGTGAACTGAACGCTCTGCAGAGCCAGCAGATCCAGGCCGTAATCGACGGCGATTCCGATTTCACTCGCTTCGACGTGCTCCTTCACATTGCCCAGGAAAAAAAGGACCGGGCAAAATACGAGTGGATTTCCCATGTTGAAACCCACCGTTGCGAGGAGTAACACACCATGGCACTGACACGAGCAGAGAAAGAACGCATCGCCGATAGCCGGCTCAAAATCCAATCCGTCGCGGATTCATTGAAGAAGGTGGATCCTAAGAAATTGCAGGACTTCGAAGAAATACAGACCTGCCTCGAAGACGCGGACAAGAGCCTCTTGGAAACACTCCGCTCCGACTCCGGACCGAACCGCCATTAAGACCAGCCCGCGACCCACAGCCTTTTGCATCGCATCATCGCGGAAAGGCCCGCGCGCACAATCATTGCCGTTTGGATTTTGGTGGAACCCCGCCCGCTGCCACAATCAGCCTGGTCAGCACATCCTGCACCTGATCCAGCGGCAGCGGATCGCAGATGTCGAAAGGCGTGCGCCCTCGTGCGTCTTTCTCATTCAGCGGCGCGCCCTTGGAGGCCAGAAACTCCACCACTTTGCAGATCTCGGGCTGCGGCACGCTGCCCGTGCCGGTCACCGCGGCATGCATTACCGTGCTCTTTTGATCGTTCAGCGCCTTGGTGTCCTGGTCCAGTTCGTAGGCATATTTTACGGCTTCCACGTGCCCGCTTCCGGCCGCGAACATCAGCAGCGTGCTGCCGTCCTGCGCCTTCAGCTTCGGGTCCGCTCCGCCCTTCACCAGCGCCTTCATGGCATCCGGCTCATTGGCTTTCGCCGCCATCATCAAAGCCGTCTGCTCGCCGGCCGGCGCAAAACGGAATCCGCCGCCACCTCCGCCGCGCCCGCCAAAATTAGACTTGGCCGTGCGCGCATCCACATTCGCGCCCTTCGCCAGCAGCTTCTCGATCAATTCCGCGCTGCCCAGTTGCGCCGCAGTGTGCAGCGGTGTGTTGCCCGTGCGATCCGCCACATTCGGGTCGGCGCCGCCATCCACCAGCGCGCCCGCCGCCAGAATGCTCTTATGGCTGGTCGCCACCAGCAGCACCTTGGTCCCATCCGGCAGCCCATAATTCGCATCCGCACCCGCCGCCAGCAGACTGTGCACACTCTTCGGGTCGTTCTTAACAGCGGCGAACACCAGCGCGTTGAAGCCGCTCTTGGACGCCGCATTCACCGTGGCCCCGCTCTGAATCAGCAGGTCCACTACGTCCGAGTGCCCCTCCGCCGCCGCCCACATCAGAGCCGTCTGCCCCTTGCGCGAATCGGCGGCATCCACCTTCGCCCCGTGCGCAATCAGTTCCTTCACCACTTCGGGATTGCCCGTATTCGCGGCGATCATCAGCGCGCTCTCGCCATCCCAGCGCGCCGCGTTCACGTCCAAACCCGCGTTGATGTATGTCGTCACCAGCGCCGCGTTGCCGTTGGCGCAGGCCAGCGTCAGCGGTGTTTCGCCGTACTCGTCCGCGGTCTTTACTTTGGCGCCGGAGGCCAGCAGTAGTTTCGCCGTCTCGGTGTCGTCCAGGTAGGTCGCCCACGCCAGCGGCGTCGCGCCGTCCGGTTCCGCCGCATTAATATCGGCGTGCCCGCTCACCAGCGCCTTCACCGCCTTGTGATCGCGCCGCTTAATGGCGTCGATCACCCGCGTATCGGAGGCCCAGAGCAGCGACGCCCCGGCCGCCAGCAGAATTGCCAGTCGCATCGTGTATATGTCTATACGTCGCTCAGCAGTTTCACTTCGCCGGTGCTGTCGCCGAGCTTCTCCACGCGCACTCCGGCATGGTCCATCATGGTCAGCAGCAGATTGTTGAGCGGAGTCTCCTTGGGATACCGCTGGTGCCTGCCGCCCTTCACCTGTCCCGCCGCGCCGCCTACCAGCAGAATCGGCAGATCGTGGTGCGTATGCGCATTCCCGTCGCTGATGCTGCTGCCGTACAAAATCTGCGCGTGATCCAGCAGGCTCCCCTCGCCATCCGGCGTGGACTTCAGCTTCTGAATCAGGTACCCGAACGTTTCCACATGGTGCGTGTTGATCTTCGCCGTCTTGGCGATCTTCTCCGGATCGTTCATGTGATGCGTGCACGAATGGTGTCCGTCGTTCACCCCGATCGAGCGGTAGCTGCGATTGCTTCCCTCGCGCGCCATCATGAAACTGACCACCCGCGTCATGTCCGCCTGGAATGCCAGCGCCAGCAGGTCCATCATCAGGTGCGCGTGATCGTCGAACTCTTCCGGAATACCCGTGGGCCGCTCCATCACCGGCATCTTCATCGTGGCGTTCTGCTCTTCGGCCTTCTGAATGCGCCTTTCGATGTCGCGGATCGCCTCCAGGTACTGATCCAGCTTGTTGCGGTCCGTCGCTCCCAGCCCCGAAGATAACCGCGCCGCGTCGCCGGTGATGTAGTCCAGAATGCTGCTCTGCTCCTTCATCGCCGCCAGGCGCGAAGCCGGATCGGTGCTCTCCCCGTCGCCGAACATCCGCTCGAATACCGCGCGCGGATTCACTTCCACCGGCATCGGTGTCGTCGGGTTGCGCCAGGAGATCGTGTTGGTATACGCGCAGCTATAGCCGGAATCGCAATCGCCCGCCAGCGAAGGGCTCTCCAGGCCAATCTCCAGCGAACCGAGCTGCGTCGCCTTGCCCAGCTCCCGCGCCAGCACCTGGTCCGCTGAAACCCCGGCGTGCAGGTCCACCTCGGTCTTCTTCGGATGCACTCCCGTCAGCCACGTGGCGCCCGCCCGTGCGTGGTCGCCCGCGCCATCGCCCAGCGCCCGCCCGTTCACCTGCGCCAGTCCGCTCAGCACCAGCATGTCCTCGCGGAACGGCGCCATAGCCTTCATGGAGTTCATGAATTCCCAGCCCGTGCCATCCGCCGCCGGAGTCCAGTCCTTCATGATGATCCCGTTCGGAACGTAAACGAAAGCCGTCCGTACCGACGGCTTGGCCGCGGTTCCAGCCTTCAACGCGGGCACCATCGCATCCAGAAACGGCAGGGCCAGCGTCGTTCCCAATCCGCGCAAAAACGCGCGGCGAGCCAGAGACTTCTTCGTGATGATCATTCTTCCGGTGCCCTCCTCATTTGAAAAGGTGTACTTTGTGCGATTGCGGTTACCAGCGCCGAGAAACGATATTCGTCCTTGGCGGCCTGATGGGTTATGGAACGGACAGCCGGCATATCGTAATACTCCAGGCCGCGTCCCAGCGCGTACGTCAGAAATTTTGCGGTGACGGTGACAAGAAATTCGTCGCGATGCGACGCCAGCAGCGCCTTCTTCAGCCCCGCCGGACCCTGGAACGTGGTCCCGTCAGGCAGTTTGCCCGAGGGGTCGATCGTCGCACCCGCATCTTTCGTCCGCCACTTGCCCACTCCGTCGTAATTCTCCAGCGCGAAGCCCAGCGGATCCATGCGGGAATGGCACGAGGCGCACACCGCGTTACTGCGATGCTCTTCCATGGCCTGCCGCATGGTCCGCGCGTGTCCATCCTTCGCGCTTGCTTCCAGGGTCGGAATATCCGGCGGCGGCGGCGGCGGTGGCGCGCCCAGCAGCGTCTCCAGAATCCACTTCCCGCGCTGCACCACGCTGGTGCGGTTGGGGTACGAGGTCACCGTCAGAATGGCGCCTTGCCCCAGCAGTCCCCCGCGATTCGGATCCGTCAGCGTAACCTTCCGGAACTGCGACCCATAAATGTTGGGGATGCCATAAAACTCGGCCAGCCGCTGGTTCACGAACGTATAGTTAGCATCTACCAGTTCGGTGATCGGCCGGTCCTCCCGGATCAGATTCTGTACGAAGAGATTGGTCTCTTCCAGGAACCCCTGCCGCAGGCTCTCGTCGAATTCCGGGAATGCGTCCGGGTCCGGCTTGGAGAGCGCCAGGTTACGCAGCGTCAGCCACTGGTCGGCGAAGTTGTCCACCAGAGCTTGCGATTTCGGATCGTCCAGCATCCGCTTCACCTGCTGCGTCAACACTGCCGGGTTGTCCAGCTTGCCTTTCTCCGCCAGGCCCAGCAGCGTATCGTCCGGAATACTGCTCCACAAAAAGAACGATAGACGCGATGCCAGTTCCAGATCGCTCACCTGGTACACCGAACCGGGCGCTTTCCCCGCGGCGTCGTGCTCCACGCGGAACAGGAAGTCCGGCGATACCAGCATCGCCCGGAGTGCCTGCTCAATGCCATTGTCGAAGTCGCCCGCCTGCCGCCCGCTCTTGTAGAAAGCCATCAGCGGCCGGATATCCGCATCCGTCACCGGACGGCGAAAGGCGCGGTGCGCCAGCGTAGTCAAAATCATCCGCGCGCACGGCTCGTCATCCTTGCCATCGGCCGGCGGACGGCACACGAAAATCTTCTTCCGGCTCGCCGTTTCTCCCCTGCCGGTCGCGTTGAAAGGACCGTCGATGATTACCTTATCGACTTGCGGATAGCCTCCGCCCTCGGTCACACTGAATTGCTTCAGCTTGCCGCCATCCAGGCGCAAATCCATGAGGGCCGGCGGAGCCTGCGTCCCGCGTCCGGGTCCGCCGGCAGCGCCGCCGCCTCCTCCGCCGCGCCGCCCGGCCACCAGGCCGATCTCGGCTTTCGTCGAATCCCGCGGGAAATCCACGCCCACCGTGCGCAACCCCGCTTTGATTGGCAGGCGAAGCTCGTACGGCGTGGCATTGCTGGTCGCATCGCCGCCCGCGATTCTCACCCGAACCTGATACTCCGCGTCCACCGGGAAGTAATATTGGAACGCCAACCCGCCGCGTGAATCGAACGGCAGCGCGTCGCTCACCCGCTCATTGCGGCCGCTGCGCATGCCCAGTTCCCGGGCCGAAAACTCTTCCTCCACCGGCTTCAGCCCCGCATCGCCAATCGCCAGCCGGCTGATTTTGCGCGCCGCCGTCATATACCGCTCCAGCAGCGCCGGCGAAACCGAAAGCACCGCGCCCATATTGTCGAATCCGAAACCGGAATCGTCCACCGGCAGCATCGTCCCGGGCTTCGTATCGACGCCCAACAGGTCGCGGATCGCGTTGCTGTACTCCGCGCGGTTCAGCCGGTGAATCACCGGCCGCCCCGGATTCGGATTGGCTGCGGCGTGCCGGTCGATCGCGTCTTCG
Source organism: Candidatus Sulfopaludibacter sp. (assembly GCA_031292755.1). Classification (GTDB taxonomy): domain Bacteria; phylum Acidobacteriota; class Terriglobia; order Bryobacterales; family Bryobacteraceae; genus Sulfopaludibacter. Next base: position 14,413 of record JARLGM010000178.1, read on the forward strand.
ATCCACGTGACCAGTTCCGCCGACTTGGCCGCCGCGGGACGAGGCATCCCGGCTGGCGGCATCTCGCCCGTCTTCACCTTCCGGGCCACCTTCTCCAGCACTTCGGCGCTCGCGCCCATCTCTGTCAGGTCGATGCCTTCCAGTACCACGTTCCCGGTCTTCAGCTTTTGGCTGTGACACATGACACAGTAATGATCCAGGAGTGCTTTTTCAGACGCTGCTGTGGGGGCTTGTGCCAGGACGCAAGGCGCCATGCACACGAACAATATACCCAGCTTCCTCGCGCGCGGTCCCTCCACGCATCCTCCTCGGAAAGAATTTCTAATCCATTGTACCGCTTTCCGTCGCAGAAGTTCGACGTGTTACACGGTGTATCCAACGGCCGCCGCCCGGTTTTTGTCCCTACAAGTTCAAATGGGTGCAGCTCTTTTTGATTTTGGGATTTTCTGGGTTTGAGGGGGAGCTTGGCGGATGCGAAAGCCCCCTAAGATTCTCTTTCCTTGGTAACGATTTTCAGCTTGCGTTGACTACTGGGCCGGGATGAAGAGACCGCGGA
>JARLGM010000179.1 GCA_031292755.1 Candidatus Sulfopaludibacter sp.
GCAGCGGCCGCGGGCGGCGCCGGAGGCGGGCGTGGAGGACGGGGCGGGCGCGGTGGCGCGCCGGCGGAAGATCGCGCCCGCGTGATCCTGGCATTCCCCACCAATGCTAACGATATGCTGCTCTCCGGTACGCTCGCCGGCGGAGATGCTCTCTCCGGCCGCGCCGCCGCGGTGGATGTGCCCCTGGGTAAGGGTCACATCGTCCTGTTTGCCATTCGCCCCTTCTGGCGCTGGCAGACGCAAGGCAGCTTCATGCTGGCCTTCAACGCCATCATGAACTGGGACCACCTCGACGCCGGCAAGCCCACGCCCGGAGCGCCCAGTGGGACGGTCCCGGCGGGCGGGCAATAGCGGGGATTGGGATGGGGGTTGGGGCTGGGAAACAGCTCCAACCCCGGCTTTACTGGTAGCGCAGCGCTTCCGTGGGTGCCGTGGTGGCGGCGCGGCGAGCGGGCACGTACGTCGCCACCACAGCCACCAGCGTTAGCACCACCGCCACCGCGCCGAATGCCAGCGGGTCGCTTGATTTGATCCCGAAGAGCAGGCTGGCCAGTACCTTGGTCACCCCATACGACACCGCCAGACCCGCCGCCACGCCGATTCCAGCCAGCTTCATTCCCTGACCCATGATGAGCCGGAGCATGGCTCCACGGCTGGCCCCCAGCGCCGTGCGAATGCCGATCTCCTGGGTGCGCTGTTGCACCGAATACGACATCAGGCCGTAAATGCCAATGGCCGCCAGAAGCAGCGCGATGGCGGCGAAGATGGAAAGCAGCAGCATGTTGAAACTCTGGCGTGACAGCGAGAGTTCCAGCACCTGTTCCATAGTGCGCTCCTCCGCCACGGTGAGGTTGGCATCCACGGCGCGAAATTCGCGTTCCACCGGGCCGCGCAGGCTCAACGGGTCCATCGCCGTGCGCACGGCCCAGGACAGCGGAATCACACCATTGGCCAGCCTGGTCAGACCTTCCGGCACCTGGCTTTGCGGCACGTACATCACTCCCACTTCGCCATCCTGGACGCCGGTTTCGCGCACATTGCCCACCACACCGACAATCTGGCGCGGCGGATCCGCGAATTCGGGGCCAATGCCTTTTCCGATCACGATCACCTGTCCCACAGGATCCTGTTTGGGCCAATACTGCGCCGCCATTTTCTGGTTGACGATGACGACCGGAGAGGCGTTGCCCGTGTCGGTTTCCGTAAAGGCGCGGCCGCGGATCACGGGGATTTTGAAGGTCTGGAAGTAATGCGCCGAGACGAAGCGCCACTGTTCGTCGCCGTCATATTCCTCGCCTGCTTTTGGAGTTCGCCCCATGACGTTAAAGGGCAGGTCGGCGCCGCCGTTGCCGGAAGCGGGCAGCATGATCGTGAGTGTTGCCGATTCCACGCCAGGCAGGCCTTCCAGCCGGCGCACCGACTGCGCGCCGAAGCGCTCCATCTTGGCCGTGGTATCGTAGCCGGCTCCGCCCATCGCGGTGGTGAAGGTGAGCACGTGGCGCGGATCGATTCCCGGCCGCGCTCCGCGAAGTCCCAGGAACGAGCGGATCAGCAATGCCGCGCCGGAGAGCAGCACCATCGCCAATGCCACCTCCGTCACCACCAGAACGGAGCGGGTGCGGTTGGTGCGCCGGCCGGTGCCGGAACGGCCGCTGGTCTCCTTCAGGCTGGAGGAGAGGTCGGTCCGGGAGATCTGGAGCGCCGGAAACACGCCGAACAGAATGCCCGTCAGCAGTGCCAGCCCGATGGTGAAGGCGGCCACGCGCCAGTCCAGCGGAGGCGCCACCGCCTGTAGCCCGTCCGGGCCGGTGAGGCGTGGAATCTTCCCAGGCACCAGCAGCAGCAGCACGCGCACGCCCCAGGAGCCTGCGACGAAACCCGACGCGCCGCCGATGCCCGCCAGCAGCAGGCTTTCGGTAAGCAGTTGCCGCACCACGCGCCCGCGGCTGGCGCCAATCGCGGCCCGCACCGCCATCTCCCGCTGCCGCACCGCCGCGCGCGCCAGCAGCAGATTCGCGACGTTGGCGCAGGCGATCAGAAGCACGAATCCGACGGCGCCCAGCAGCACCAGCAGCGCCGTCCGCACATTACCCACCACGGCGTCCCGCATCGGTATGGCGGTAGCCGATTCGGTTGCGTCCACCAATTTCGGATTGGCCAGCCGGTACTGTTGCGCCAGCACCTTCATTTCCGCCTGTGCCGCCGCCAGGGTGACGCCCGGCTTCAGCCGCGCCGCCGCCGCCAGGTAGTGCCCCTGGTTGGTGCTGTTCGGGTCCGCCTGGAGGGGAATCCAGATGTCGGCCGGCGGGTCTGAGGCGAACCCCTTCGGGAGAATGCCTACCACTGTGTAGGGCGCTCCGTTCAGTTGAATCCCGCGCCCCACAAGCTGCGGATCTCCGGCGAAGCGCGTTTGCCAAAGGCCGCCGCTAATAACGGCCAGCGCGGGTCCATGGGGCACGTCCTCTTCGGCGGAAAACACGCGGCCGCGCGCGGCGTTCACTCCGAATACCGGGAAAAATCCACTCGAGACGGTCAGCACTTTCACCTGTTGGGGCCGGTCGCCGCCGCCCAGGTTCATGCCCGGGGCGTTCTGCCCGTACAGAGTCATGCTCTGGAACACGTGGTTGTGGGTCCACGCCATGTATTTGGGAATGGAGTTCGCACCCTGCGAGCCGTTCGGGTACATCCGCTGCAGCTTCACAATACGGTCCGCCTCGCGGTAAGGCAGCGGCTGTAGCAGGACCGCGTTGACTACTGTGAAAATCGCCGTGTTGGCGCCAATTCCCAGTGCGAGGGCGGCCACCGCAATGGCCGCGAACGTGGGATTCTTCAGAAGCATGCGCCAGGCATAGCGCAGATCGTCAGCGAATGTCCCCATGTGAGAAATAACGCGACTCCCACCTGCTCTGTTCCGTCAATTCGGCTGCGTTATGGTGGAGAAAGAGCTATGGAGATCGGCATTCTGGTGTTTCCGGACATTCACCGGTCCATTCGAGGTGGAAGCCGCATTCATTCGGAAAAACCTCTCATACCATATTCCAACAGCCAGTCCCGAATGTCCTGCCCCGATGCACGGACAAGCCGGCCCCCAGTGAAACGGTCATCGTCCGAAACTTCCCGGGAAAGGAAGGGCGGAATGGCCAGCGCGTCGGCGGCGGCCGCGGAATCGAACTCCGCCTCTGCAAGGAGGAGACCTTCCAGGGCGCCTTCGAATACGTCGATGCCGAAAGGCGGCACGCTGTAGCGGGTCTTGCACAGAGTCTTCGCCGGAAGGTTGGCGAGCACACCATACTCGGCTTCGGTGACATACATGCTTGTGATGAAGCCCTGCTGCGCTCCGGCCGACCGCGCCGGAATCTTCTGCGTGAACTTGCGCACGACAGGGCGACCCTCCTCACTCTGTTTGCGTAAGCGCAGCGTCGTGCCTTCGATATAGCGGTCCACAATGCGGCGGGTCCGCCCGATGCCGGCAGCACCCGGGAGCCGCTCCACAAGGTACCGGCGCTCCCGCTCGATCCTGGCGTATTTCCGTGGATATCCGCCCTCACCGCCACACGGCATTGGTGAAAGCTCCATTCCCCGCCACATCCCAAATCGCCAGCCGCGCCCACTTCCAACCCGGCGCGTCCGTCCGCCACTGGAACTTGCGATCTCCGAACTCCGGTGTGTCCTCGAGCGGAATGGTCTGCCGGTGCGTCGCCGCGCCGTCACCCCACACAATCTCGGCCAGGCGCAGGGGAAACGTGTAGCTCACCGTCGCGCCGGCCGTCACCACATCGCCCGCGCCCTTCACCGCCACATCCGGAATCAGAATCTCGCCCGTACTCACAAACGAATCGCCGCGCGCCACCGCGTCCATCACCTCGCCATAGCGGCCGTACGAAGGCAGCGCCGGCAGCCGCACGTAATTCACATTCATGTGCCCGTACAACTCGTGCGTAGTGTCCAGTTGGAACACGTCCACCTCGCCCATCGTGCGCTTGTGCAGACCCAGATTGTTCATATCGTCGATGGTACGGAAAGCCCGCTCGCCCAGCCGGGGCAACGAAAGATCCGAGGGCATGGCCTTCCAGCCCGCCCCCAGATAGCGTGCGTCCCGGAAGTAATCGGTATCTTCGATCGCATCGGGATATCCCGTCGATCCCTTGGTCCGCGGATGGGTCTGGTAAACGTACCCCTGCTCGCGCCGCACCAGTTCCCACATCTCTTTCGCGTTCCCCACGTTGTACACCGTTCCGTACTTCGCATCCTGCACGGTGAACGGCTGATCCGCCTGCCGGCTCATGTGCCAGTACACCGGCTTGGGGAAGACGACCGCCCAGTGGCCGCCCAGGTACGCGTTGGCCTCTTCGGCAGGAATCAGCAGAAACTCCTTGCCGGACTGCGCCGCGCAGGCCCGGAAGTAATCCTGCAACTCCTGCAACCGGATCTGCCCCTTGTCCGCCGGATGCCCGTCGCCGTGAAAATCCATGATCATCGCCGCATCCAGCCCGATCGCCTGCATGGCGGGCTTGAAGGGAGGCTGCCAGTCGAACCCGTGCTCGCGCGCCTGCATGGTATACGCCACGTGCCAGTGCGGCGCGAACGTGATGTAGCCCGGCAGCTTCGGGAAACGATCGCCATGCGTGTATCGCAACACGCTGTCCAGCGTGGCCAGCGCATCCGCATCGCTCACCAGCAGGAACATGCGCATCTCCTGCACGGTCCCCGGCGGAGCGTTCATCCAGGGATAGAAAGGCGAATCGTCGTCGTGTAACTGGCGGATTCCGAGCGACACGGTCCCGCGCCACGCCGTGTACCACAGATATCCCATGTTGGTGGTATAGTCCCGTGCGAACAGATACTGATGCGGTGCCGGGAAGATGGCCACCGAACCCGCGCCCATCTTTGCCGCCAGCGTCCGGTACCGCACCGCCAGCGGCTTGCGCTCCGAGCCGTACACCGGCGAAAACGTCTGAAACCGCCCCGCCGTATCGTAATAGCTGACGTGCGAGTTCATGTTGCCGCCGGCGGTTTCATCGGCGTGCGACGTCATGCGCAGACCGGCGTCGTAATAGTAGGCGACATCCGGTTCGCGCGTCGTCATGGCCGCCTGCTGTTCAATCAGCCGGCCCCCGGGATAGAAGATGTAGCGCAGCGTGCCTTCGAAAATGCCCATCCGCATCCCGTCGAAGGACACTTCCACGCGATCCCCCACCGACCGTGCCCGCGCGTTCTTCGGATGAAACTCCGCCAGAAAGGCGCGCGTTCCTTCCGGCGCGCCCGGCGGAAAATCGAAGAACGCGTCCCAACCGCCGCGCCGTTTTCCGGTCTCGCAGCGGTAAAAGGGCTGCGCCCGCTCGATGACTTTCCGCCCCTCCACGGAGACCGCCGAAAGCAGCGGCTGCCTCGCGTCCAGCGAAAAGACGGCCTCCCACGCGCGCTGCCGTTCGTCCTTCCAGTGCACCGCGAGCGCGGTCGCGGTAGCATCCACGGTAATCGGCCCGGGCTTCACGCCGGCCAGATCGGCCGGGATGGTCTGCGCCGGCATGACAGCCGCGACCAACCCGGAGAGCAGTGACAAATTTCGAAGGAGCCGCATGGAATCCCGGTTGCGATTGTACACTGGTCAATGGCTGGTTGGGACCAGCCTGGCGCAGGAGGGGAATCGGGAATGCGAATCGGTGTATGTGTAGCGGCCTTGTTGGTGGCGCCCGTGATGGGCAGCGCGCAGTCTCCGGCCGGATCGAGAGAAGCCTTTCAGGAGGTCTGCGCCGGATGTCACGCGCTGGAGACAGTCACCGCGCAGCGTCGCACCCGCGCCCAGTGGCAGGAAAACATCAACTCCATGATTGCGCGCGGCGCCAAGGGCACGCCCGAACAGTTCGGCCTGATCCTGGACTACCTGACCGCGGTTTACGGCCCGGCGCCCACCACCGCCGCGCCCGCAGGCCGGGGACGCGGCAACGCCTTCGCGCCCGGTCCCGCCGATCGCCAGATCATCGACCCGGCGGCAGCCGTGCGCGGCCGCAAGGTCTATGGCGCCGAGTGCATCACCTGTCATGGCACCCACGCGCGCGGCAGCGAGCGCGGCACCGATCTGGTCCGCTCCGAAATTGTCCTGCACGATCGCTACGGCAGCACCATCGGACCGTTCCTCCGCAAAGGCCATCCGACCCAGACCACGCCCGCGGCCCAACTCACCGACGCCCAGATTGAGGACCTCTCCCACACCCTCCATCAAGAGGTTTATAACACTCTCCGCGCCGCCCTCCAGATTCAGAACGTGCTCACCGGAGACGCCACCGCCGGCGCTGCCTATTTCAATGGCGAGGGCCGCTGCGCCACCTGCCACTCACCCACCGGCGACCTCGCCCACATCGCCTCGCGAATGGATCCTCCGGCCTTGCAGCAGCGCTTCCTGTTCCCGGGCGGCCGCGGGGGACCCTCACAGTCCGTCACCGTCACGCAGGCCTCCGGACCGCCGGTCACCGGCAGGCTTCTGGAGATCGACGATTTCAACGTTTCCCTGCGCGATAGCGCCGGCGAATATCGCTCCTTCAAACGCACCCCCGCTCTGAAGGTCGTCAAGAACGACCCCGCCCAAATGCACCACGAACTGCTCGACCGCTATACCGATAAGAACATCCACGATATCGTCGCCTACCTGGAGACTCTGAAATGAAAGCCCTAGTGCCTGCTTGCCGAAATTCGCGCACCTCTGTTGGGCCGGACCGCTTGCTGACGCGCGCGGCTCAGCTACGAGTTCAGAGCTACGACCGCCAGGGAGTGTTGTCCGTTAAGTTCTGCACTTTGGGACTAGGCACACTCTTCCTGGCTTCCGCGGCCCTCCTGGCGCAGGGCGGCCTGAATCCGGCCAAATTGGGAGCGCCACCCATCGACACCTGGTCCACTTACAACGGCGATTACTCCGGCCGCCGCTACAGCACGCTGTCCAAAATCAACCAGTCCAACATCAATTCGCTCAGTCTGGCATGGGTTTACCGCGCCAACGGCTCTGTAGGCGGCAGCGGCATCTCGGGCGGCCGCATCTCCGCTACCCCGGTCCAGGTGAACGGCGTCCTCTACTTCACCATGCCCGACCATGTCTGGGCCGTCGACGCGCGCACCGGCCGCGAAGTGTGGCACTACCGTTGGACCTCTCACGGCGGGGAGCACATCGGCAACCGCGGCGCCGGAGTCTACGGCAACTGGCTGTATTTCCTGACGCCGGATTGCAATATGGTGTCGCTCAATCTCAAAGATGGCTCCGAACGCTGGCGCAAGTCGATCTGCGACCTGGACCAGTATTACTTCGGCTCCATGGCGCCGCTGGTGATTCGCAACCACGTGATCACCGGAGTCAGCGGCGACGATCTCGACCGCCCCGGCTACATCGAATCGCACGACCCCGAAACCGGCGACTTGCAATGGCGCTGGTACACCGTCCCGCAGAAGATGGGCGACCCCGGCTCGGAAACCTGGCCCAGCGAAGAGGCCATGCTGCACGGCGGCGGCATGACCTGGCTCACCCCCACCTATGACCCCGAACTCAACATGATCTACGTCCCCACCGGCAACCCGCAGCCGGTCATCGCCGGAAAGGCCCGTGCCGGCGCCAACCTGTTCACCGCTTCCGTCGTTGCGCTCAATCCCGATACCGGCAAAATGCAGTGGTATTTCCAGTCCTCGCCGCACGACACGCACGATTGGGATGCCACCCAGACGCCGGTCCTGATCGATGGCGTAATCAACGGGCAGCCGCGCAAACTGGTGGCCCAGGCCAGTCGCAACGGATATTTCTTCGTGCTGGACCGGGCCACGGGCAAGAACCTCTCGAGCACGGAGTACGTCAGGATCAACTGGTCTAAGGGCGTGGATGCCAAAGGCTCGCCCATTCCCAATGCCGCCAAGGAGCCGCAACTCGATGGCGCCCTCGTCTCGCCGAACCAGGGCGGGGCCACCAACTGGCCGCCTCCCAGTTACGATCCCGACACGGGCCTGTTCTACGTCAGTGCGTCGCGCGCCTTCAGCGTGTATTACATTTACGATCCGAGCGACAAGCCGGAAGGCTGGGGCGGCAACGATCGCGGCGGGTGGGGCGAATCCATGATTGAGGGGATCGACTACAAGACCGGCAAGGTAAAGTGGACTCACAAGTGGGAAAGCGGCGGCCGTTCCGGACTGCTGTCCACCGCCGGCAAGCTTCTCTTCGCCGGCGATGGCGCCGGCAACCTGGTGGCCCTCGACCCCGCCAGCGGCAATCCCTTATGGCACGCCAACCTCGGCAACAGCGTCACCAACGGGCCTATCACCTACGAACTGGATGGGACGCAGTACCTGGTGGCCGCCGCCGGAGATACGCTGTTCGGCTTTGCCATGCTGCGATAGGCACGCAGGGTGCGCGACACCGTTCGGGAGGCTGTGCGTACTGGCTCTGGAAGCCTGAGCCGATCCCGGCTAATAGCGGCCGACGCGGTCCGCTCCCTTACGATCGCGGCTCGGCATCCAGTTCGTGAACTGGAGGCACGGCGAGCTTACCGCACGGATACCGCGCCCAGCGAGTACTCCGCCAGATCCAGCCAGCAGTTGCCGACGGTGTTCTGTACGAAAACCGCCCGCTCCGCCCGAAAAACCCGGGGACCCTGGTACTCCCGCCAACGCCGCTCCGCCATGTCCTGGACCTCCGTCACTCCCTCATGCGGAATCTCCTGCGCCAGCGTGACGTGGGGATGATACGGGAACGGTTCCTGGAAGGCCAGGTCGGTCAGGTTCATGGCCGTATGCATCCGGTACAGCTCCGATGCCCCTCCACCGATTTCGATATAAATTACCTTCGTTACCGGAAACACCTGAATATCGGTGAGGTGGACGTCGAAGGGTAGCCAACTCTCGCTTAAGGCGCGTGCCTGCCCGGAAGCCGTCTCCCATGCCACGGCCAGCGGCCGCGGCGGCAGGACGCTCACATGCGCGTGGGGGTTGTAATGCGGCACCAATTCCCTGCGGAGTTCATCCAGGAAGTCGCCCAGAGCTCCAGGTATATAAACTACCAGGGCAAAGACGTTAAGCCGCTCATCGAGTGGAGGGCGGCCCGGCACCCCATTCTCAGTACAACCCATGTTCTTCTATGTTAACCATTCTGTAGTTTTTTGCACGCCACGGGTCTGCACCGCCAGACTCACCTGCTAACCTCTTAATAATGCAAAGTGACAGTCTATCCAACCCGCTCCTTACGGTAACGTTTCGTGTCCCCTTCGACCAAATCGCCGCGGCGCATGTGCAGCCGGCAGCCACGCAACTCCTGAACGAAGCGAGAGCGCGCCTGAACGCCATTGCCCGCGATCAGGAAGAACGCAACTTCGACAATACCATGCATCCACTCGATTGGCTTACCGAGCCGCTCGATTATGCCATGGGCGTGGTGCGCCACCTGGAGGCCGTCGCCACCTATCCGGAGTTGCGCGCCGCCTTCAATGCCGTGCAACCCGAAGTGAGCGCTTTCTATTCCAGCATCCCCCTCCAGGAACCTCTGTGGAAGGCCATGAAGGCATACGCCGCCACGCCGGAAGCCGCCAGTCTTGCGGGCGAACGCCGCCGCTTCCTGACGAAAACGATGGACTCCTTCCGCCGCCACGGAGCGGAACTGGACCCCGAAGGCAAAAAGCGGTTGGAAGCCATCGACGTGGAATTGACCAAACTGACCACGAAATTTGCCGAGAACGTCCTCGATTCCACCAATGCCTTCGAACTCGTCATTACCGAGGAAAAGCAGCTCGCCGGACTCCCTCCCACCGCCATCGCCACGGCCCGCGCCAGCGCCGCCCGCAAAAATCAGGAAGGCTGGCGTTTCACCCTTCAGGGCCCCGATTACGTCGCCCTCATGACCTACCTGGACGACGCCTCCATTCGCCGTCGCGAATATGAAGCCTACGCCGTGCGCGCCACCGAGGGCGCTCTCGACAACCGCGGCCTCATCGTCCGCATTCTCGAACTGCGCCGCGAAAAGGCCGCTCTCCTCGGATTCGCCAATTTCGCCGACCTGGTGCTGGAAGACCGCATGGCCCGCACCGGCGCCCGCGCCATGACCTTCCTGGAGGACCTCAAGGCCAAAACCGAACGCCGCTTCCGCGAGGAAAACGCCGAACTGCTGGAATTCCGCCGCACCCTGGAAGGTCCCTCCGCCCCCGAACTCGCCCCGTGGGACGTCGCCTATTACGCCGAAAAGCAGCGTGGGGCCCTCTACGATTTCGACGAAGAAGCTCTCCGCCCCTACTTCCCGGTAGAGCGCGTCGTGGCCGGAATGTTCGATCTCGTCAATCGCCTCTACGGCATCCGCGTCACCGAAGAAGCCGGCGTTCCCGCGTGGGATCCCGAAGTCCGCTACTACAACGTGCACGACGAAACCGGCGCCTTCATCGGCGGCTTCTACGCCGATTGGTTCCCCCGCGAAAACAAACGCGGCGGCGCCTGGATGGACAGTCTGATCACCGGCGGCCCCACCACGGACGGCTTCCAACCCCACCTCGGACTCATCTGCGGCAACCTCACCCCGCCCGTGGGCGGCAAGCCCGCCCTACTCACCCACCGCGAAGTCGAGACCATCTTCCACGAATTCGGCCACCTCTTGCACCACCTCTTGAGCCGCGTCGAAATCCGCTCGCTGGCCGGCACCAGCGTGGCCTGGGACTTCGTGGAACTCCCCTCCCAGATCATGGAAAACTGGTGCTGGGAACGCCAGGCCCTGGACCTGTATGCGCGTCACTGGGAAACCGGCGAGCCCGTCCCCGAAGAGCTGTTCGCCAAAATGAAGCGAGCCCGCACCTTCCGCGCCGCTAACGCCCAGATGCGCCAGCTAGGCTTCTCCTTCATCGACCTCCTCCTGCACGTCCAGTATTCCGCCGCCCGCGATGGCGACCCCATCGCCTACACCCGCAACGTGCTTCAGGAGTACAGTCCCGCGCCACTGCCTCCGCAACACGCCATGATCGCCGCGTTCACGCACTTGTTCGCCGCCCCGGTCGGCTATGGCGCCGGCTACTACTCCTACAAATGGGCCGAAGTGCTCGACGCCGACGCCTTCACCCGCTTCCGCGACAACGGCATCTTCAGTCCCGAAATTGGCGGTGAGTTCCGCGCCAAAATCCTGTCCAAAGGCGACAGCGAAGACCCCGCGGAGCTGTACCGCAGCTTCATGGGACGCGAACCCGATCCGCGCGCCCTCCTGGAGCGGTCGGGCCTGGCCTAGCGTAGCGGGTCCGCATGGTAGTTCCCTCCCAACGCCTGGTCTGGATATCGGCGGCGATCTTCCTGCCTCTGCTGGCGGCTGCGGGATTTTCGCCGGCCTTATCCGCTCCTTGCAGCGCGCTCTTTGCCGTTTGCCTGCTCGCGGCCGCGGCGGATGCCTGGGCAGGCTGGCATCGCGTGAAACAGATCGGCGCTGGTGCTCCCGCCTACCTGCGCCTCACCAAGGACGTTCCCGCCGTACTGCCGCTTACCCTGCGAAATGGCTGCGGCGCGGATCGCAAAGTGCGCGTCGGCGTGGTCATGCCGGAGGGCATGGAATCGGCAAAGCCGGTGCTCGATCCCAACCTTCCGCCGGGCTCCGCGCTTTTGCACTGGAACTGCACCGGGCGCGCCCGCGGCGATCACCCGCTGCGCCGGATCTACATTGAAGCGGTCTCGCCACTCGGCCTGTGGGAAGCACGCGCCGCCAAAGCGGTGGATTGCACCTTTCGCGTCTATCCCAACATGCGCGACCCCGCCACCGCCGGCCTGTTCCTGAAAACCGCGGGCCTGGGAGTCCGCACCTACCGGCAGGTGGGCAGAGGCCGCGAGTTCGAACAGTTGCGCCACTACCTTGCCGGCGACAGCTTTGAAGACATTCACTGGAAGGCCACCGCCAAGCGCGGGTATCCCACCGTGAAGCTGTACCGCGTGGAACATGCGCAGGAAGTGTATGCCGTGATCGACTCTTCACGCCTCTCCGCCCGCGAAGGCATTCTGGAAAACTACGTCAACGCCGCGCTGCACCTGGCCCTGGTAGCCGAGCGCCAGGGCGACCGCTTCGGCCTGGTCACCTTCAGCGACCGCACCCACAAATTCCTCCGCGCCCGCAACGGCATGGACCACTTCCGCCTCTGCCGCGAGACCATCTACAACCTGCACGCCGGCCGGGTGAGTCCCGATTTCCGCGACTGCATCACCAGCCTGCAAACCAATCTGCGCCGCCGCGCGCTACTGGTCTTCTTCACCTCGCTGGACGATGCTCTTCTGGCCGAGACCTTCGAACGCGATATCGGGCTGCTCTCGCGGCGCCACGCCGTCCTGGTCAATGTCACCCAGACCAGCGGGATGACCCCGCTTTTCAGTCGCGCGCCGGAGGACCTGGACTCGCTTTACGACGGCCTGGCCGGGCAGCTTCTGTGGAATCGCATGCGCACCTTGAAAATCGCCCTGCAAAATCGCGGCGTCAAGCTTTTCATCGTGGATCCAGAGCGTATCAAGGCGCAGGTGACTTCGCAATATCTCGACGTGAAAAGGAGACAGGTGCTGTGATCATCGATCTGCCGCGTTTCGTTTCCGCCGAGCGCCACTATTGGGACGAACTGCACGCTCTGCTCTCCGTAATGGAGACTGCTCCCGAGCGCCACATGAGCCTCCCGGAGATTCAGCGCCTGCACTATCTGTACGAGCGCTGTTCCGCCGATCTGTCGCGGCTCGATACCTTCGCCACCGATCCATCGCTGCGCGCCTTTCTGGAATCGCTGGTGTCCCGCGCGTATTCGGAAATCCACGAGACTCGCGGCCCGCTGAAATTCAGTTGGAAGAGTGCCATCCTGGCTTTCCCGCGTGCGTTCCGCCGGCACCTGGGCGCCTTTCAGTTGTCTCTGGCGGTGACGCTGTTAGGCTGCGCCTTCGGCTGGTTCGCCATCCGCCAGGATCCGCGCGCCAAGGCCATTCTGATGCCTTTCCCGGGCCTCGGCGGGTCGCCCGCGGAACGCGTGCAGAAGGAAGAAAGCGTTAAGGAAGATCGCCTGAGCGGCGTCAAGGCAACCTTCGGCGCGCAGTTGATGACGCATAATATCCAGGTGACCGTCCTGGTCTTCGCCATGGGGCTGACGTGGGGATTTGGCACGATCATCGAACTGTTTTACAACGGCGTAATCCTGGGCGCGGTCTGTGCCGACTACATCGCGGCGGGCCAGGGCACCTTCCTGGCAGGCTGGCTGCTGCCGCACGGCGTGGTGGAGATACCGTCCATTTTACTGGGCGGCCAGGCAGGATTCATTCTGGCCAACGCGCTGACCGGCTGGGGAGGCCGCACCTCGCGCGCCGAACGCCTGCGTGCCGCCGCTCCCGATCTGTTCGCGATCATGGCCGGGGCCGCGGTGATGCTGGTCTGGGCCGGAACCATGGAAAGCTTCGTCTCGCAATACCACCAGCCGGCCGTTCCGTATTCACTGAAGATCGCGTTCGGATTGTGCGAACTCACCGGCCTTACCATCTTTCTTGGCTGGGCGGGCCGCGAGCGATGAGTGCGCCGCGCCAGCGTTCGCTGGAGATCGAGACGCCCGAAGGCGTGGTGTTCCGCTATCGACTGGCGACTCCGGCGTTGCGTGCGCTGGCGTGGGCCGTGGACGTCGCCGCCCTCGGAACCGCGGCGTATGCGATCGGGAAGGCCGCCGACAGCTTCGGTTCCATCAGCAGGGACTGGGCCGGCGCCCTTTCCGCCGTGCTCTTCTTTGTGGCGTCCATCGGCTACGGCATCGTGTTGGAATGGCGCTGGCGCGGCCAGACGTTGGGCAAGCGCCTGCTCCGCCTGCGCGTGGTGGATGCCCAAGGCCTGCGCCTGCAATTCCCGCAGGTGGCGCTCCGCAACCTGCTGCGCCTGGTGGATATGCTACCGCTGCTTTATCTGGTAGGCGGCACCGCCAGCCTGCTGACGCGGCGTTGCCAGCGCCTGGGAGACCTGGCGGCCAACACCGTGGTAGCCCGCGAGCCTGTCTTCAAAGAGCCCGACCTGGAACAGATCGCCCCCGCCAAGTACAATTCGCTGCTCGCTTATCCTCACCTGAGCGCCCGCCTGCGCAGCCTCGCCAGCCCGGCGGCGGTGGGCTACGCCATCCAGGCGGCCGCTGGACGCGACGGTTACGCCCCCGCCGCGCGCCTGGAGTTGTTCGAAGAACTGGCCAATTACTTCCGCGGCCTGGTACAGTTCCCGCCCGCCGCTCTCGAAGGGCTCACCGGCGAGCAGTATGTGCGCAGCGTGCTGCGGGTGGTGATGGCGCCGGCGAGATCAACGGAGTTGCCAGCCCGGCAAAGTGAGATCCACGATGAATCAGCCCAAAGCCTTCCGTGGACATCCACCTAATTTCCCATGCGGGTGTGGCTCTCATCCTGGACAAATTGAGATGAATATTCCAGAATAGTCTGGC